>NZ_CAXTTT010000037.1:0-58237 GCF_964247315.1 uncultured Nostoc sp.
CCCTTGTCCCCTGCTCCCCTGCTCCCCTGCTCCCTCACACCCTACTCCCTACTCAAATATATGGTGAAACATCTTCACCGCATTTATCTGCTAAATAGGAGAGGGCGCGGAAACGTAAGCCCACCAGTTGCTCATATAACGGGTTAATTTTACACATCGGTGGGATATGCACAATCTTGCGTCCAAATAGGGTGACATCCCGTTCAAAAGGACACTGGGCGGGAATCATTTTACACAAAAAGCGGGCTACTCTTGGGTCTTGGATATCTAGCCCATCGAGCCAGTCACCCAGGGGGTGTAGGGCATTGATTTGACGCTTTGTCAGCCCAGTGCTGGCGATAGTGGGGATAAGCTGTGGGTGTTCCAAAGTGTGGCGAAGGGCTTCCAACAACTTCTCTGGTTGTTCCAAGGCTTGACAAAACTGTTGCAGAATCTTATCTTCGCTGGCAGAATAAGTACCATCTGCGATCGCTACCATCACCGCTGTCCTTAAGAAATTTTCCGCGGCTAGTGTACCTTTACCCAAGGCTGCGGCTAATTCCTCTGGAGTAATTATCTCTAGTGAGTCGCATTTAATCTTAGGAGCTAATTCATTTTTGGTGATGCTGGCAATTAATTCCTGTTCTTGATCGTCAAAATTACCATCTGCCCAAGCAATGGTGAGCAGTCCACGCAACCAAGCAGCAATCTGTTCGTTGCTGTAGGGGGATTGAACGGTACTTGTCATAAACTCACGTCTCAAGCTTTCCTCAGTCACTACTAAGCTAGCCTACCCAGTGACTATGAAGATAGTGGAAACAGCACAGAAAAATAAATCAGAGAAGTTTTCAAATTGCAACAGTCGGTCTTAAGGTAAAATCCATTTGTACCGTTGTTGATAATTTTTCTATTTAAAGTGAATTTGATTGGAGTATCTCAAATATTTATAAGGTTCAAGACCGTAATTTGCGCTACAGAGGTATGGAATTTTTTAAGTATGTGAACCTGCCAGCTAAATATCGCCGACGTTTTTCTCTAATGAATTGTTTACTGATGCTACTTCGTTTTCTGTGGAATTGCGATCGCTTAGCATTAATGAAGGAAATTAGTTAACTCTAAAAAATTAAGGTATATATAATGTTTTTTTTTGGCATTGAACATGAAGTCGCTTTCTTGAACAATGAAGGAAAGTTTGCTGATTTTTCCCACACAAAATTTGCTGATTTCAATCAAATTATTGAAAGGCTACCTATATACCCCAGTGACTATCCTCAACTCCGCGTTGGCGATGCGGGTATTAAGATGAAGAGATGGTACATTGAGGGATTTGAAAGATTTGCGGATTCTGATAAAGTGATCGACTGTCATGTTAAAGGTATTGAAATTAGAACAACTATCCATTCTAATATTCAAGGCGCTATTAATGAATTATCAGAAAGTTTTGACTTGCTACGTGAGGTTGCCGCTGATTTTAGCTTATCACCAGTTTTGGTTAGTTTCAATCCCTACAATCCAGCTTTTGAGCCTCAACCCCCATTAAACAATTATGAAATCAAACAGCTAGAAGCTTATCCGGACGAACAAACTGCTAATATTCACATGGTATCTTATGGGCCAGATTTAAATATTTCAGTAGCAGATTTGTCAACTGAAGATGTGATTGATATTGGCAGAAAGTTAACTTATTACAGTCCCTATATCGTTCCTTTTAGTTATAGCTCTCCCTTTTATAATGGAGGTTTATGGGATGGACTATCGGTACGAACATTTATCAGAACTGGAAAAAGACCAGCTACTCTGGTTTTTGTTCAAAAAGAAGAACAACTGATTAATAGCATACCTGCCTTAACAAAAATTGCCCGCATTCCGGCTGAAGTGGGACGCATCGAATTTAAGGCTTGTGATAGTTGTGATGATTTTTTAATCTATGCGGCTTTGCTAATATTATTGAAGGGTTTGGTGTTAGATGAAACCTTACCGGGTAGAGCAACTGTACCCGATGCAGCGTTACACCAACTTTCTGCAAAAGAAGCGTTTGCAAACGAAGATATTTTTAAGAATGCGGCAAAAGTCTTGCAAGCAGCCGAAGTTGCTTTAGGAGATGACACAGATGTTCATTATTTAACGCCCTTAAAAGTAATGCTAGCAAAGCGAAAAACAAGATCCCATGAATTAATAGAAATGTTCCATCGCATAAGTTCAATAGAAAAAGTAATAAGGCAGACTTATCAAGTTTAAAGAAAAGATTTATTTTTCTCCTTTTATGAAAGGGGATTAAGGAGAATAGACCTCTTGCAAAAGTCCCTAACACCCCCGATGCCTTGGGGAGCGTTTGCTTTACTCAAATGCGGGGTGTGGTTCTTTATTTTTGATTTATGCAAGAGGTTTAATCTTTATATAAATTAATACTTTACAAATTTCCTCTGAAATGCATATTCTTTAAATTCCTTTGATTGGATAAAGTCGAGCTAACTGAACATAAATAGTGCAGCCATTAACCTGCCAAAACTAGATTAAGTCGATATACCTAGAGACTGATTTTATTGCAACTAAAGATGCAGTAAACTTCATTCTAGAGATTGATGCAGACCTTAGCTTTTTCAAAGTAAAAGTGTAAACAGGGAACCTAAAATAAAGGATTTCAATTATCAAATCTAATGATTTTGTGAAATCTAATGATTTTGCTAAAGAGTTAAGGTGGTATTTGCTTATTATCCCTTACTAATCCGATGCAGAAAGAAAAAAGAAGTTTTTTCATCAGGTTCGTTTTTCAAGAACTTTTAAATTGAAGCGGAGCTTGCCAGTTTATATTATTGCTTAAAATTGCTAACTAAAGGTAGATGCTTCGCTCTTTCAGTAAAAGTTCTGCGTTGTTAAAAGCTGTTATCGAGGATTTCAAATGAAGATGATTACTTCTGTTTTATCTATTTTCCGTCCAGTGCGTTTTCTAGTAGTGGCTTTTACTTGCGCCCTAGTATTATTCTCTAATGCTTTTCCTGCTTTTGCAATCGATAGCTACCAAAGTAATCCCACCGAAGGTACTACACAACTGCTTGACATTCAGCGTAAAACTGACGAAGCCGCCAAAGAACCACCAGAAGGATTGAAAGAGACTCAAAAGGAGACTAGCCAAGGACTCAATGAGGTTCAGGGAGCGGCTGATATTGATAAGCAAAAGAGTCCTGAAAATTCTCAGGGTGCAAAATCTGTGGAAGAAAATATAAAGAATGTGTTGGATAAAGTTACAGGTAAGTAACAGAGTTGATACCTTGGTAATTTATCATTAGTAATGGGTGATTGCGTAAAAGCAATTACCCATTACTACTTATTATCTTAATATCTCTATTTATTTTTTTAGCTAGTAAAAAGCAAGGATATATAGCTAATTGATAAATTATCTATCGATTGAAGAGTACTACCTATTAAGGCATAGGTATAACTATGTAATGTAATAATTAATCTCAACTCATAATATTTCCTTTGGTTGATGTGGATTATGTGGAAAATTTGGCAAATTAATAAATAAGTTTGCTTAGGGATGGAAAACAATGCGTGCGATAAACATTGGTTTGACGGACGAACAGCGTCAAGGTGTAATTAATCTGTTAAATCAAGATTTGGCAGATGCCTATTTACTGCTGGTGAAAACCAAAAAGTATCACTGGGATGTCGTGGGCCCTCAGTTCCGCTCTTTGCACCAGCTTTGGGAAGAACACTATCAAAAGCTGACTCTAAATATTGATGCTTTGGCAGAGCGGATTCGTGCTTTGGGCGGTTATCCAGTTGGCTCATTAGAGGGATTTCTCAAGATTGCTACCCTCAAGGAACATGCTGGTAGTGTGCCCACTGCAACAGGGATGGTAGCTAATTTAGTGGACGATCACGAGCAGGTTATTCGTAATTTGAGAGACCATGTGGATCAGTCTGGTGAAAAGTTCCACGATCAGGGAACTGCCGACTTTTTGACTGGACTACTCGAACAGCATGAAGAGATAGCTTGGATGCTGCGTTCATTTATTGAAGGCGAGGCAATAGATGCAGATGGTAGACAGCCAGCAGCAGGGGCTAAGACTCCCGTAGGTGTATAGCTCATACTCATAACATCTGAGTCAAGGATGCTGAGGGAGGATTAATTCTTCCCTCAATTGATGTGAAAGAATTAATCTGCCTGCATCCAATACAGTTCAGTTAAGCCCAAAACTCAACTTCTACGTAGGTTGGTTGAGAAACAAAACCCAACACTTCCGTCAATTTGTTGGGTTTTACTTCGTTCATCCAACCTGCAATTTTTTTAACTGAGCGCTATTGTGTCTGTATCTACTCATTTACCTCGCCAGTTTAGGATTTTGGATTTTGGAATTGAAAATTGGTTTTCATGCGCTAACGCCACTTAACGTAAGTCTTCTCAAGTCATGAGATCCAACCATACGGTTGGCTTTTTTATGCCAGGGAATTTATCTACCGCAGTGGTTCCCTCTGATAAGTGCAGTTAATCTAAAATCCAAAATTGATTGACCATCTTCATTGCAAAAAGAACGTAATATAAGGAGTTTTTAAGTGGCAGAAGTATATCAAGCAGAACGTACTATTTCTGCTGTATTCAAAGAGCAGAAGCAAATTGATGATGTAATTCGACGTTTATTAGATAGGGGTGTGCCTAGAGATCATATTTCGGTCATGGGCAGAAATTTCCAGTCAGAAACCAGAATCGCTGGCTTTATTAGTAAAAAAGATGTGATTGTGGGAGGTTTGAGAACAGGAGCAGTTTTTGGTTCCTTGTTTGGTTCGTTTCTCAGCTTGCTTACCGGTGTAGGCGTATTGTTTATTCCCTTTGTCGGCCCTAATTGTAGCAGCAGGGCCTATTGGTGCAGTGCTGTTGGGAGCTGCTAGCGGAGCGATCGCAGATAGTGCAGGTGCCGGTCTAGTATCGGTTCTAACTACTTTGGGAATGCCAGAAGATAAAGCGGCTATCTACCAAACTCGCTTACAAGCTGGCGAATTTTTCGTGATGGCAGAAGTTCCGAGCGATCGCACCGGCGAGTTGCAATTGCTGCTCGAAAGTGCTGGTGGCGAAGAAATTCACACAATTGAGAAAACTCTGGCTCGTTCTTGTTCTGGACAGTGCAACAGTCCAGCAGACTTGTCTCCTGAAGTTCGCGCTCATCTTTCTGATGAAGCCCAGAGTACATTCATTGAGCGCTATAATGCTGTATTCAAAGAAAAAAGTGACGAGCTTGCAGCTGAACAAGCTGCTTGGGAGACTATTCACCAGCAATATGATGAAGATGAAAATGGTATCTGGTCTAAAGCTAAGGTCAAAGCGTGAAGGTGGCAGAAGGGATGCAATCTGGTAGTGGCTTGTGTTAAACTACTCTGCAAAACTAAATGTCAGGGATTTATAACAAATCAGCTATCCAGTATTGTGGGGTGGGCTTTTCGGTCTATCCCACAAAAAGCAAGTATATTGGCAATAAGATTGGAATATTTATACATATTTATACGTATTTAAATAGGCATCGCACTTAGATAGAAATTGCCTAGCCTTGAGCCTAGTTTGCATAACTTTGGGTACATTACCGCAAATGCGCTGATACTTTAATTTCCCCTCTTCATAAATTCCGCAAAAACACCGTTACGCTATTTGTGATTGCGATCAAAACTTAGAGCATCCAGTTTATTAGGGCGGATTTATGACCAACCCTGTAAAGACGGTTATCCAAGTCAATTTGGAGATGGCTCTAGAAGTAGCTCAAGAATTGGAGCAAGCTCCATACACTCAACTCGGTGCTTATTGTTTGGAAATTTTACGGGAAATCGGATGTCCTGGTACTGAACTCCCTGTTAACTTACAAACTCGCGATCAGCAGCTAAACTTCATTACAGGCTTTGCATCTTATGCTTTTGGGGAGGTACAAAGTGTATAAGGCATTAATTGATGATATATTTTCTGATTCAGAAGAGGCAGAAGAAACTACTTTTCCTGCCACAAATGAAGATTTATTAATTTTAACAGAAAAATTTTTAGGGTTTGAAATTCCCTCAAAGGTTTTCTTGCAAGCTATCGCTATTGCTGATTACGACGGTGCAGCTGCTTTTCGCTACGTTGATAATTATTTGATTACTCTCGAAAATAAGAAGAAACGTAAGCAAAAAAAATTACTTGTGTTAGGTTGTTCGACTAGATTTGACAATAATTGACGTGCCTATTCACCAGCTAACTAAAAACCAATACGATTTAGATAAGATAATTTGCACAACCGATATAGAGATGTTGCAATGCAACGTCTCTACATATATTTGTCCCACAGAAACAAGAAAGTTTTATGTATGTGCTAATGACCAAATAATTCGTAATTCGTAATTTATGGTTTCAAGCCCCTAACTTCAGTTATGGAAAATATAGAAATGCTCTGCATCGGAAGTTCAAGCCCCTACATTTATGTATGGGGTATCAATTACGAATTACGAATTAGTAATTACGAATTGGAGCGAAGCGACTTGACTAATTAGTATTACTATCTCCTAAGACAAACTTGTTCATAGCTTTTACCAGCAATATCCCAAGTGAATTCTGTTTCTACTAGTTGTCTGCCGTTGTGAGACAATTCTGAACGCAGATGTGGACGATCGAATAGTTGACTAATAGCGGTGACGTACTCTGCCGATTTATTGGCTCGTAATGCCCGTAATGGATGACTAGCAGCATCTACAGCTAATCCTTCTAAACCGCGATCGCTCGCTACTACAGGTATACCAGCTGCCATTGCTTCTAAAGTTTTATTTTTAATCCCAAACCCCGTCCGCATTGGTACAACGCAGATGGTGGCTTGATGTAAATATTCTGCCATCGAAGGTACACGCCCAAGCACATTAATCCCTGGTTTTTTATCAAGTGCTAAAACTTCTGCTACCGGATGAGAACCGACAATATCGAAAGTTGTATCGGGATACAATTTTTGAATTTCTGGCAAAACTTCGTTGCTGAAAAAGCAGACAGCATCAATATTTGCTAAATTATCCATTGCGCCAATAAAAATTAGGCGATGTCCTCCTGGATCGATGGTACGGTTAGGGAAAGAAACTAAATCTACACCATTGGGAATAACTGTAATTTCACTATTGGGGTTAAATTCTTGTAGTTGAATTTTATCTTCTTCTGTTGTCGCAACAATTGCTGAAAATTTAGCACAGTAGTTTTGCTCATAACGCCGCAAAAGTGGCAAATTAATTTTATCTCTAAGTGAATTTTCCGAAATGCCTGTTGCTAATTGGTTTCGACAGGTAGCGTAAACAGAACTATGAACATTAACTATGGTTTTTAGCTGTTTGGGAAAATATGAACGCACATAAATTTCATTGACGCTATGTTCGCAGGTAATTACATCGCATTTTCCCGCTTCCACCCAGTTATCAACCCATGTTTGCATCTCAACTGAGTAGCGATTAAGTACGCTTGGCGGTGTCCCTTGCTGCAAAAATCTACCAAATCGCTGTATTTTCTGCAATATTCCGGTGGTTCGAGAATCTGGTGGGCGTTCAAAAATGGCTAGATGATCCACACAATCGCGTAATCCTGCTACTTCTGCGTCTGTAACATCGCCTTCACGTTGAGTCACGAGGGTAACATTATGGCGTTGACTTAGGTATTTAAGTAAATTAAATGTTCTGACTTGGGTTCCCCCGCGCGTTGGTGGGTAAGGAAAGGTGGAAGATAGCATTAAAATGTTCATACAAGTAATGAATCAAATGTGATATATACACCATGCCCTCATTGGAGGTTGTATGTCACGTCACTTCTCTACCAGACGCGCAAAGGACGCTTTGAGAACAATTGCAAGTTTTTATTTGGGAATGTAGGGCATCTAGTACAACACGGCGGAAATAAACATACCATTTCAAATGGCGCAAGAGCTTGGAATACAATTATGCATGACTTTTGACTTTTGACTTCCGCCTTGCGGTACTAGTGTAATGGTTAGGACTTACGCAAAAATCGCCCAAAAGCTTAATTTATCGAACCGCCTTCTCTACGAGAGGCTTCCGCCAACGCGTAGCGTCTCGTAGAGAAGACGCCAACGCGTAGCGTCTCGTTAGAGAAGAACGCCAACTCTTGGAGAGGCTCCGCCAACGCGCAGCGTCTCGCAGAGAAGAATTTGTAGAGCGTGCGTAAGTTACTAATGGTATTAGAAAGCTGCGACAGCTGCCTCAGCTACAGCTTGATCCTGTTCACCGCTACCACCACTTACTCCGATCGCACCAACTATCTGCTCATCGCGTTGAAGTGGTATACCGCCGGCAAAGATCATGATTCTTCCTCCATTTGAGGCGTGAATACCATAAAATTGTTTTCCTGGTTGAGCATCCTCAGCAAGGGATTTGGTAGAGAGATCAAACGCACGAGCAGTAAATGCTTTGTTAATTGAGATATCGATACTTCCGATCCACGCACCATCCATACGAATATGAGCAACAAGATTCCCGCCAGCATCAACAACCGCAAGATTCATTGGTTGTCCGATTGCACGAGCCTTCGCTTCTCCAGCCGCTAGTATTCGTCGTGCGTCATCCAAGGATACAGAATGTTTGTCAGAAGTCATGGTAATTCTTTCAATCGTAGAAATGTATGCGTTGAGGGCGTGTCATCAATAAAGGATATCACGAGCATAAATTCTCGGTGTACCCCTTTAAGACCGAGAAGACTTCAAGCGCTGGTTAGACACGATCTAAGTAGGGGCGCAAGGCCTTGCGCCCCTACAAATGTATAAATAATTTTGGATAATTGATTTTTTGTCAGTCCCTAAGCTCACGATCAATTGCATTCAACTGATAATCACTACAGATCAAAGCATAATCAAACCCAGTCGCACACCCACAGCAACAGCCTCGGTGCGACTGGAGACACTGAGCTTTTGAAAAATAGATGAGAGATGAAATTTGACTGTATGCTCAGAAATGTGTAATTGTTTAGCGATCGCTTTATTCCCCAACCCAGAACCAAGCATACCTAAAACCTCTATCTCCCGTGGTGTCAAGGTTTGTACGGGATTTGTCACTACTTTTTCCCGGATAGATAATAATTCTATAGCATCCGGGTGCAGCACCACCAAACCAAAAGCGATCGCCTCCACAGCAGCAACAATTTCTGACTCTGTGC
Source organism: uncultured Nostoc sp. (assembly GCF_964247315.1). Lineage (GTDB taxonomy): Bacteria > Cyanobacteriota > Cyanobacteriia > Cyanobacteriales > Nostocaceae > Nostoc. Next base: position 9,134 of record NZ_CAXTTT010000037.1, read on the forward strand.
TAGTACTGGGCAATATCCCCCGGATACCAGAACGTAATCCCGTTTCTAAGTCGATACTGTCGAGTTCTTCAACAATGACGATTATTCCTAATGGATATTGCTGTTCTTGAATAATCAGCAATTTTTCCCACACCGCTTGTTGAAGATTGTTACTCAAATCTACCAGCACCACATCTGGTTGTAATTGCCCAACTTCACTCGCCAATACATCCAAATCGGATGCACTCCCCACAACCGTCAGCCGAGGATTGGTAGTCACCACAGCTGATAACCCTGCCCGCACTACAGGGGAAGTAGCAACTACCATCACTCGGATCATGTCGCCTCCACAGCAGTTTTACCAGACTGTACGTCAACATAAATCACGAATTGCTTCCCACCGCGTAGGAGTTGTAGCGGTACAGATCCTTTACTGTCATGGAGATATTTAGTTAAATCATTCATGCTAGTAAATAATCGCCCGGAAACTCCAATTAAAACATCGCCGATTTGCACACCAGCAGTTTCCGCCGCACTGTTAGGTAGAATTGACAACACCAATAAACCCAAGCTACGCCTACCTAAAAGCACAGGTTGCAGTGTAACTCCCAGTTGCGGACGACTATTACCCTGTAAAAAACGCTCTACAGTATTGCTGGGAACTGCGACAGCCAAACCATTAACAATCATGGTGTTAATTCCCACGACAAGGCCTTGACAGTCGGCAAGCGGCCCCCCAGAATTTCCAGGATACAGCTGCAAATCAGCCATAACAGCCCGTGGATTATTTGCATGGATAATTCCAGTTGTCACAGCACCACTGTCAGCAAAGGGATTACCCACCGCCAAAACTAATTCACCCACTCGTAGCGCCTCAGAATTGCCAATGGTTGCAGCAGTTAAATTAGTGGCGACAATTTTCAGGGCTGCTAAATCCTGCTGTGGATCAAATTGTGTACGCACCGCATCAAATACCCTTCCGTCTGCCAATTCCACAGTTGCGCGGTTGCTGGTTGCGACATGGGCATTAGTGATAATTAGTCCGTCAGATTGCCAAATTACACCGGAACCGACTCCCAGAGAGCCGCTTTTGATTTTAACAGTGCGTAGGCGTAGTTTAGCAGCTACCTCTGTTAATTCAGCAGCGATGTTAGTTAATGTTATGTTTGCCATGTTATACAATTTTTAAGCATGTCAAAGTAGAATCAGTGAGCGTTGCGAGTTCAGAAGCTCAACATTCGAGCAAAAAGGTGCAACTTCCGAGTTCAAAGGCTCAACGTTCGAGTAAAAAGGTGCAACTTCCGAGTTCAGAGGCTCAACGTTCGAGTAAAAAGGTGCAACTTCCGAGTTCAAAGCTCGAATGAAGAGAAAATTTAGATAAATCTTGACAGAGTTAGTTAAACCCATCGCAAATGGAGATTATACCTCCTTAGTAGGTCGTTCGCCAACTGCGATCGCTAACTCAACTAACACTCCACCCCGGATAACTTGCACGTTGACAGCTTTACCAATGCGATCGCCACTATTGAGTAGCCCCAGTACATCACCTGTATCGCCCACAGTTACGCCATCGAACCTTACCAAAACATCGCCAAGCAGCACACCTGCATTGTCAGCAGGCCCGGAAGGCTCAACATTAACGACAATTACTCCAGTTGCAGAAGTTAAATTGAGAGCAGTTTTCAAGTTCTTTGGTAAACGTACTGGTTGCATTCCCACACCCAAGTAGCCCTTAGAAATGCGTCCTTTTGCTACTAATTGGTCAACCACGCGATCGACTGTAGCAGTAGGAATAGTCAGAGCAGTACCACGCCGCCCCGATGTATTCATGCCTACCACAAAACCAGCAGCATCTACCAGCGGCCCACCTGCAAAGCCAGAGTAAAGGGTAATGTCTGGGCGGATGAATTGGTCAATATTGCCACCACTCATACTTCGCCAAGCACCGCTAACCACGCTCACCGCACCCATCGCCGCCCTTAAGTCACCTTCGCTACCTCTTGCCAGTCCTAACACCAAATGACCGACTTTCAGCGTTTTGGCATCGCCAACTTTAGCCACAGGTATTTCGACATTTTCTAGTTTAAAAACAGCGATATCGGTGCTAGAGTCATGACCAATGAGTGTTACTGGTGCAGTGCTACCATTTGATAAGGTAATGGTGATATCGTCATAGCGCTGGAGGCACTCATCAGAGGTAACAATGATGCCATTACGCCAGTGAATGCCGCTTGGGGAAACACGAGTACCCCCATTTACCGCAACCACAGCATTCCCAGCTTGTTCTACGGTGTCAGCTAAACTGTTGGATAAAGCCAGTAATGAAGACATAAGATTTTTGTGCAAACGTTCTTAGATGTTCATATCGTGCCGTTTTCTCAACACAGATGACATCGGAAAAATGGGGAGAATTCACCCTAGAAAAATGGCTAGGATTGACATCAGCTTTTTGGCATTAGACCTCTTGCAAAAGTCCCTAACACTTTACTCCCAATCCCTTCCTGCAAGCGGGGAGGGGAGCGTTTGCTTTATTCAAATGTGGGATGGGGTTCTGTATTTTTGATTTATGCAAGAGGTCTAAAATTCCAATGTCATCAGCAATTGGTCTTCTAAGCAGAGCTTACCTGGCCGTCCTATTTTTTGTTTTGGTAGGCTGTGCAGTAAGCGAAGCCATGCCGTTAGGCTTATCGCACTACCTCTAACGTCTGATTAAAGCGTTGCATAAATGCGGGATGATTTGGCGGTTGAAACCATTGAAAATTCGTTCCAGATTGGGCGAAATCATCGTATAATTCTGCAACGCCTAAAGATTAAATAACCACTCATACTACCTTGTCGAATTCAATATAGAGGTACTTTAGTGCCCGCATGAGTATATTCGGTAAGTACTGATAACCGGATTGATCCAAGCGGATGTTCTTAAGCCGTAGCAACAATCGCTGATATGCAATCTGCATTTCCTTACGAGCAAGCATAGCACCTAAACAAAAATGAATCCCATGACCAAAAGATAGGTGATTGCTAGCATTATGGCGGCGCACATCGAAACGCTCACCCTCAATAAATTTTATCGGGTCGCGGTTAGCAGCATCGAAGCGGATCATGACCAAAGACCCAGCTTGGAGAGCAACGTCTCCTAGTTTTATATCTTCCGTCACAACTCGCCACATTCCCGCTGTTGGACTTTCCATCCGTAGAACTTCTTCAACAAAGTTCTCTAGCTGCGAAATATCTGTTTGTAGCAACTTTATTTGCTCTTTATTGTTTGCCAGCAACAACATCCCACCTGCGAGCGCACTGGTGACAGTTTCATTACCAGCCACTAATATCTGCTGAATTATACTCAGCAGTTCAGCAGTATCAAGCGATCGTCCAGCTACCTTTGCCTGTACCAAGTCAGTGATCAAATCATCTTGAGGCTGTTTTTGGCGCGAGTCTATGACATCCTTAAAATAATGCTGGAAAGCAACAACATCTTTAGCACACTCAATCTCCTGCTCTCTAGAGAGTGTGTGGCCTAGACGTGCAATAAAAGCATCAGACCATTGCTTGAACTTTGGTATATCTGCTTGCGGCACACCTAACTGTTGAGCAATAACTTTGAGCGGTAAAGCTACGGCAAACTCACTGACAAACTCACACTTGCTGCGATCGATGAAACTGTCAATCAGTTCATCAACAATCTGCTCAATCAAGTCAGACATTTTGTTGATACGCTCAGGGGTGAATGCTTTATTCACCAGCGCTCGAAATCGCTCGTGTTCTGGCGGATCTGCTGTGAGCAGGGTGTTCATCTGAGGCCAGCCTTGAGCGGAAATTTTCTGCAACTCTTCATCCTGTTCTTCTTTTCCAGCCAGTAAAGTAGAGAAATTGCTAGAGAATACTCTTGTATCCTTAAGAATTTCTCTCACCAAGTCATAGCTGGTAACGAGAAAGAGTTTTGCTCCTGTTCTGGAACTAGGTAGCTCCATAATTGGTGCTTGCTCCTGTGCCAGCTTGTAAAATTCATAAGGACACACAAGCACTTCCGGGTCAAAGAAGTTGTAGTCCGACAGATGCTTCATGCTTTTAATGGTGGTCAGTGATGGTTTATTTTGAGTAATTGTGCAGTCAACATCATCTTAACAAGTTACTTATCGTTAGCTCAAAAATGAGGTAACGGTAAATAACTTTATCTTGCACAGAAAGACTAGGCGTTAGATACCAATTTCAGATTGAGACATAAAAAAATTAGTCAATTAATAATCTTCAGCCACAAAAAGCGTTAGCATTCGCGCAGGGAATTTTGAACTAGACAAGTTTGCTCAACTGGGGTCAGATGCGCCCGATTGAGTGCAGTGGATGGGGTAAAGTAAGTTATTAGAGTTGTGTGATGTGCTACGCCCCGCCTTAAGAGCGATTGCTGGCTGTGAAGGAGGCGCTGTCAGAATGACATTATGAGAATGCTACGGAGTTGTTTATCAATCTGACTTTTCCCGTTATTCTCCTTAATCGAGCAATGTCTACGACGGGCTACGCCTATGCTTACTATACGCCTAGCCTAAAGCTCTATTCTCTAGTGATTAATTGTCATTAAAATTAACTTGTCGAGAATAAATATAGTGTAAAACCCTTGCTATTTCGTTGTTTCACGACTTAATCGTAAAAGTCAGTTCGATAAACAAATGCACACCGAATCAAGAGAAATCAATCTGCTGACTCCATCTAGAAACTTACCTCTATATGGCAAGAGAATTTTAGTAACAGCACCGAGAAATTATGCTTATAGGTTATCCGAACAAATCATCAAAAAAGGTGGTTTACCTGTTTTCATGCCTACTATCGAAACCTGCTATTTATCAAACTACACCCTCTTAGATGCCGCTTTAACCCATATCAGCGAATTTGATTGGATTCTTTTCACAAGTAGAAACGGAATCGCCGCATTTTTTCACCGCATAAATGATTTGAATATTCCTATATCTGTAGTGCAAAAATGTCACTTATGTGCCTTAGGAAAAGATGCAGAAAGCTTATTGTCTTTTTGTAGCAAAGTGGATTTAATTCCAACAGAATCTAGCCCAGCCGGAATTGTGGCTGAATTAGCGAAACTTCCGCAAATTCACGAGAAAAAAGTGCTGATACCTGCTCCAGAAGTTGTAGGTTTGCCTGAACCTAATGTTGTACCCAATTTGATTACGGATTTGCAACAATTGGGCATAGAAGTAACTCGCGTACCCACATATATTACGCAGGGTTTAGACAAAAGTATCTACGGTATTGAATTAAACCTGATGCGTCAAGCAATTATTGATGTAATTGCCTTTAGTAGCACAGCGGAAGTAGAAAGCTTTTTGACAATGGTTAACTCGCAAAGCGATTATGAACATTGTGTTATTGCATGTTTTGGCCCTTACACCACTGCTAATGCCCAAAAGTTGGGTGTGACTGTCTCTATCGTGTCTAGAGATTACAGTTCATTTGAGGGATTTGCTGAAGCGATCGCAGCATTTTTTACTCTTACTTCCGGTTCAAACTAAGCGTCTCAAGATATAAAATAATCAACCACATTTAACTCTAGACTCGCAGCACATAAACCCGTAGGATCAACAATGTAGTTCACATTTAGCTAGGGATTGTTACATGGCAACTTATAAAGTCACATTAAAGACTCCAGATGAAGAAAAAACAATTGAAGTTTCCGATGAAGATTACATTCTAGAGATTGCTAACGAAGAAAATGAGATGGATTTGCCCTACTCGTGTAACGCTGGTTCTTGCTCAACCTGCACTGGTAAGCTGATTTCAGGTACAGTTGACCAATCAGATCAGAACTTCTTAGACGACGATCAAATAGACGCAGGATATGTTCTCACCTGCGTTGCCAAGCCGACTTCTGACTGTGTAATCCAAACCCATCAAGAAGATGAGCTTAACGGTTAAGAGCGGGTGAGGGTTGAGGGTATTGGTATTAACTTAAGCCCAAACCCTTTTCAAATCTCGTTTTTCTAGCTGAAAATGCTGCTCTTAGGCTGCTGCCAGCAAGGAAGGCGGCAGTAGCCCCGATTGTATACGTTACCCTAAACAAGGTGTGAAAATTAAGCTGCGATCGCAAGTGGGTGTAAATGTGCAGCAACGTTTTGATAATTTGCATTCTCTGAAGGATTAGCCAAAACTTACAACTGCTTCCACAACCTCGCCACCGAAATTCAATAATTGCGCGCATGATAAAGGCAAAAAAAGGCGAAGAGTTCTAAGTCTGGGGTAAAAAAGGAAAAAATAATCATAGTGAAGCACAAATGAGTTCGTTTTAGGTGCAAAATTATGGAATATAAGCCCTCACCCCAACCCTCTCCCCAAGGGAGAGGGAGTAAAGAAAAAGAAGAAGAGAATAAATATCAACAAGATAGCAATAAAGATAAATCTTGTTTTTCTCTCCTAGAGGGAGAGGGGCTAGGGGTGAGGGCGGAAATTGCTAAATTAGCTAGTAGTAACCGACAAATTCCCAAAGATATTATTAGAACGTGCCCGCAAGTTAAGAACACAACAAACACCAGCAGAGCAAATATTATGGGAATGTTTAAGAAATAGACGTTTATTAAATACAAAACGTCGTAGATAACATAATATTGGTAGATATAATAACTGATTTTTATTGTTGTCACGAAAAATTACTAATTATTGAGTTTGATGGTAGTATTCATGCAAATCATCAACCTCAAGATTTTATCAGACAAAACTGGTTACAATCTAATCATGTTACTGTAATTCGCTTTAGTAATGAGTAAATATTTAATAATATAGAGTTAGTTTTACATACAATTGCTCAAGGGAAGAGGCTAGCACCAAGGTAAAAGGCAGGAGAGAAGAAGGTTTTAGTCTCATTTATCTTTCTTAACATGATTATGTTTTTTCCCACCGATTTACTTAGTAGAATTTTAATATGAAACAAATAGCCTTTAGTTGGTGCGAAAAATTAGATCAATTTATACAGTGATTTCTGATACAAGTTCTAATTTTTTTTGATATTTGTAAATAATAATTTAGTATAAGAATTATTGAATAACTAATCTTAATCGTTTATCCTAACAAGTAGAATTGAATTTATGGCAACAACAGCTTTAATTGTCGGTGCAGGTAGTGGACTAAGCGCTTCTTTAGCTCGCCTATTTGCCAAAGAAGGATTTACCGTAGCTTTAGCGGCTCGCCAAATTGAAAAACTCACTCAATTGAGCAGTGAAATTGGGGCGGTTAGTTTCGCTGCTGATGTCTCAAAGCCAGATGAAGTAGAACAGTTATTTATTGATGTTGATAATAAACTCGGTTCCTTGAATATTGTCGTTTACAATCCCAGTTTCCGGGTGCGGGGGCCTCTTGTCGATCTAGACCCTAGTGAAGTGGCAAAAACCCTAGATATCACTGCTTATGGTGGCTTTCTTGTGGCTCAAGCTGCTACCAAAAGGTTTTTGCAACTTGGTAGCGGTGCTATATTTTTTACTGGAGCCTCAGCCAGTATTAAGGGTTATCCTTTGTCTGCTCCCTTTGCAATGGGTAAATTTGCACTACGCGGTTTGGCTCAGAGTATTGCTAGAGAATTAGCACCAAAGAATATCCATGTGGCGCATTTCGTGATTGATGGTGGAATCCGCTCTACAGGCAACCAAGATCCAGCAGATAAACCAGATAGTACTCTTGACCCGGATGCGATCGCTCAAACTTATCTCAGCATTCTCCGCCAACCACGCAGTGCTTGGACTTATGAAGTAGAACTACGTCCGTGGGTAGAGAACTTCTAGGCTAGACAATTGTTAGAAAGATAGTTTTGCAGGTATGAAAATTGACTTTAGTGCAACTGCTACTGATTATGCAAAACACCGCGCTGGCTTTCCCAGTTCATTATTTAACAAACTGTCTGAATATGGCATAGGTTTACCAGGGCAAAATATTGTTGATCTCGGTACAGGAACAGGAACACTAGCGCGCGGCTTTGCCGATAGAGGTGCTTATGTAATTGCCATAGATCGATCAGCCTCACTTTTAGAACAAGCGAGACTGTTGAGCGAATCTGCCCAACTGAAAGTAGATTATCGAGTCGCAACTGCCGAGAATACAGAGTTACCAGACGCTAGTGCGGATATAGTGACAGCTGGACAGTGTTGGCATTGGTTTGACCGTCCGCGTGCCGTCCAAGAAATTACTCGGATATTGAGGAGAAATGGCTTGATCGCGATCGCACATTTTGATTGGATACCCTTAAAAGGTAATCTAGTTGAAGCAACAGAACAACTAATCGAGGCTCATAATCCCGCGTGGAATTTAGGCGGCGGTAATGGATTATATCCCCAGTGGTTAGAAGATATTGGTGAAGGGGGATTCCGAGAAATTCGCACATTTTCTTATGATATATTTGTGTCTTATACACACGAAGACTGGCGAGGACGAGTTCGGGCGAGTGCTGGTGTGGGAGGCAGCTTGATACCAGAAAAAGTAGAAGTATTTGACCAGAAATTGGCAGCATTACTCGAAACAAAATATCCTACACCAATTCTTCAGGTTCATCATAGAGTTTGGGCTGCGATCGCAAAATCACCACAATCTAATTCGTAATTCGTAATTCGTAATTCGTAATTAAGAAATGTTTGTAACATACTATTAAGCTACAAAAAAATTGCACAATTTTAGGAAAAGAACCATGATTGAACTTTACTATTGGGCAACTCCAAACGGTCATAAAATCACAATTTTCTTGGAAGAAGTCGGCTTACCATACACCATAATTCCTGTGAATATTGGGGCTGGGGATCAATTTAAGTCGGAATTTCTGAAGATTTCTCCTAACAATCGTATGCCTGCGATCGTTGACCACGAGCCAGCAGATGGAGGTGCGCCAATTTCGGTATTTGAGTCTGGTGCAATCTTACTATATTTGGCAGAAAAAACCGGGAAATTAATCCCACAAGATTTACGTAATCGCACTCAAGTTTTACAATGGTTGTTTTGGCAAATGGCAGGACTGGGGCCAATGGCGGGACAAAATCATCACTTTAGCGTCTATGCTCCCGAAAAGATTGAATATGCCATTAACCGCTATGTGAATGAAACGGGACGCTTATATGCAATACTGAATAAGCAACTAGCAGATAGAGAATTTGTAGCTGGCGATTATTCCATTGCTGATATTGCTGCTTATCCCTGGATAGTGCCCCATGAACTCCAAAGTCAAAACCTAGAGGATTTTCCTCACCTTAAGCGCTGGTTTGAGACAATTAAAGCGCGTCCAGCAACAATTCGCGCCTACGAAAAAGCAGAAGCATTCAAAACTGAAGCGCTCGATCCAGATAAGTTACGAAATTTGTTATTTAACCAGTCGGCGAAGACTATTCAGCCTTGAGCCTAATGAAATTGTCTTGTCACTGTGGCGATCGCTAAGTTAGCTCTAACCCCAGATCATCGGTTGTAACTTCAATCTTGCGCTGGCAAAAGTCAATCTCGCTTTCCATCTCCAACCGCAATTCTTTTTCAGGTGGTAATTGAACCCCAGACTCCGAGATGTATTCGACCTGCTCATCTTCGGTGCTAACTAATACTGCATATTGCCATGAGCCATCGCGCTCAGGATTAAATAAATTTTCTTTTTAGACAATACTGAACGCCTACAATCACTCCCTGCTTGGTTCTCTGCCCTAACGAATATTTGGGTGATGTCCAATGATTGGGAATAGTGACAACTTTTGAAGTTTCCATGCGATTGCTCCTATTGTTGTTTTGACTGTGTTTGTACTACTTGCTGCTGCCTTTTCTCTACCAAAACCTGACCAATACATCCCCCAGTACCCAGTCCAAACATGACTGTAGCAATTATATACATTGTATTTCTGCCCAATATTTGTACTCCTAAATACCCGATAGATATAGCCGCTAATGTGCCAGTGAGACTTACAGCAATTACTTGTGCTTGATTCCGTTTCATAATTAGAATGCCTTTCCCTGATAGAAGTTATGATTTAAATGATTTTGGTGCTACGCGAGAGCGCTACCCCTGAACAACTTGAACAAATGCTGCAACAGCACAAGTTATACATCAAAACCGCAGTCGATATCGAACGTCGGGTACTGATTGGCGGCGGTGATTTACACTGTTTGACTAGCAGTGAACGCAAGTACTGCTGACAAGCTGCTTCTCCCCTATAGATCAAAATACGAAGTGCCTGTACTTCCTGGATCGGAGAAATACAAATTTCGGCGATCGCACTAATCAAATTTTGTTGCGAACGCACATAGTCTTGATGATGCTGCTCTAATTCCTGAATCCTGGAATTTAACTGTTGTATCTGCCGCAATGCTTGAGTTAAGGACGATTCTTTGTCTTGAAAGCGATTATCCAGAGTGAATGTCATATTATTGCTCCTATGTACAAAATAGACCTCTTGCAAAAGTCCCAGATGCGTGGGACAAATAAGTTAGAGTTGGGTAGCATTAATGACCTACTTTAAGTTATGAAGATAAAAAGAGTAATCAAGAATTAGCCAAAATTAGAGTTTTAGGTGAGCATGTAAATCGCAGGTTAAAGGTATTTAAAGTTTTGTCTCTTGCTTATAGAAATCGCCGAAAAAGATTTAGTTTGCGGTTTAATCTGATTGCTGCTCTCTACAATTACGAGCTTTTTCTCCCCAAAATCAAATCTTCCTGAGTGACTTTTGCAAGAGGTCTAATGTTTAGGGGATTGATTGCGATATGTCAGTGAGTGGTGGGAGCGATCGCATTCGTAGCTGTCTAATGAATTGTTGTTTCTGTCCCTTGGCAAGAAAGCTCCCGGAGCAGAGAAGAAAAAGGATTTTCGGTACAAGCGCCGTATATTGTGGGTGGTACAACTTTTCCCCTCAGCACGTTCTCCAACAAAAGTTTACAACGTGTCCCCTTCAGGCACATACCTTGGTGGATACCCAAGAAGGCTATGAAATACGATAAGTTGGACTTACGATTGAGATGAAAATCACAAATTAATGCTCACCGAACCTCTAAAATCTGTTGCGATCCGAACACGATTACGAAACGCTGAAATTGCCTGGTTTGACGACCTTTGTGGGGGCGATACACAATATTTAGGTGTACTAGACGAAAAACGCCGGAGCAACTATGAGCACTGCCGAAACATCATGCTGACCGCCGAGCGAATGGGCTTTGGTAATATACTGCTGCCGACCTCATACCTCGTTGGGCAGGAAGTGATTCCGTTTGCCTCTGCTATGGGCCCGCAAACCGAGAGCATCAATATGCTGACGGCTTTGCGGACAGGCGAAATTTTCCCGACCATGCTGGCGCGTCATATCACTACCCTGGATCATATTCTCAAAGGTCGATTGACTATCAATATTATTAATTCTAATCTGCCTGGTGTAATAGAAAGTCCCGAACTGCGTTACAAACGATGCTGCGAAACTATTGAAATCCTCAAACAAGCCTGGACTAAGGAAAGTATTGATTTTGAAGGTGAAATCTATCAGGTCAAACTTAATACCACAGACCCAGTGAAGCCTTATCAGCAAAATGGCGGACCACTGCTATATTTTGGTGGCATTTCAGAGGGTTCAAAAGAAGTGTGTGCCAAATATTGCGATGTGTACCTGATGTGGCCGGAACCAGAAGAAAGCATTTACGCAACCATGCAAGACATGAGTTTTAGAGCAGCCAAATATGGTCGTCAGATTGACTTTGGTTTGCGTGTTCATGTTATTGTGCGCTCAACTCAAGAAGAAGCCCGTGCCTGGGCACAGAGTATGATGTCAAAATTTGATCCAGCTGGCTTCAACCTTAAAGAACGTACACAAGACCACAAATCTTTGGGTGTTTTACGCCAAGATGAGATCCGGGCAAAATCCACATCGGATTACTTAGAGCCTCTATTGTGGGGTGGTATTGGTCGGGCGCGATCTGGCTGTGGGGCAGCATTGGTTGGTACACCAGAGCAAATTCTCTGGAAGATAAATCGTTATATGGATATGGGAATCAGGGCGTTCATCTTGTCAGGTTATCCTCTGATTGAAGAGTGCGAACTGTTTGGAAATCATGTTTTGCCACAGCTGTCAACGGTCAAATTATCAATGATTCAGGGACGTACACCTGCATCCGAGCCTGTGACTCCCTTGACCACGGCAGTACTGCGGTAGGGTAGATATGGCAGATATGACGAGATTATCCCCACGGAGTTCGAGGAGATAACATTCGGTTTAATGTCTGCCAAAACTTGGCAAAGGGAGAATGATTTTCGCCATCCAATCCACCCAATCGGGCGCATCTGTCACCAGTTGACCGAACTTCTAGCTAGCATTATTATTGCATGGACTGAACATGCTTAAGATTATGAAGTGGAATTACAGATAAATATTATGCTTAGTTAATTACCGAATTGCATTACCAGTTCATCATGATGGCAACTTGTAAAATGGATTAGCGAGCCTATTCAAGTACGGGAGCGTTCCGTTGGCGCTGGCGGAAGGCGGTCTTCTTTGCACGATTGCCGCAACCGTTACCAGTCATTGCACACCATCTGCGCTGACCGGAATGTGAAGTGTCTAGGAAGAGCATCGCGCACTCAGGGTTAGCGCAGGCTTTAATCCGCTCTACCAAAGAACTTGAGAACAAGTTGATCGCGTCGCGCGCGATCAAGGCGAGGGCGGTATCTACAGAACAAACCGCAGTCCATGAGACACTTCGCCCGTCCGGGTTGAGCTGGAGCACCGCTGGCGATCGGGCAGCCCAAGCGTTGATTGTCTCGATGTCTACTGGGTTGGGAACGTGATGGCAGCGGAGCGATTGCACAGTCTGGTACATGGCTTCCCGAAGCGTCTTTGCAGACTTTAGCGCCTTCGGACTAACATCCGAAGCGTCCGACATTAATCCGGCATCGACGCACCATCGGGCGAAATCGGTGGGTATCAATAGTCGCTCGATATCACGGTGTCCGCGTTCGCCGATGGTGGCGATGAGGTTCAGTGACAAGCGACCAGGAGTGAACCGGAACGCTAAATCAGCGGGTGTTAGGTGATTGGTAGGGACAGATTGACACATAAAACCAGTATAACCAGTTCCAGGATCAAGTCGATGTGCTATATTTGGAACCAGTAAAAACACTTTTTTCAGGTTCCAAATTTTGTCATAACATATTAAGTGAAGATGACAGTTGGTTCACGACAACAAACTCGGCACTCGGATTCGCGAGTTTTTGATAAAAAGCACTTCTGGAGGGTATTGTGATGAATATCGGTTTTATTGGAATCGGAAGCATGGGCACTGCAATGGTGCCAAATTTGATCAAGGCAGGTCATAGCGTGAAAGTGTGGAACCGCAACTTGGACGCGGCTAAATCGCTCGAAGGTGTCACGGTGCTGCCATCGTCAGCCGCCGCGTTTGAGAACGATGCTGTCATTACCATGCTGTCGGATGATGCAGCAGTGCGTAGTGTGATCCTTGACTCAAAGGCACTCGATTCTGCACGTAAAGACTGTGTCCACATCATGATGGCAACGATTTCACCCGCGCTCTCTGGAGAATTACACGATCTGCACCGCAGCGCGGGGATTGCTTACGTTGCCGCCCCGGTTCTCGGTATTCCTGCCGTAGCTGCAAAGGGTGAGTTGAATATTATCGCAGCGGGTAACGCTGAAGCGATTGCAACGGTTCAGCCCCTTTTCGACGCTCTGGGTCAGAAGACATGGCACCTCGGCGATGATCCCAAGCACGCCAACGTGACGAAGATCGCGGCCAACATGATGATTACGCTTGCCATTGAGTCGATGGGCGAAGCTACAGCGCTGACCGAAAGCTACGGTTTGAAGGCGAGCGATTTTCTCGAGGTTGTCACGAACACAATTTTCGCGAGTCCGAGCTATAAGCGCTATGGCGATAATATTGCCAGCAACAACTACGAACCAGGGTTTAAGCTGACCTTGGGACTCAAAGACGTGAATCTAGCGCTTGATGCAGCCAAAGCAAAGCATACTGTGTTGCCTGCTGCGGAAATTGTGCGAGAGAACCTAAACAAAGCGGTCGATCAGGGACTAGGTTCCAAGGACTGGTCAGCTCTGGCTAAGATCACACGTCGGCGGGCAGGACTAGAAGAGGGCGTAGCCTAGCAAGACTGTAGCCGAATCAAGAACAGTGGCTAATATCCCGACATGAAGGAACAGGAGAAAACTATGGTGGAGTTCAGTCATTTACGCACGAAGCCTGCAGACCATTACTTTACCGAACCCCCGAAAGACAGCATTCCCTTTTGGGCGGACACCCCAGCGAGAACGTCGCGTCGCGGGCACTTCTGGGTATCCGGCGATCGCGTCACCCGCAATGGGCAGACGTTTCAGCGCGGACCGATGTTCGTGTCCTGGGAGGCACCGGAATGCGTGACACAGCCCTATCCTGTGGTGCTAGTACATGGCGGCACGTTGCAAGGCACCGAATGGCTCAACACGCCTGATGGTCGTCCCGGTTGGGCGCAGCGATTCGTTGAGGCTGGGTATGCGGTACTTGCTGTTGACCGTCCCGGGCACGGTCGTTCGCCCTACCACCCTGACATCGTTGGTTCGATGGGACCGCCGTTCTCCTACGAGCGAGGTAGAGAGGTTTACTTTCCGCCCACGACGGCTAACGGCATCCAGACGCAGTGGATCTTCGACCCGAACGACGATGCCGCGTTCGACGCTTTCATTGCACCGTACGGACCGATGCCAGCCGACCTCGCCGCGTCACAGGAAATGGATGCAGCGAGGCTCGCCCGCCTGCTAGACCGGATCGGACCTGCGATCGTCGTTACCCATTCGGCATCGGGACCCGATGGCTGGCTCGCCGCCGATCGGCGTCCTGAACTCGTTGCCGCGATTGTTACTATCGAGCCGATGGGTCCGCCGTTCGCCGAAACCCCTGGCATCGGGACTCTCGACTGGGGACTGACTGCCGCTCCCGTCACCTTTGATCCTCCACGTGCTGACATCGCTGATGTCCATGCTGCCGATCCAGCATCGCTGCGGATTCCGGCGTTGGCTGGGTTGCCGATCGCGGTGGTCACTGGTGAGACTTCGATTTTCGCCACATTCGGTCCCGCCATCGTGGACTTCCTTGCTAAGGCGGGTGCGGCTGTCGAACATCTGCACCTACCTGACCACGGCATACTCGGCAACGGGCACGGTCTAATCTACGAGAAAAATTCCGATCAGTCTCTTCAACTGGTCCTGGGCTGGCTGGCGGCACACACCAGCGACGACCCAGGAAAAAATGATAGCTAGCTGTTGTATCAAGTCGCTCACCCTCTACTTCAGAAAGGAGACCAGAATGACAATGCTGTTTGTGACCTATCCGGGAGATGCCAGTACGCACTTTGATCGCGACTACTACCTTAGCACTCACCTGCCGCTGGTGCTGGAGGCTTGGGGTTCCTATGGACTCGAAACCGCCGCCGCCTTCTTTCCGGCTGGCGATGGCGCAGACACGATCGCGGTCTGTGTGTGCGGATTCCGAGACGAGGCAGCGATTCCCGCCGCGCTCGCTTCGCCGCAGACCGAGCGGGTGATGGCTGATGTCAAGAACTTTACCGATGCTGTGCCGACACAAAGCCGCGCCGTGCCACTCTAAATCGGCGAGCTTTGCCCCTAGTTCAGTAACGCTATACAACTGGAGTTTAGACTAGTTCCCGGTGCGGAACCTAAAAGCCTTACAGTAATTGAGAAAGCGAAAAATATACTCAATGATTTGTCACAAAATTGCTCCTCAAACCTAGCCCCTAGTTTTTTTTGCTGTCACCTCTATCTCAATCTGCATTCTAGGATCTGAGAGTCCAGCAACAATCATTGTTGCTGCTGGTCTGACATCTCCTAAATATTTACGAATTACTGGCCAGCAAAATTCAAAGTCTTCTCGAATGGGTAAAATGTAACGAACTCGCACTATATCGTGCATTACCAGTTCTGCCTCTATCAGTGCGGCATTAATGTTTTTAAAACATTGCTCTGTTTGTTTTACAACATCATCAGATATGGTCATCGAACTGTAATCAAAACCCGTGGTACCAGAAACAAAAACCCAGTCTCCATCAACAACTGCTCTAGAATAAGCAATTTCTTGCTCGAAGATAGAACCAGAAGATATGAATTTACGACTCATTAACTGTGGAATCTCCTTCCAAATGTATCTACAATTAAACCACTATCAACTAATCACACAGTACAGACTTACACCCCGAAGCAAAGGAGATGTGCAGGCTGTTTGCTGAAGTCATCCGAGAGCTTCGGCTCGAACGCTACGTTCTCATAGGCCACTCGATGACCAGGAATGGCAAAGGTATTGAGAATCAAGACCGCATTATTGGCTTAATGTTCTTACTCACATTGGCTTTACGGGTATTTACCCTTGTGGAGTTTGTCGTGCGACAGGCTCTCCAAGAATGTCAATAGTCTCTAGTTGGTCTTTATGATGGCAATCCTAAACGAGCCACTCTTCGCCCTTCTACGGAACAACTGCTCAAGACTTTTTGTAACATTCAACTCTTTATTTGTTACCGAATTTTACCATCTTTATTACTCCTTTTTCACCTCTCCAGCGACACATCCTTTCAGTGATGAAATTGCCGGAGTCTCTTTATCTGCTACATCGTCGGCAGTGCAAGACTTAATTCCTTCTCTCCTATTGAAAATACCACAGTGTTTGAACTGTTTTTACTTGATTAACTAGTGCAAGACTTAATTCCTTCTCTCCTATTGAAAATGAGTGAACCGACAGTTACTAACTGGCAAAAATAGACCTTATCGCATGTAACTTTCTAGAAAAAGGCTGAAACATACTTACTAAACTTGATATAAATCTTTCTGAAGAGGGACGGACTTACTCAAACCTCACGAGAAGATGGAAAAAGTGAGGAGAGCTTGTCATAACTGATAAAACCTGTAGTCTGGAGTTAATAATAATGACCAATGTGACAAATATAGCAACTAAGCTTGCTGATCTAAAGCTTTTTCAGAATGTTCTGTTGGAAAGTGAGCAAAAGTTAATAGCACAGACGGACGACAATACGATTTGCGAGCGGCTCGAAGGAATGATAAACAGCGATCGCTTAAATCTCGGCGTTATTGAAGCAGCTATTTCTAGATACGGCAACGCAGCAGAACCTCGCGACATTACTCAACAACATGCCCAGAAGGTAAGCCAAATGATGAGCGGTTCCGAGCTAACTCTGTATGACAAGTACTTACAGCTTGAGTTGCTAAAGCATCAACAGACAATGACCGGGCTGGTTCTACACAAGGTTGCCCAGTCCTTGAATGATGATCTTCAAGATTTGATGGAACCGCTTAACCGAGTTAATTTTGAAAATCGCGCTCACCAAGAGATTCTTAAAGGCGTTCTTTACTTCGTTGGAACGCGAGAGATAGCTGGTAAGGAACCTGACATGGGTCTGTGGGCTAGCATTGAACAGGGAATTGCAGCCCTTAAGGGTGCTGTAAGCAGCGCGGTAAGCTAGTAGCAATGAGTGGCAGAGGGCGCGTCATTCATGGGAGCGTGATAGATTCATTTGATTTATGCTACATTGAAGCATACTTTTCAAGAGTGAATCATCATCTCACTTGAAGCTTGCGAACAACTCCTTAAAAAATTGAATGAAACGCAGATGTTAAGTGATGAAGTTCGGGAAGCCGCAATGACTTGGTAATGCTTACAACTTGTTTTCTCAACGACTGGATAAAATGCTTCCTTCAAAGCAGGCATGAGAGGTTTTAAGAAATCGTGATGTTTAGCCAGATTGAGACGCTGGGTGGTCGCTTGTCTGTTTTTGATGCTCAAGTGCTGTCGGCTGAGCAGAAAGAGCTTTACGATTTAATCTGGGTCAAAAATCGGCTTGATTACGGATCGAGGCGATTATAATTTTAGTTCGGTACAACTAGGGCGTGTCATCAATTAGGTAAACTGAAGTCAGTGATGCTTGGGATAACCCAAATAGAGTTCTAATGACTCGACGTTATGCGCTACGAGATGACCAGTGGGAGAGGATTAAAGACTTACTACCTGGACGATTTGGGTATGTGGGGGTGACAGCCAGAGATAATCGGTTATTTGTGGAAGCAGTGCTGTACCGTTATCGAGCAGGGATACCCTGGAGAGACCTCCCAGAGCGATTTGGAGATTTCCGAGTGATTCATACCCGTTTTAGCAGATGGTCAAAAACAGGGGTTTGGGAAGGAGTGTTTCAGCACTTGGCAGACGATGCCGATAATGAATATGCGATGATTGACTCCACAATTGTCCGCGCCCATCAGCATAGTGCTGGTGCAAAGGGGGGGAGCCATCGACTGAAGCCATTGGTCGAAGCATTGGTGGATTGAGTACCAAGATTCATGCTGTAGTGGATGCGTTGGGCAACCCACTAAGCTTCTACCTGACACCAGGGCAAGCTTGTGACTTTGATGGAGCCGACCAACTGCTACCCAACATTGTTGCTGACACAGTTTTAGCAGACAAAGCCGATGATGCGGATGAGCGAGTAATTGAGCGGCTGATTCGGCACAGGGTAAAACCGCAGTGATTCCCCCCAAGCGTAACCGTAATCACCCTCGTGACTACGACCAAGATTTGTACAAAGCTCGTCACCTGATTGAAAACTTCTTTGCCAAACTCAAACAGTATCGGGCAATTGCGACGCGCTAGGACAAACGCGCTGCCAACTTTCTGGGTGCAATTTATCTTGCTGCTTCTATTATTTGGCTCAATTGATGACACGCCCTAGGGCTTAACGTAACGATCTGGTCAATGCGACTGTTTCAAAATCACTAAAGTGAAAAGGATGAAAAAAGTGGTGTTATGATTACCTATGAGACTGTTCGCAACATATTCAAGCATTTAGAAAGCGACACGTCCGAAAAATTTTTTGACTTTGTTGCAGATGATGTGAAATGGACTGTGTTGGGTACACAACCCCTCGCAGGCAATTATCAATCGAAAACTGCGTTCCAGCAAGCGACCTTCTCACGGCTTAATCCTTTATTCAGCGGGGGTTTGAAATTGTTCACGCGCGATGTCTTCGTTGATGGAGACACTGCGATCGTAGAACTTTACACCCAAGCGATTGCGAAGAGTGGTGTTCAGTTCAATAACGAATACTGTTGGATCTGCCAATTTTGCGATCAGCAGATTGTCAAAGTCCGTGCTTACTTAGACTCAGCCTTGGTCACTAAGGTCATCGAAGCAGGAACAACCGACGTTAGATGAGATCGCAAGTCGATTAAATCATTGGAGAACTGCGTAAACAGACTCACGATCACCATCTCCAATATCTTAAGGAAAACGCCGCCAAAATGCACATTAGACCTCTTGCAAAAGTCTCATGAGCGTGGGACAAGTAGGTTAGAACTTTCTTTACATCTATGACCTACGAAAAGGTAAAAAATCTCAAACCGGAAGAATTCAAACGCTTGTGTGGTGTGCATCCTGAGACTTTTACTCAGATGACAGAGGACGGGCTTTCGCGTTCAAAAACAAAGCTGAAAACAGGGCGACCAGGTAAACTGAGCTTAGAAAACCAATTGTTGATGACATTGGAGTATTGGAGGGAGTACCGCACCTATTTTCATATTGGCCAATCAAGGTGAGTCAACGAGTCAACAGCATATCGTATCATTAGAAAAATCGAAGATATTCTCATCAGTTCAAGAGAATTTTCGCTTCCTGGGAAGAAAAAGCTTTCCTACCAAAATTATCAGATAGAAGTAGTGGTGGTGGATGTTACGGAAAGCCCGATAGAACGTCCTAAAAAAAACAGAAACAGTTCTATAGTGGTAAAAAGAAAAGACATACATTAAAATCTCAAGTTGTCGTAGACCAAAGTACAGGAGAAATCCTCTGTACCGCACATGGTAAGGGAAAAGAGCATGATTTTCGTATCTTCAAAAATAGTAAAGTTAGGTTAAGAAAAGATATCGAATGCTTGGGTGATAAAGGATATCAAGGAATTCATAAACTTCATGCCAAGAGCCGAATACCAAAAAAGAAACCGCTTAGGTGGTGAACTCAACCGTGAAGAGAAAAAAAGTAATCAAGAGTTAGCCAAAGTCCGAGTTGTGGGTGAGCATATCAATCGAAAACTGAAAATATTTAAAATTTTGTCTGACCGTTATCGCAATCGTCGAAAAAGATTTGCTTTGAGATTTAATCTCATAGCTGGTTTGTACAACTATGAGCTTCGTCTCCCCAAAACTCAATCTGCTTAAATGACTTTTGCAAGAGGTTTATTGGTTAGCGATGGCTGTTGTAACTCTGTGGCAGGGAGCGCGTTGGTGGTGAGGTAGTGTGTTCCTGTCGCCTTGCGTCGGAAAGCAACTACCGAACCCGTAAGGGGGAAGTTGATGCCAATCTACCCATTAGATGTGCTTATCAGCATCGTAGCGCACAATATAGTAATCTTGTCCGCATTCCCGGCAGAAAACAAGGGGATAAAGTAGGCAGTTGTCTGTGGTTGTATATGACCTTCAAGAGTGAAATATCGTTTATTTGATAAGTCCTTAGGTCTGCAATTGCTGTCTTTTTACAACTTGGAAAACAATATATTTAACCCCTCGGTCATCGTGGGATGAGTCAAAATACCATCGTGCAGAACGGTGTAGGGCATCTGAGCTTGCATCACCATCTGCACCGTTGAAATCACTTCACCTGCTTCATGACACAACAAAGAACACCCTAGAATACGATCTGTATCTGTATCCACGATCGCCTTCAAAAGTCCATCGGTTTGACCGAGTGTTCTTGCTCTAGGAACGGCTGACGCATCCACCTTCGCCACACGGATAGCATATCCTTGTTGCTGTGCTTCAGTTTCGGTTAAACCCACCTGCGCCAGTTCTGGATCGATGAACAGACAGGATGGAACCAGGCGATCCCGTGTACTACGGTTGCCCCCATCAATTAAATTAGCTTTGATAATGCGAGAATCATCGAGCGATATATGAGTGTATTGCGGGCCACCGTTGATGTCGCCTAACGCCCAAATCCCCGGAATGTTCGTCTCTAAGCGATCGTTGACTTGAATAAATCCGCGTGTATCACTTGCCACACCAGCAGCAGCTAAATTTAAGCTATCGGTATTCGGCGCACGACCAACGGCGACGAGCAAATGCGACCCCTGGAGGGTGATTTCACGATCAGCAACTTGGATTTGCAGGATGGTTTCATTATCAGTGCGATCAACCCTCAACACCTTCGCCTTCAGCAAGAATTCAATACCATCTTGTTCCAGTAATGTTTGAACTGCGATCGCTATATCTGGATCTTGCTGTGACAGGATTTGCTCACTTTGCCCAATGACAGTAACACCAGAGCCAAAGCGCCGAAACATTTGGGCAAACTCTAAACCAATATAGCCACTACCGAGAACGATCAGGTGTTCAGGCAGGTGTTCTAGCTCCATAATCGACTCACTCGTTAAAAACTCAACTTCTGTGAGTCCGGGAATGGATGGAATTAACGGTCGTGTGCCTGTATTAATAAATAACCGTTCGGTGGTAAGTAAGCGATTATTCCCCTCAGTCGTCGTTACTGCGATCGTTTTGGGAGCAACAAACCTTGCTTCGCCAATGATCAAGTTGTTATCCAGAGCCGTTTCTAAATTGTGCAAGTTCATTTCACGCGCAGATTGCACAACCGATCGTTTTCGTTGGATCACCTCTGCTAAATTAACGCTGGGTGTGTTGGTTTTAACCCCATAAACGGCACTGTTTCGCACTGTGTTTGCTACATTGGCACTCGCCACCATAGTTTTAGTAGGAATGCAAGCGATATTGATGCACCCACCACCAATCATATTTAAACTGCGTTCAACCAGAGCAGTTTTACGTCCGTCAGCGACTAGTGCTGGTGCAAGTGTTTTACCCGCCTTGCCGCCGCCGATAATAATGTCGTCATAGTGTTGAGTGTCCACTTCCATATTCTTTGAGTTTGATAAGGTGAATACGATGTCTAGAAGGTGTTGCGAATTTTAAAAAACTGGCTGACTGAGAAGGTTTTAGCGATAACGTATTTTTTGACGAGCGTAACTCAAGATGCTTGCCCTAGCTGGGTTTCCAAAAGTTCATAAGATCCGCTAGAAGATTCAACTTTTTCTACAAGCTTGCCGCATCAAGATACGGTTGTTTTTATACACCTCTAAAGTTCCAGACTGCGAGTTATCTAACGTGCCATCCCACACCCAATATTCATAATTTCTATTCCGAAACTTATATACTCGAACACCTTCTGTCGCTTGGCTAGTTCCTTTACCCAAACTTAAATTACCGTTGGGATTGGTCGCGCGATAGAGCAGTTCACCGTTCGTATAATTCTGCCAAATATTGATGTTATAACCACCCTGGCATTTTGTACTTAGGATGATCCCAGCAGTAGAATCAGCAGAAGCTCTTAAGGAAAAATTAGCTAAGATACTGATTGGCAGAGCAAGAAGTAACGCAGATGTTTTCATAAGTGTTATAAAATTAATGAGTTTGACATTACTGCATTGCTGCTACAACTTCATCTGTAGAAAGGACTGCATTGGCGATATACCCAAAGTTGATCAGTGCTGCCTTATAGCCGTCACCCAGTTCCGGATGTCGAGGAGCAGCTGTTGCATCCTTGACGACAACGACCTGGAATCCCTGCTCGAGCAATTCGCGTAGGTGAGCTTCAACACAAAGATTTGCCAACATTCCAAGTAGAATGACTTTGCTGATGTTGCGTTTACGTAGTTGCAAAACGAGGTCGTTAGTTTGCGGCCCATAGACTTTGTGGGGACTGGCGATAATCGTCTTGCCATCTTCAATGAAGGACTTATAGCGATCAAGCCAGTCAGCACCCGATCCCAGGAATCCATCGAGGCTGAACGCACCACGGCGATCGAACTCCTTAATCTCAAGCATCATTTGCTCTAAGTTTCCGGCAAATTTCCAACTATGGTCGGTAGGGTAGTAATAGTGAGGGGAGATAAAAACCTCGAATTCATTCTGCTTCGCGGCTTTGAAGATTCTCTCGATGTTCTCGATGGTCTTGTTATCCTTAACACTCTCACCCACCAAATCCCAGGAAACCCCTTTTTCGCTCAAGACATCGTTTTGCGGATCGATGACGACTATTGCGGTGTCATTCTTGTTGATGTTCATGGTTTTTCTCCTTACTTGTTGATTTTCACCGTTCTCTTTCTTAAAAACCACCCGCCATATATAGCGTTTTCCCAGTGATTCAAAATCAGAATATCTTGGTTGCCAGGGCGATCGAGGTAGGCGAATTATCTGGCAGTAGTCACCCCATTTCAGACTTTGACACCACTACCTAAATGCTGTTTCAAAAACGCCAAGGTGCGATCGCGTGCTAATTCTGCGACTTATTTGCAATAAGTGGAACTAAGTGCTTGATAGATTAAAGGTGCAATGATAGCGATATTTTTCACCAACTCATCCCAGGGCGATCGTTGGTTCTGCCACCATGAGGGAAGTTCCGGCTTTCGGGTTGCCAAACAGCAACAGCTGTGTAGGACACAAGTTTAATCCGACTTTTTCGGCTTCAGCCTGTTGATCGATGCGGGCAAAAATGGTGATGCCTTTTACCTGAAGGACGGCTTCTAATCGATCAATGGTTACAGGCACTGAATATTGACTGAGCTGGCTAATGATGCCGTTATTTGCATTCATAGCAGTGGACTTCTTGTAGGATAAAAAATGGGTGATATAATCGTTGGGCTTTTCAAAGATTGAGGTCTGACAATCCGGGATGATCGTCAGGACGACGACCTTGTCTCCAGTAGTATTTGCGTTCGCTTTGGTGAATTGGCAGGTCGTTGATGCTGGCAATACGCCATCGCATGAATCCGTCTTCGTCAAACTCCCAATTTTCATTGCCGTAGGAACGGAACCAATTGCCAGCATCATCATGCCATTCGTAAGCAAACCGGACAGCAATTCGATTGTCTTGAAAAGCCCAAAGCTCTTTGATCAGACGGTATTCCAATTCTTGAAGCCACTTACGTGTTAAGAACTCGACGATCGCCTCACGACCAGATAGAAATTCTGAGCGGTTGCGCCAATTGCTATCCGACGTGTAAGCGAGTGATACTAGTTCAGGGTTACGTGTGTTCCAAGCATCCTCTGCGATTCGGACTTTTTGGATAGCGGATTCATTATCGAAAGGCGGCAGGGGTCGTCGAGGATTTTCGGGGTTGTTCATAGTATGTAAGCGGAATGTCACTAAGATAAGGCAGTTCTTGCTGGAAGTAGAAGGGAATATTGTAAAATGCAAGGGAAAGCTTGTGGTCAAAGGATTTTATAACTCCAGCAAGACAGCCCTGTGCTTCCTGCCTCACCCTAATAAAGAGCTAAACAAGCGTGCCCTTCACAAAAAGACCTTCGACCTCTGCTTTTTTGGTAACATCTGCCTGTAGTGCGATCGCCTTTCCATCTGCGCTGGTAATTTCATCAACCACGCGATCGGTTGCTTTTTTACTAGAGGCGTAATTGACAACTACAGCTGCACCTTTGGTTGCCAGATGTTTGGCAATTGAAGCACCAATTCCTTTAGATGCCGCCGTCACAATTGCGATTTTTCCGTCTAGTTTTTTCATGATGATTTCTTAGGATCGGGCAGCGTGAACTTCACAGTTTCACTGGTGATTACTTTGTGCATGGGGTCAGCTAGTTCGATCAGCACCTTGTGCGCGCCAGGTTCCAGTCCGACCAAGATCACCGTTTCCCCACTGGAATCGACAAAGTGCCACGGCGCGTCGTCAACGGTGATGTGGATATGACCGATGCGCGGCGATACTTCGAGGGCACCTTTGCCAAACACTGGTAACACACGCAAATTCTCCGTCCGGTACTGGATGAAAACGCGTCCCTGTGCTAGTGGTTCGGGAAGCGGTGGATCGACAATCAGCTTGGGTGGTGCTTCGTTTTTGATCGCAATCAACGGTGATGGTCCGATAATGTCCCTAGCGCTCGGTGTGTGGGTGTTCATAGCAGGTAAGTACCTGAGAGTAGTTTATATAACGATCCATTTGAAGGTGAAGCGGTGCAGAGTCATCGCTCTAGAGAAGCCATTAACGTTTCTTTGATGCGAGTTCCCAGACCGCAGTTGCGAATGCTTTCGGATCTTCCTGGGGCAGGTTATGACCGACGTTTGGAATGACCCGATGCTGACGTTCGCCGCTAAACTTCGCTGCCGTTGATTTCCCATCGGTTGCTGGCACGACACCATCTGCGTCCCCGTCCAGCGTGATCGTCGGCACCGTAATCGTCGGTTGCGCGGCGAGTCGCTGCTCAAGTTCCTCATACATGGGATAGCTGGCAGCAAGTCCAAGGCGATGGCGGTAGGAATGAATGACGACCTCCACATAATCGGGGTTGTCGAAGGCGCTGGCGTGTTGATCGAGCATTGCCTCGTCAAAGTGCCAGTTAGGCGAATTGCGAGTCCAGAGAATCCTCGCAATCTCACGTCTGTTAGCCGTCAGTCCGGCGCGTCCGCGCTCAGTCTGGAAATAGTATTGGTACCAGATCCCGGATTCGATCGCGGGTGAAAGTGGCAGCCCTGTCTTGGCAATATCCTGGATCAGGTAGCTATTGACGGACACCAGACCTGTGCATCGTTCAGGCCAGAGAGCCGCAACAACGCAAGCGGCTCGTCCACCCCAGTCATAGCCAGCAAGCACAGCACGGTTTAGCTGCAATGCATCCATCAAGGCGATCGCATCGACACCGATGGCGGCTTGCTGCCCGGAGCGTGGTGTGGCGCTGTCGAGAAAACGGGTTGATCCATGTCCCCGCAGGTAGGGAGCAATTACCCGACATCCGCGTGCAGCAAGCATTGGTGCAACGTCAATGTAGCTATCGATGGAATACGGGAACCCATGCAGCAGCAATACTGGAGATCCATCGCTCGCTCCTGCTTCGTAGTAACCGATGTCGAGGACACCCGCTTTGATCTGCTTGATAGGAGTAAACCTAAATTCAGATCGTTTGGGCTTGTCGAAGCTTGCGTGTGCGGTACCCATAAATGCCATTTCTGTGAAAATGCTTGCTGCTGCCGTTCCCAAAAAGCGGCGGCGGTTGTGTTTAATTGCTTTGAACATGGGATTTGTTCATTGAATTGGTGGATGAGGCGATCGGGTGGAACGCAGTGCCCAAAAGCGACGGCGATGATAGTTGATTCTTTCAGACATTTGTCAATCTCCTTAGTTTGATCGTTGATTTCTGTGGACTGCTGCGCATTCGTGCGTAGCGGGACTGGCAGGAGGTTAGCTTCGGATGTGCTACCTGACATCTATCTCGGTGTCACAAAACTCGCTAAAACTCACGATGTTGGCTAACGCACCTTCGGCATTCAAGGCGCGTAATGCGTAAAGACAAAGTCGCGAGCTTTGACGCTTGCATGGCAGGAAAAGCAGCTGTGTACCGCTACGTCAGCGGGTTTGCCGTCGTTAAATTGAGCGAACCCCCAGCCGCCGTCCGAGGTGTATTTTCTTGAGTCCTTGACCATAAACTGAACCCCCTCCTTGGGTGGCCCAGCTACGTAAGATTGGAGACGGCCAAAGGCTTTGTTGTTTTCCTCCGATGGGACGTAACTCCAGGCGAGCCGGGCAATGATTGTGCCGTTCGGGAACGGAAGCTTCCCTTCCCGGTATGCCTTGATCGCTACGTCGTTGCCCAATTTGGCGCGTATATCGTTGAGGTCGCCTTTTTCGCGGGCTACGGAGATCAACGTCCAGTCGCGGTATCCGGGGGGGATTTTGCCTCCGAAGATTGGGGCGGCCACTCCATTAGCATGTCG
Organism: uncultured Nostoc sp.; assembly: GCF_964247315.1. Classification (GTDB taxonomy): domain Bacteria; phylum Cyanobacteriota; class Cyanobacteriia; order Cyanobacteriales; family Nostocaceae; genus Nostoc. The sequence goes on from NZ_CAXTTT010000037.1 coordinate 35,909, forward strand.
AGATGGGGGAACCATGCAGATAACCACGCCAGCCACCATTACAACTGCAACCAGCAATAAAGCGATCCGTCTCATACAGTGCCTTCTTCAAATATGCGCTATTGAAATTACCTCATGGAGAATAACAAGAAAATCCGGAGATAGGGGAGACGCAAAGACTCTTAATCAATTTTTTAGCTCTTTGCGTCACCGCATCTTCCCCTCTCTGCATCCTATTGCAGATGTTTCTTCAATTCAGCAGCAGCTTGAACAAACAGAGAGCGGACTTCTGGCAGCTCGGCTAAACCATTGAGCAGTCCAAAGTCATGAATCATGCCGTTGTACTGCACCGTTGTCACGTCTACCCCAGCTTCATCGAGCTTGCGTCCATAGGCTGTGCCTTCGTCATGCAAAATATCGCTCTCTGCAACCACAATTAATGCTGGAGGCAAGCCTTTGAGTTGCTCAACCGTCGCTTGTAAGGGAGATGCGTAAATGTCTTTGCGCTTTTCTGGGTCAGTGATGTACATGTCATACATCCATTTCATCGTTGGTACGGTTAAGAACCGCTTGTCGCCGAACTGATGATAAGAATTCGTTTCAAAATCCGCATCGACGATCGGCCACATCATGATTTGTAGCTTGATGTGTGGTCCTCCTTTTTCTTTCGCCTTCAAAGTAGTGACTGCTGTCATATTTCCGCCGACACTGTTGCCGACCACTGCCAGATTCTTGCCATCCACCCCAATCTCCTCACCATGCTCGGCAACCCATTTGGTCGCAGCATAAATCTCATTGATCGCCTGTGGGTATTGAGCATCTGGCGTGCGAGTGTAGTTGACAAAGACACCTGCAAACCCTGAAAGCACAACCAGATCGCGCACCATGCGCTTGTGTGTTGGATAATCCCCCAACACCCAACCACCACCATGAATAAAGATGAAAACAGGCAATGTGCCTTTGACGCCTTCCGGTCGCACGATATTGAGCGTAATCGAATAACCGTCAGCGATAATTTTCTTCTCAGACTCTTCAATGCCTGAAAGGTCTACTGGAACAGAAGCCTGTGCATCCACGAGTACTTGACGTGCTTCGAGTGCAGTGAGTGTCTCCAGTGGCACACCTCCTGAATTCAGCACTTTCAAAAATTCCTTCACCCCACTGGAAAGACGTGGATCATCTGCAACTTCCAAAATTTTTGCTGCTGGCGAGTTTGTTTGAGCAACCATGACATTCTCCTTTGATAAGTAGTAAACAATCTGTTGAAATGACACTGTTAAGTGAATTGATTTAACAGTGATACTTGATTCAGCAGTGATTGTGGAATGGCAATCACTTTCTACTGACATCGTTTCCCAGCCGGAATTATTTGTTACTGGTGAAAAGGTTGTCGACCTAGCGGGTCGCTGCCTCGATCGGTTGTTTCCACACCGCAGCAGCATAGAGCGAGTTCTCAAAATCGGGGGCGATATCGCCTGTGATACGTGCCTCATGATGCGCCCAGTCCTCAAAGAACAAGTCGTGACTGATGCACGATACTATTGCAGGTATGTCGCGGCGGATGCTAAATATGTCACCAATTGGCAAGCCAAAGCTGACGAAACCAGCAGGATTAAATACGTGAATGTCTTTCAGGTAAGGGGCTGTGCCAGGTACTTTTTCTAGGTATTCGCGGGCGTTACCGAAGTAAGGGTGCGTTCCCAAATAGTCGTCGCGCAGGTCTTCTGGTGGCTGGTAGCGATCGCGCCAGAGGGCAATATGCTGGGCAAAGTCGGCTAGTTCGGGACGCTTTGTTGGGTCAACGAAGTAACCAGTGCCAGCGATCGCAAAATCAAACTCGAAAACCTCATCATTCACCTGGGTGACAATGCGATTGCCCATTTCCCGTGCCGATTTCCAAGGTGCAGATAGGTGTATGTGAAAGTTCGGGAAGGCGATCGCTCGCTCAATCGCGTTCCGTGATGGCGTGGAGCCTGCTTGACGAAAACGCCAAGCTTGGAACCATCGGGCTGCATCGGGTAGTTGGGGATAGTTGCAGTAAGCACCAGGGTATTCCCGTATCCGAAGTACTGGTAGAGATGCGATCGCCGATCGCCGTGAAAACAGGTGTACTGCCTGAGCTCCCGATTCCAGCGCCACTCCTGCTGCATCGAAAGCTGAAGCTGCCGCACCCAGCACCGCCACAGTCTTACCGCGCAGTGCTTCAAAATCGATGGCATCGGCGGTATGTGCGTACAGCGTGCGTGGTAAGTCAGCCAGTACTGGAGGTATGTATGGACCACCAGTGCCAGCCACGCCATTGGCGAAGATAATTTTGCGCGTAGTCTCTAAGAGCGGGACATCGTTTACCTCAAGGTGTAGGCGGAAGAAACCTGCGGCTGGCTCAATCCGCACCAACTTCGTCCGGTAACGAACCTGGATACCGAGGAATTGCCGATACCAACTGAGGTACTCAGCCCAAGTCACTCGCCCAATGCGATCGATCGCCGCGTAAGCTGACGCACCGTGCCGCGCTTCATACCAGGCTTGAAAGGATAATTCTGGGATGCCTAGTTCTGGACCAGGCACATTTTTCGGCGTGCGGAGCTTTTCCATCCGCGCTCGCGTCAGCCACACGCCTGCATGAGCCTCGTCATCGGCTGCATCGATCGCCGTCACGCGACCGATCCCAGCACGCCGTAGCGCAAATACAAAGGTGCTACCACTGCCGCTGCCACCTATTATAGTGACATTGTGATCGATGCCAGGGCGATCGGGCACCCAGTTTTCGGGATCGGGACCGAGCAGGCGTAGTGCCTCGCGGGCAGTAAAATCGGAATTGCTTGTTGTCATGTTGATCTCCTCATATCTCGTCGCGATGGATGGAAGAATCGGAATAGCATCTTTTGGACTTCAAATCTGTGCCATACCGCCATCAACAAACAACTCAATGCCGTTTACAAAGCTGCTGTCAGCTGAAGCGAGAAAGACAACGGCTTTGGCAATCTCATCGGGTTTGCCGACTCGTCCCAGTGGGATGGCGCTGACTTGACTGTCCACGAATTCCTGCAACTGCTGGTCATTCAGTCCCAAATGATCGTAACCAGGAGTCGGAACCACACCAGGGCTAATGGCATTCACTCGGATCTTGCGTTCTCTGAGGTCGAGTATCCAATTCCGAGCAAACGATCTCACGGCGGCTTTGGTAGCGCTGTAAACACTGAAAGCTGGCGTACCTTTTATAGAAGTAGTCGAAGCATTCAAGATAATAGAAGCGCCCTCTGGCAACAGTGGCAGTGCTTTTTGTACAGTGAACAGCAAACCTTTGACGTTTATGTTGAATGTTTTGTCAAAGTGTTCCTCAGTGATTGTTCCAAGTGGGGCAATTTGTCCACCGCCAGCATTAGCGAAGATAATATCGAGGTGTCCTTGTTCTTGCTTAATGGTGGCAAACAGACGATCGAGGTCTGCCAGATTAGAAACATCACTCTGCACAGCCGTAACATTTTTGCCAATGGCTTCTACAGCAGCATCCAGTTCGACTTGGCGACGACCCGTGATGTAGACATAGGCACCTTCAGCAACAAACTGTTTGGCTGTGGCAAGACCGATACCACTATTGCCACCCGTGACAAGGGCGATTTTTCCTTCTAGTTTTTTCATTATGCGAATCCTCTGATTATTGGGTTTAAAGCGGTCAGTTGCTAATGAGAGCGATCAGGAGGAAGAATGATCAGCTTAATCTCTAAGGGATATCTCCAGGCGCACCCAGAATTTCGTCGCCAATTTCGCTAGAGATGCGATTGAACAATTCCATGTCAGGTACCTCATTCTGGTTTAGCGTCCCTGTTGCTTCAATTAGTTGAGCAAACGCACTGGGCGCAGCAACGACTAACCCGCGAGCTGGTTGATCGCTGAGTGCAGCAACAACATGGGGTGTGCCCATCGGAATGAAGGCACTTTCACCTGCACCTAGCACAACCTTATTCTTACCAACCCAGACAGTGAACTCTCCTTCCAACACATAGAGTTGTTCGGAATAGCGTGTATGGCGATGGGGTGGAGTCTGCGCACCAGGAGGGAAATAGCCCTCAATCAGGTCATATTTACCGTCAGTTGTGGTGTGATCGGCGACGATGGTAAGGTAGTTATTAAGAAGCCAGAATGATTTTGTCATGGAAGTACTCCTTCTAATGAATGAATTGTGTTACGAACGGTCAAGCTGGCGGCTCAGATAAAGCAGGCGTTCATGCCGTTTCTAGATAGACAAGTGTGACAAATTTTGAACATTAAGCTTATTGGGAAAGCTTTGCGAGGTACGCTCCGCTTTAATTAAATCTGCTGCCTTCTCAGCAATCATGATAGTGGGTGCATTTGTATTGCCTGTGGTGATTGTTGGCATGATTGATGCATCAACAACACGAAGACCTTGAACCCCATATACCCGTAGTTGAGGATCGACCACTGCCATTGGGTCAATACCCATTTTGCAAGTGCCAACCGGATGCCATACAGTGCTGCAAGTGTCCCGAATGTAAGCTTCGAGTGCTGCATCACTCTGAACGTGGGAACCTGGGGCAATCTCCTCACCATGAAAATCATCAAAGGCACTGGTCTGAATCAATTGGCGGATTAATTTAACTCCCTCAACCAACTTTTGTACATCGGCTTGACTTTGTAGATAATTCATTTGAATGGTTGGTGGATCTTTGGGGTCAGGCGATTGCAAAATGACGCTGCCAACATTTTGGAGACGGGTAAGAGAGACTGCACCCGTAAATCCAAAATCAGCAGGAGTATAACCAGGTGACAAGAATTGAATCGGGCCGAAAAAGAACTGCAAATCGGGTGCAGCCTCCACATTCCCTTTGCTATGCAAAAATAATCCGGCTTCAACTCCATTACTGGTGATGGCAGGGTGTATATCTTGAGTAACTTCTTGAACGACACAAGTGAGAATGTGATCCTGAAGGTTTTGACCGACACCCGGCAAATCTGCAATCACAGAAATTCCCATTGCTTGCAGATATTCTGCATCCCCAATACCAGAAAGCATTAGCAGTTTGGGCGAATCAAACGCACCCGCACTTAAAATCACTTCCTGGTTGACTCTGACCTGGTGGAGCCTACTTTCATGCAGATATTCCACTCCCACACAGCGAGTGTCTTCAAACAGCAATCGCGTCACCAATGCCCCTGTGATTACAGTCAAATTGGGACGATGGAAAATGGGTAGAAGAAAAGCAGCAGCAGCACTGTGCCGTTTACCATTCTTGACCGTCAACTGATAGAATCCCACCCCTTCTTGCTGTACACCATTAAAATCAGGATTGTAATTGTATCCCATTGACACACAGGCATCTACAAAGCGTTGGGAAACCACAGCAGGGGACATCAAATCGGTAACGCTCAACTCCCCATCAACTCCGTGAAATTCTGACGCGCCTCGCTGCTGCTGCTCCGATTTCTTAAAATAGGGTAATACATTAAGGTACGACCAACCGGGATTTCCTAATTCCTGCCAGCGATCGTAATCTTGAGGATTGCCCCGGATATACATCATGAAATTAATCGAACTGCTGCCCCCCAAAACTTTGCCACGGGAACAAAACATTTTGCTGTAATTCAGGTAGGGTTCCGGCTCAGAAACGTAACCCCAATCAATTTCAGAGCCTATTAGGCTAAAGCATTGCGCCGGAATTTGAATTTCTGGTTTTGTAGCTGGGTTGCCCGCTTCGAGGAGTAACACAGTTGTGTCACAGTCTTCGGTTAGACGATTGGCAACCACACAACCTGCCGACCCTGCACCGATTACAATGTAGTCATAGTGACTCATAGCGTCCCCCTACTCGGTTGCCTTAAAGTTTCTCCAGCCTGATTAATGGAAATGTTTTCGGCTTGTGGTTTCGGTTGGGTTGGCTGAAGTTGAGCTATTTGCTGCCCAGTTTGTTTGGTGATGACATTGTATTTGGTTGAAGCGTAAGTAACTGATCGCAGACTCAAGATAGTCGTCATCGCTAACATGACTCTCGTGGTAAGTCTGTGGAACTTCATCTTTCATCTCCCCAATGTGTGATATGTACCGAGAAACTGCTTCTCTTAAAATTGGGATTACTTCACAGCAGTGCTTGCTGCTTCAATCACTTTGGCAACCTCTTTTGGATGAGAGATAAAAGGAACATGACTGGAGTTAACTTCGGTTGTCTTAGCATCAATCCGTTTGGCCATAAATCGTTGAAGTTCAGGGTTGATGGCGCGATCGCTTTGAGTCACGAGAAACCAAGAAGGAATCGTTTTCCACGCGATTTCATTCAATGATTGCTCAAACGCTGCGCTGGCGATCGGCTTTTGGGTTGCTGCCATCACTCGCGCCTCAGCCTTCGATACGTCCTGGGCAAAAAATTCGTGAAACTTCCCGCGATCAATATAGAGAAAGTTTGCAGCATCAGGTACAATCGCCTTGCTAATCGGAGCTGCTGCGTACTTTTTATTCAAATCACTCGTCTTTTCACCGATATCTGGTGCGAAAGCATTAACATAAACCAGAGCTTTCACCTGTGGATTGCTAGCTGCCGCACCCGTAATCACATTTCCACCATAGGAATGTCCGACCAAAACAACGGAACATTTTTGATTGTCAATTACCCGCTTCGTCGTTGCTACATCATCAGCAAGCGAGGTGAGCGGAATCTGCACAGCAGTCACTCTGTAGCCATCCTGCTCCAACAATGGAATGACGTGTTGCCATGATGTACCATCAGCAAAAGCCCCATGAACGAGAACGATCGCAGGTTTAGAGTTGAACGCTTGAGGTAATTCCTTGGAAGTGGCTGATGTTGGATGCATTGATATCCCAACGACAACACTTAATGCAAATAACCACAGTAACAATTTTTGAACTTTTTTCCATGTAAAAACCATCATTGCGATCGCCTCTGTATTCTTGCTAAATTGCTGAAATCCTGGTTCTTGTTGTCGGTATAGAAGTTATGAAATACTCCCCGCTGAAATACTTATTAAGATAAGCACTAAAACCTTAATCATTTGCAGCAACAATGGCTGCCATTATCTGCTCAACAGTCCAGCGACCAAGATAACGAATTCCATTAATAAACAAAGCGGGTGCAGCCTCCACTCCACTTCGCAGTCCACCTGCGATGTCTGCATTGATCCGATCAACATACGCTCCCTTGGATAAATCCTGTAAAAATTGAGAAATATCAAGTCCTAAACGATTGGCATACTCCACTAGATAGCCATTTCCCAACTCCTGTTGATTGATAAACAGCATCTCATGCATTTGCCAAAACTGCCTTTGAGCTGCTGCGGCTTCTGCGGCTTCCGCTGCCCGTTGAGCATGTGGATGAATCTGTACCTGAGGAAAATGACGGAAGATAAAACCTAAATTGTTTTCTCCAAACGAAACCTTCAATTGCTGTTGAGCAACTTTAATCAATCGATAGACGTTTGCACTTTGAAAACATTCATAATCTCCATACATGACAAATACTACAGCAGCATTCAGTACACCTTGGATATGATCCTGGGTTGAAGGCGGAACGAAAAGAAAACGATTATCACGGTCGTAAGTCATCTTTCGGTTTGTATTAAGCAAACTTAAGCCTCACAAACCAACTGCACCAACATCGCTATGGATTCAATATAGACAATTGACCCTCTCTTGTCGTCCACTCTGGGTTGACATTTTTGTACAATCGCGTGATGGATGAACCTGTCCATCTCGCAGTGGAAGGTTGTCTCCAACTAAAGTTTGAGTCTAAAACCAATCTAAAGGGGAAAAGGTAAAGGTTCACTCCCTTTCCCCTTTTCCCCCACTTACAAACTGACAATCCCACGCTTAACAGCAGTAATCACAGCTTGTGTGCGATCGCTCACTCCCAGTTTGCTCAAAATGCGATTCACATGCGATTTGACAGTGCTTTCACCAATATTCAAAGCAGTCCCAATTTCCTGATTACTCATTCCTTGTGCCATCAAACGCAGCACTTCCAACTCTCGTTCACTCAGTTCTGGATTGCTCATTCGCTGCAATAATTTTGCGCCCACTTCTGGCGGAATGTATTTCTGACCATTATGAATCGCGCGAATCGCATTTAAAAGCTCGCCAGGTTTAGCATCCTTAAGCAGATAGCCTTGAGCGCCCGCCTGCAAGCCGCGATAGATGTCTTCATCACTATCGTAGGTGGTGAGTACCGCGATTCGAGCCTGCTTAAATTCAGCACAAATCGCCATAATGGCTTCAACACCACCCATTTTGGGCATTCGTAAATCCATTAGTGTGACATCAGGTTGGTATTCTCGAAAGGCGTCGATCGCCTGCTGTCCATTTTCAGCTTGAGCGATCGCTGTCATTTCTGGATCGCGGTTAATGATGGTTGCTAGACCCTTTCTGACTATGGCATGGTCGTCAACAATCAGCACCCTAATCGTAGTGGATTGGCTCATTGTAATTCTCACTCTCGATTGATAGTGACAATAATTTCTGTTCCCTGTCCCGGTTGGCTTTGAATCACTAGTTGTGCGCCAATGCGCTCTGCTCGTTCGCTCATTCCTAATAAGCCAAACCCACCGCTCAAAGGAATGCTACCCACTCCAAAGCCCCTGCCATCATCTTTAATCTGTAAGATACACTGTGTCTCGTTGTACACTAACTCAACCCGAATTTCGCCAGCACAAGCGTATTTAATCGCATTGGTTAATGCTTCCTGCCCAATTCTGAGTAAGTTATTCTCCACTTCGGTTGGTAAGGAATAGGCTGTACCCTGAGTTTCGCAAATCACAGCCGTGTCGGTCGTCGATCGCATTTGAGCTACAATACGATGCAGGGCACTCTCTAAATTACCTTCTTCTAGTAGCCGCGGACGGAGTGCTGATACAGATCGCCGTGCCCCTGCCAGCCCAGCGCGTGCTAGTTCCTCAATCATTTCCAGATGTACTTGGGTTGCTTCCGGGTCATCCGCCAGCACTTGTGTTGCTGCTCCAACCTGAAGCAGAATACCTGTGAAGGATTGAGCCAGTGTATCATGAATTTCTCGCGCCATCCGGTTGCGTTCTTCCAGAATGGAGGCTGCTTCAGCGAGTTTGCGATCGCTAATGTCTGTAATGAGACTGTAGAAACCTCTCACTTGAGCATTGTCATCGAAATCAGGGATCAAAGTCGCGCTGATGCACCGCTTACCAAGCGGAAAAGGGATTTCTGCTTCTAGAGGTACAGTTTGCCCTTCAAACACCTGATTAATGTAAGGTTCAAGCCGTTGATAAACCGCCTCACCGAGAAGTTGGCGAACAGGGTTGCCCAGAATTTCATTGCGGCTACGGTTAAACCAAACCTCATAGGTACGGTTGATGAATTGATAACACCGATTGGCATCTACATAGCTGATGAGAACTGGTAGAGCGTCGGCAATCAGTCGTAATTCCTGTTCTCGATAGCGCAGCTCTGCTTCGCTTTGCTGTAAAGCTGCCGTTCGTTCTGCCACCTGAAGTTCCAGGGTAAGGTTGTATTCGGTTAACAGTTTCTGTGCTCGTCTTTGCTCTGTAATGTCTTGAAAAGCTACGATTCCATAAGCCACGTTACCCTGTTCGTCAAAAACTGGAGTTCCCCATGCCTCAATTGGAATAGTTATGTCGTTTCGGCGAATTTCCATGTCATCAACCGTGGTGCGTTCACCTCTTAATGCACGGACAATTGGTAGTTGGTCACTTGGATATTTTTCATTTGTTCCCACCCGATAAAACTGATAAACCTCTGCATACCGATCTGGTGTTACGGCAGGATCGACACCTTTGCCCACTAGCTGAATTCTCCGTTGATTGGCGTAATAAGGATGACCCCTTGCATCCAATACTGCAATGGCTACTGGAACTGCTTCTAGAAATTGAGCTATTCTACTTTCACTCTTTTGTAGGTTTGAGTAGAGCTTCGCATTTTCAATCGCGATCGCTGCCTGAGTAGATAGAAGATTCAGAAGTTGTGATCGATCCGGTGTGAATACTCCAGTTGCTAACTGATTTTCTAAATACAACACACCGATGAGCTTGTTTTGATTGAGCAGCGGCAAACAAAAGACTGATTGAGTCTGGTGGTGTTGAATATAGGCATCATTGATAAAATTACCTTCACGAGTAGCATCATTGAGAATAACCGACTCATGAGTCCGAATCACATAATGAATGATCGATTCAGGTAAACGATTTGCGATCGGAGTCGATTGCAGCACTTGCGTTGCACAGACGTGTACACCCTCACTGAGTTCACAAGTCGCTTCGATCGTCCATTCTGCTGCGTTTTCTAAAAGCAGACATCCGGTTTGTGCTCCAGCATTCTCAATGAGGATTTGCATTAAGGCGTGGAGCAGTTGTTCGAGTTCAATCTCACTTGAAATCGCTTGGGATGCTTTCATTATTGTTGCTAAATCGAAAGCGACATGTGAGGTATTTGAGGTCGTTTTAGATGCTTTGAGGTTTATTGTATCAGCCATACCGGATGACTGAGAAAAGAACTGAGGATAACGAGTTTCTAAATCTTTAACCTTTGCTGTGGCTCCCCAGCGTTTATAGCAGTAGTGTGCTTCTCTCATATAAAGCTGGGCAAACTTTTGTCTACCACGACCCAGATAAAATTTAGCAGCTAATTCATAGGCTAAGGCTTCTTCTCGCAGATAGTCATTTTCTTTCGCTCCTTGAATGGCTTGTTCGTAGAAATCCTCTGCCTCAAGCAACTGGCCTAAAACTCTCGCCCTTTCTGCTTGTATGAGATGATATTTATGCAAATGATTCATGGGTGCATATTGCGCCCATTGCTTCATTTTCTTCTGACTAACAGCAACTTTTTCCAGAATTTCTGCCTGTACCTCAACGCTGCTCTCAGGGTATATGGCAAATCTTGCCAAAGCAGCATAGAGGTAGTAGAAAGGAACAAAAGCTGTACCAACTATTTGAGTCAAATAGCGCTCTGCTATCCTTGCATTCTCGACTGCCTGAGCGTACTCACAAAAGAGGTAGCATAGGAAAAGTTTATTAGCATAGACATCAAAAATCGAAGTTCCATCATTTGTTACTTCATGTTGTGGTAATCTATTTTTCTCATTGTAAAATTCTCCAGCTAGATAGATTGGATGGTCTGAACAGCCCATCAAATTTGCGACTACCTGCTGGAATATTTGATTCCAGGTCAGCGCCGTTTCCTGTTTAATCTGACGGATTGCCTCATTGTATATTGTCATCTCGCGCTCAACTTCTATCAGTTCGTTTCCAACTGCGTAGAAGTTAAAGCAATAAGCGTGAGCAGCATAGGCGACAAACTCCAAATCTCCGGTTTCTAGCCCATTGTTGTAAGCTTTTAGTAATGGCTGAAACGTGTTTCTAACATGCTCTTTCCAATGAATGATGAAAGTATTCACAATCAGCAATGTTCTAGCGCTAAGTGAATGAGTATTGGAGTGTGACAATAGCCTTAAAGCGAGCTGTCCAAATTCGTAGCCCGTCTCGATATCTCCGACCTTTCCACATAGAATTAATCCAAAGTTGGCATATGCAAAGGGAGACACAAGGGCATTCCCATGCTCTATTGACAAGCTGACCTGTTTAGCTACTATTAGCACCATCAGATCAGGAGCGGCAATCCAAGACGAAATCGTAATTCTAGATAGAATTCGCATCGCCACTAACTTATCCAGCTCGCTCATTTCTGGCAAATAAGTCAAGTCTTTGATCGATTTCTCACTCAAGAGGTGTGAGATTGCGTCTAGTTCAAGCTGAATATCCAACTGGCTTGGTTGTTCGGGGAAATGAATCCCAAATTGTGGCAGAACCTGTAATGCTGTATTGATTGCCTTCAAGGGCTGACCCTGTGCGATATAAGCCTGAATTTTGACTTCGTAAACTTTTACGCGATCAAGAACCGTTTTAGCCTCTTGCAGAGCGATCGCTGCCCAGTGTTCTACTTGCTCAAACTCACCACACAAATACGCGACTTCTGTCGTCTCTAAATATAGCTCTAAGGTCAGCCCATAGTTTGTTTGCCAGCTAGAACCAGCTAGCCACGCTCTTCCAGTAGTCAAATAGTTTTGAGCAGTGTTATAAGCGATCGCGGCTTTTGCTTTCTGACCTGCCATCAGGTTCAATCTGGCAATTTCATCTCGTTCTGCTTGATTAGTAATCAGTTCAATTCCATGATTGAGATGATCCACAATTTCAAATAGTCGATTTGATAGCCGATCTGCCAACGCTTCTTTAAGCAAATTGCGACCAATTTGAAGATGAACCACCTGTTTCTGCGATTCATCGATTAGGGCATAAGCAGCTTGCTGGACGCGATCGTGCGAAAACTTGTAATTCTGAATCAGCAGATTCTCATCTAACTCTGAGGTTGCAACAAGCAACTCTGACTGAATTACAGTTGTGAGTTCTGCAAAAATTTCAACTGCTGGTCGTTCACAGATGACTGAGAGTGTCGCTAAATCAAACTCAGCACCGACACAAGCAGCTAAGGATAAAACCTGTTGAGTTTGCTTTGGAAATTGTTTCAGCTTTCCGATGATTAACTCCACTACATTGTCGGTAATATTTTTGGCTTTAATATGAGTAATGTCCCATTGCCAGCGTAGTTGATTAATGTCGAAGACGATCAGACCTTCAATGTACAGCGCTTTGAGAAATTCATTGGTGAAGTAGGGATTGCCGTTCGCTTTACGCCATATCAGTTCTGCTAAAGGTGCAATCGACTCAGTATGCGTGTGCAAGGTTTCAGCAATCAGTTGAGCCACTGCCCCTAGTCTTAGCGGAGCTAACATTATCTGACTAATAGTAACAGTTTTCTGTTTTAGCTTCTCTAAGGTTGCAATCAGCGAATGTGTTTGAGTGACTTCGCGATCCCGATAAGCTCCAATTAAAAGCAGGGCTTGTATCCCACGGTCGCTCAAAATTAACTCGATGAGCTTGAGTGTAGCAGAGTCTACCCATTGCAAATCATCCAGAAAGATGACCAGAGGATGCTCAGGAGAACAGCAGGCTCGAATGAACTTCTGAAAAACAAGGTTAAACCGATTTTGTGCCTCAGTTGCTCCAACTTCTGCTACGGGTGGTTGCTTGCCAATAATCAACTCAACTTCTGGAATGACATCAATAATCAGTTGTCCATTACTTCTTAAAGCTGTAAGCAAGCGCGATCGCCATTGTTGCACTTGCTCATCAGGTTCACCCAACAACTGCTGCACCAGTTTTCGTAGTGCATCCACAATTGCGCTGTAGGGAATATTACGCTGAAATTGGTCAAACTTACCCGAGGTGAAATAACCGCGCTTTGCTGTGATGGGTTTGTAGAGTTCCTGTACTAAGGCTGATTTACCAATGCCAGCATAACCAGACACTAACATCATCTCAATATTGCATTGAGCATTTTTCTCATTTCCTATTCCTGCCACTCTCTCAAATGCTGCTAATAATGCTGCAATTTCTGCTTCTCGTCCATACAACTTCTGGGGAATGTGAAACTGATTACAAACATCTTGTAGACCCAGCTGGATATTGCCAATTTGCCCTGTTTGTGTAAGTTGGGCTGCACAACGTTCTAAATCTGCTTTGATGCCCCAGGCGCTTTGATAGCGATCTTCTGGGTTTTTCGCCATCAATTTCATAACAATGTCTGAAACATCTTTAGGAATTGCACTGTTAATCGGTGATGAATCATCCACCACACCCCACAACGCCACATCCTCTTTTTGGGGAGACCCCAAGACCGGAGTGGCTCTTCCACATCCGTTCGGTTGATGCTCACAGCAGAAGTCCATACCCCTAATTTCACACGGAGGAATCGGCTGTTTAGCAATATGACAATGGACTAGCTCCAGGATATCCGTTGTTGCGAACGGCAGGTGCCCAGTGAGCAATTGGTAGAACGTCACACCGAGCGAATAGAAATCGGTACGGTAATCGAGCAAACGGTTCATTCGTCCGGTCTGCTCTGGCGATAGGTAGGCAAGGGTTCCTTCTAATACATGAGGGTTTTTGAAAGTCGGATTCGTGCGGTTAAATTGGGTGGCAATTCCAAAGTCAATAATTTTGACAACGCCAGTATCCAGATTGAGAACTATATTTCCAGGGTTGATATCTTTATGAATGACACTGGCTGTATGGATTCTGCCTAGAATCTCGCAAATAGTGATTGCAAAATCTAGAAAAGTCGATAAAGGCATTGGGCAGAAAATATCTGGACGCTTGTGCATCCATTGTTCTAAGGACTCTGCCCCAAAATCTTCTAAGAGAATAAAGAGACTGCGTTGATAGTCTTGCTGGCTGTATGCCTTTACCACTCCTTCCACTGTGAGGGAACGGGTAATTTTATATTCCTGTCTGTAACGGGTTAGTTCTTGAGGTGAGGGATAATCAAGCTTTAGCATTTTTACCACGATCCCTACTCCATCGTCTCTGATGCCCCGATAAACTAGAGAATTAGAACTTTCGTATATCTTGCCTTGGATGGCAATACCAGGTAGAGCAATCATAGAGCAACTCTTGAGAGGATAATCTGGCATAACTCAAACTATACACCAATTGTCATTCTGAGAATAATTACTTGCTGTTTGCTCCCATCGAAAATAAGTTTGAATAAATCAATACCTTAGCCAAAATAAGAGGGTGAAGAGAGAGGGCTGATGTAGTAGAGTTATTGTCTTTCCAAACGACAACTCAAAAGCCACAATCAACCCATGCCCAATATCCTATCACTGTTACAATGCCTGTTACCGCAGATAAATTGCTACGACGATGCGTCGAATGAGCCAGATAATCCTGGCAATGTTAGCGATGAGCGGCCGAGTCACTATGCCCTTGAATTTCACGTTGGACAAGCACTGGTGGTAGTTACCGGACGATGTTGAGGTTCTTTCATACAGTAATACCTTGGGCAACAATGCTGCTAATCTAGCATTTTTTATGGTCAATTTATCCCATCATCAACTCTTAGATTTTCGTCAACACAATCCTGACTCTGGCATTATCGATCTTAAGGCTTACTATCGTGGGTTTCGATAGCTACAAAGGACATCTTACATCGCATACCTTAGCAGGAATGTTATTTATCTGGCCAACATTATTCCTCGGAAGTAGCGCTTTCTTTTAAAGATTACCTGCAAAAAACAGTTGTACCTACAAATAAATTAAAGTCTGAAAATCTCCGAATAATTAAAATTATCAGTATTTTTGGGGATAGTAAAAACTTGGATACAAAAACCGATGAAGAATTAATTATACAGCTAGAAAAACGAGGTGCAGAAATTATTTATTTGAAAGAGCCAAAGCGTGAGTCACTTCAAAAACTTTGGGACGAGCCTTGTGATATTTTGTTTTTCGCGGGACACAGTTGGCTCATGCAACTACCAAAGTCAATCTTTGTTTTATTAAGCTGATGATTAAGCGGCTGGCAGCCCCTTCTTAAGATGTCAAATGGGTTCATCACCTCACACGGAATCACCCCACCCCCTAACCCCCTACGAGCAAGCCAGGAGGGGGAGGGTTCTTCTGATCTTTTAGAGACTTCTAACAATAGCTTACCTTCTACCTTTAACTCCCTAAGAGCAAGCCGGGAGGGAGATGGGGGGTGGGGTGCTAAACATCTAATACTCATCGCCGACCAATTTGAAGAACTCTACACCCTCGCACCGCCAGAGGAACGCCAGCCTTTTTTAAATAGACTTATCCGAAAATGGTAAATGTATACGGCAAAGGGATTTCAGCGATTATAATGGAATGTGCGATCGCTAGATTAGGTATACGAAAGAATAGGGGTTTGAGCATAAATTACGGCTAAATTATCAGTTTAGGGGCAAAAATATTGGTAGAAATAAAATTTATTTGCTACCAACAAATTTAAATATTAATAGCTAGTGAAAGTAAACAATTAAGCCGTAGCCTGACTAACCCACAAACGGTCATAATTACCTGGCTATACTTGTGCCTTGCTAAACGAAATTTCTCACTAGCGACTCGAAATATTTTTACTTTCCATAATCATTTGTTCAACGCCTATTCTTCTAGACGATAACTGCTGGTTTTCTTTTTTTTGTTGTGATTCCGAAATTTCTTTCTTCCTCGGTTTCTTGTAAGGCGTGGTAATTGTTGACTCTCCTATGTAATTTATCTCCAATAATTTTTTGTTCACAATCAAATTTACCTTGTGTTTCTCGGAATAAATTAATATCACTTGTTTTTCCTAAGTTTCCAATATAAACGTCAACAATATCTTCTCCATTGGGCAATACAATAAACTGCTTTTTCAGGGTATGCATTTTTTTCTTGCCAGAGTAGTGCTGTTTTTGCTCTTGATAGTCTACAGGCCATTAAGATAGTTTATTCTGCACTATCTACAATCAATTCATGCTCACAAAGAATTTTACGTAGTTCTTGATATTTCTGACTATCTTTTTCTACCTCTTCCATTTGAGAAGCTGGTAATATCTCTCTCAAAATCTTCACCCAATAATTAAAAGCATCATTCGCTTTAGTTTTTGATATATCAAATAACAAACCCAAAATATCAAAAGTTGGTTTTTGTCGAAGGTAAACTAGACATAAACAGACCCCTTCTTTGAGAGACATTTCTGATTTACGTCCACCACCAGGAGCAATAAGACGAACTTTGTTTTTTTGAATTTCTGTTTGTTTCTGATTATGTCGTTGTTCTGCCAACACAACTAATGTCATAAACTGTTCATAATTAATACCGATCAATCGTTTTGCTGACTGGGGATGTGATTCGATTCTTACTAAAGGACTCGTCATGGTTGATGCACTAGAATTTTTATTTCTGTATCATTTTCCCACAAACTTTATTTTAAGGACATGTCTAATGCATTAATCTACGCTATCAACCACGCTCCTAGATTTACCTTGGTTCTGACGCTGCGGGCAGATTTTTATGGCTATGCTTTATCTTACCGTCCTTTTAGCGATGCTTTGCAGCAGGGAATTTATAATCTTGGCCCCATGAACCGGGAGGAGTTGCGTAGGTCGGTTGAAAAACCAGCGCAAAAAATGAAGATTGTACTTGAGGAAGGGTTGACAGATACTTTAATCAGAGATTTGGGTAATGAATCGGGACGTTTACCTTTACTTGAGTTTACGCTGATGCAGCTTTGGCTCAAACTGAGAAAATGGTTTCTCACTCACGAAGCCTATCAAGAAATTGGTGGTTTAGAAAAGGCTTTGGCTAGCTACGCCGATACGGTGTTAGATAAGCTGAGTGAGGTTGATAGAAAACGGGCGGAAAAAATATTTATTCAGTCAGAATCTTCAAAAATCTTGCTATACATAGTTTACAATTTTTGTCAAAGGTAAAAGTTCCGACTCAGGCAATCAAACGATGGCGATATGTGAGGCAAGCATCGGTATCTTAATCATTGTGATTGTGTCGTTTGATGTATTTCAGGTGGTGATCGTTCCTCGTCGCTCGCCGCGCACGTTTAGAATTTCATCGCTGCTGATCAGATTATTTTGGTTGCCGTGGCGAAAACTAAGTTTGCAGACAGGCAAGCGGCAGGAGTATTTATTGGGAATATTCGCACCGTTGTCATTAATGCTGCTGCTTACAGTCTGGGTGATTGCATTGATTTTTGGATACGGACTGATCCTGTACGCTCTGCAAGACTCCATCCAACCTGCGATTCGAGATTTTGGTAGTGCGCTTTACGTAGCGGGAACCTCGCTGTTCACCCTTGGATTTGGCGATTTTGTCTCCGTAGGGATTGCACGGGTGGTAATGCTGGCGGCAGCAGGATCGGGATTGGCAGTGATGTCGCTTGTGATCGCGTTTTTATTCTCACTCTACAGTTCGTTACAGCATCGTGAAGTTTTTGTCAATCTTGTCGAGGCGCGGGCTGGCAGTCCTCCATCGGGGGTGACGTTGTTAGAAACTTATACTCGGTTAAAGATTCTCGATCAACTGCCTCTTGACATTGCTGATTGGGAAGTTTGGGCAGCGGAAATTTTGGAGAGCCATCGCGCGTATCCGATTCTCTCGTTTTTTCGCTCGACTCTGGAAGATGATTCCTGGATTAGTACACTCGGTGCAATGCTTGACGCTTGCACGCTATTGCTCACTACCGTACAAACCGAGCATAGCGGTCGAGCGTATTTGATGCACCGAATGGGCTGTCGTATTGTTCTGGATCTGCATCAGTTGTTTCAACTTCCCCTAGCAGATATACTCGAAGTTGATCGCGAACAATTTGAGCAGTCACGGGCAAGTTTAGCGCAGGCGGGTTTTGTGTTAAAGGATGCAGAATCTGCATGGCGAAAGTTTGTGGAGATGCATTCTGCCTACAGCAGCTTACTCAACACGTTAGTTGAATACTTTGCCACCAAACCGCCCTTATGGACCGATCATACTTTCCCTGCTCCTCATCCGCTTGCTCGCCGATTTCGCTAGAAAACGGACTCATGATCGCCAAGCTCAACCTCAAGTCACTGATTCGTGGACTTGATAGTTATCTCGAACCTGGAGCGAGTGCAGCAGTGTCGATAAATATCTCAAAATTCTGTTTGAGCACGTTCAAGAGTAATATAGCGGCTGCCACCTAAATTGGGGAATTTGCTCCAGTAAACTGGAGAGTCAAGAGGTCGTGCTAAAGAATTTTTTCAAGCGCATACATATTGGATGCAGCATAATTTTATGCTCGGTTCAAGGTTGATCTAGTAATTGCTTTGAGGTCACTGAACAGTGCTTTTTATACTCGAAAGTCACCATCGCCAATCCTAAAACAACTATTAATGCCCAACCGAACGCGCCTAGAAAAAATAATCTTTGAAATCTAGCTGCTTTTTGCTCTTGAACTAGTCGAGCTTTAACTTCTTTAGTTCGTTCTGCTTCTAACCATGTCTCAACTTCTCGCCGATCGCATTCTTGGCTAACAGCTAAAAATTGATAATCCAAATCGCTCAAGCTTTTGCCTTGTGACCAAGCTAGAGCTTCATGTAAGGCTGTCCCGCGCAATAGTCGGGAATTATCACTGTGTCCTGAGATTACCCAAGCGTTAAATGCTTGAGAGTATGGTCGCAATTTTGCTAATTGTTTTTCTACCCAAATTTGGTTAAAAACCTCTTGATAAATCCGGTTCTTTACTATCAGTTGCCCTTGTTGCTTGGTTACTAACCCCGACAACAGCAGTTCTATTTGTTCTTCTCCATCATCACAAGCTATCTGAATTCCTTGTAAAATTTGCTGGTACAATCCCAGCAAACCTCCAGCACGCTGCTCATTTATCAGCAGGCGATCGCGGATTGTTTTCAAATGCTCTGGATCGTCTTTGGCTTCCCATTTTTCAATAATATGGGTTTGTACTATTTTTTCTAAAATTAATAAGGGAAATTGGTAATAAAAATTTATCAGATGTTGATTAATAATCGGTAAATGGTTATCCAATTTATAACGTTCATCAACTTCTATGCTTCTCTGTTCTTTAACATTTTTGCTTCCACAGGTTCTTTCTTGCACTACTATCTGACATAGTTTTTGAGTCAGAAATGGCTGACCATTTGTCCAAGCTAAAATTTCTTTGAGAACTGCCATCGGATTAGCTACTTTACTTTCTAAACCTGCCGCTAATGGCTGAACTTCCGATAAGTTAAAGCCGTGCAGTTCAATAGATTTACCAATATTAAATGGGGTACAGTTGCGATCGGCAATCAAATCTGAAGGGGTTGCGACCCCGAACAACGCCCAAGTTAGGCGGTTATATTCGGGATTTTCGGCTCGTTGATTGTAGCACGAGCGAATTAGAGTAAAAAAATCGACTACAGAGAAATTTAAACCTAAAACACTATCAATTTCATCAATAAAAATAAATATTTTTTCAGTTTTTAGTTCAACTAACAAAATGTCTTCAACAAATTGGCTCAATCGCTGTAATGCAGGTAAATCCTTACGCTCCGACCACCAGACTTTTATATTAACTTTGCTAAAGAGGTTAAAGCTTCTTAATAAGTCAACCACTATGCCTTTATACCATTGAGCAGGAGTAATATTGCCGTTGCCGATCCGAGTCATATCAATAGAAGCACAACTGTAGCCTGCTTGTTCTAATCGATGCCTTGTTTGTAACCGCAAGCTAGATTTACCCATCTGTCGTGAACTAAATACATAACAAAATTCACCTTGAATTAAAGCATTATAAAGTTCAAAGTCAGCCTGTCTTTCTACATAGCTAGGAGCATCGACTTTGAGACTACCGCCAATTTGATATTCGTACTTATTCATAGCGTTTAAGTTAATTGCTCTCGGAAATACAGCTGATATAACTCACAGCTAGGCATTGCCTGATTTCCTTCAAGTTTTACCAAACCCATACTTTCTAATTTATAGGCAGCGATCGCCTCTAATTGCACACTTATTGGAGAGGTAACTACCCGTTTAAGTGCGATCGCGAGTTCTGGATGTTCTTGGAGATTTGCTAGATGATGCCGTAAATAGTTGCTGTAGATGCCGGCAATTGTGGGAGCCTCTTTTAGTAGCTGTTCTAGAGTTACTGTTTGATGTCCCAGGTTATAAAGAGCCAGACGAGCTAAATAAGGATGACCACCAATCATTGCTAGTAGAGGAGCCAGCTTTTCTAATCCTTTCTCACCTTTGGCCCAATCGAGTCCATGACGCACTGCCAATTCTTGCATCTGCTCTAAACTAAATTCTGGTAACTTAATCGGCAGCCCCACATTGAAAGGAGATTGATTAATATCTAACGGGATATAAGCTTCAGTGGCATGAACTACTATTAGTCGGAGTTTTTGCCAAATTTCTAATTCGGAAGCATCCTCATACCAAGAACGCAGTAGTGGCAGAAAATCCCTAGAAATTTCTGGATACTCAAAAACTCGATTCACTTCATCCAAAGCTAAAACTACCGGAGCGTCGATTTTCTCCAGTAAATACTCCTGTAAATACAATGTGCAGCTAACTTTGCTACCAATATTCTCATCCCAATAATCATCCAGTTTGATCTCTAGGTTCAACTGTCGGCTGACGTTAGCGCAAAACCAGCGTAAGAATTTTTCTAAGCTAGTGAAAACTTGACTATCTGCCCTCTGTAAACCGATTTGTACGGTGTGTACCCCAGTCTGTTTGGCATGAGTAAGAATTCTGTGCATTAGGGAGGTTTTTCCCATTTTGCTGGGGGCTTTGATTCTGATTAAGCTTCCAGGTTTATTAATTTCGGTATATGTGCGTTCTTCAATTGGCGGACGTTCTATGTAAAAAAAGGAATTTAGGGGCACTGAGCCACCAGGATTTTCTAAGAAGTCGGGATTAGGGATTGGGGTTATTCTCTCGTCTTGCTTTTCGATCGCTAAAGAAGAGCCTGATATCGCATCTTTGGCTCTGCTTATTGGCTGAGACTGTCTCAAGACTGCTGGCATAGTTTGTAGTTTTTCTGACAAAACGCTATTTTGCGTAGGCAAAGCCCGCCGGAGGCTTCGCCGTCTCAATACTGACCGAAAATTACTTTTTGTCACCTCTTCCCCGAAAGCTTGTGAAAGTAGCTTCCATAACTTTGAACCAACATCTTTTATATAATTAGCATCGTAACCACAGCTTTCGGCGATATCTGGATAAGTTTGTCCTTCCCAAGCTTGACGAAATATTATTTCCTGAACATCACTTAAGCCATGTTCCAGAAATGTATCTAAAATTACTAATGCTTCTTCTATATTCATTTGTAAAGAGAATAAAGTTTGTTTTAAATAAGACTTTAGCGGAATTTTTCATACTTTTTTCAGTATTTACTTAAATTTAAACAGTTATACCAATTTAAATAATCTTTGCGACAGATGGATTACTTGTAAGGGCATACAGATAGCTGTGCACCCCTAGTAATACCAAGTTGCCAAAGTTAGTAAAGCCGAAACGCCTATTTTAGTACCATTCAGCCCTGAGAATTTGTTCAAACTTTAACTTGAATATAAACAGATTTTTACGTAACATTTACTTTCGTAGAGTTTAATTAGCTCAGTGTCAATACAGCAACTAATAAGAGTAGTTTCATCACACGAAGCTTTTAAGCTTAAGATGAACTATGTAAATATTTCTAACTAATTTCCAGAATTTCTAGAATTAATACTAAATTCTAAGTAATAGCATTGTTTTGCGAATGCTATCTAAAAAGATTGTAACCATGAAAAATACCCTTTTTGCACTAGCGCTAACC
Source organism: uncultured Nostoc sp. (assembly GCF_964247315.1). Classification (GTDB taxonomy): domain Bacteria; phylum Cyanobacteriota; class Cyanobacteriia; order Cyanobacteriales; family Nostocaceae; genus Nostoc. The sequence goes on from NZ_CAXTTT010000037.1 coordinate 58,078, forward strand.
TTATCAGCGCTTCCTATATCTATTTCTACATCAATTAATCCTGCGATCGCAGAGTCAACTCCTGTTGAACCGGCTGTTTCAATACGAACATTTAATGTCCTTGGCTACTATAGCGGTTCTCAGTTGGGTGAAATATAGTAACAGCAGTGGGTAAACCATC
>NZ_CAXTTT010000038.1:0-10786 GCF_964247315.1 uncultured Nostoc sp.
GTTCGCCGAAATAACAATTGCGTTCGCCGAAATAACAATTGCGTTCGCCGAAATAACAAATGCGTTCGCCGAAATAACAATTGGGTTCGCCGATGTTGCGTTTTGCTGTTGCTCTACTCAACCTCTCACTAGATATTTTTAAAGGGGTTGGGGGATTTCTTCTGTTTAAGTCCTAATTGGTATAGGTTAAACAGTCTCTGGATCAATGTTTAATTCTCGTAACTTCGCGGCCATGCGCGATCGCAATTGCTGCTCTTGTTGTAACCGTTCTGCTCCCCACAGCAGCAATTGTCCAGCTTCATCCCACCAGCGCAACCAATAGCCAGTGCGATTTACTTTCACACCCTGCCAAATTCCTAAAAACAGCCCAATGCTGGCAATCCAATACTGTCTATCCTGATTCGGTTGCTGGAGTTCGTATTGCCCTGAAGCACCTAGTTGATAGACTTCCACCCACCCCGCCTCTGGTTCAAAAATTACATAGATGGGGACTTGGAGAATACGCTCATAGTAGTACCACTTACCAGGTGGGTACTTAGCTTTAATTGAGTACTCACTACCTTCTGTCTCTAACAAAAATTCCATGACGACCGCCGGAACTTCTCCTTCTAGCTTCGGGGTATAACTACGACGGTTTTGGTTTGGTGGAACTGTCGGTAACACAGAAGGGACATAGAACCAATCTGGGGCTTTAATCACCAACTTGCCATCTACAGTTGCACAAATCCCAAAATTTGTACCAATAAGTATTTGAGGCTGAATTAACCCTGCCAGTTCCAAGCTTTCAGTGAGGGCAAATGCGACCGCTGGCTGACTGATGTTGTCCACAGGCTCATCGGGTAAAGGAAAGTCATCAGGTAACTTTTCCCAAGTGACAATGGGTTCACTGATGGTGGTTGACATAAAAACCTGGAATCAGGTGGCTATTGCTATTATGTCGCACAACTTTTTGCTTGTGAGAGTAGGGGGAGCATGGAGATGAGGGAGAAATAACCAATGTCGTCCAATTCCCCACTCCCTAATTCGTCTCCTGAATTTGCAAACGAACAGTGTGTTCAGTCGCACCACTAAGTTGCAATTCCATGATTTCACCACCTAGAGGTTCCAAGCAAGTGAGGAGCGATCGCAAGTTGGGTGTACTTGCGCCAGTATCTACATATAATCGATCTGCTAAATTACCGATCCGTTTCCAAGTCATGTACAATTTAGCGATCGTTTGTTCAATTTGCGATGCTTGATTTACCAAATCAGCAGCAATGCTCAAACAGCCGACCCTTTGGGCTTCTTCTAAGGCTGTTTCAATATCAACATTCTCCTGCGTTAGCGCCTGAACTTGAGCCGCTCCTTTAAGATATTTAGCCAAGTTACGCGCTTCGCTAGTTACCTGTTTCAGGGTATCCACATCAGGATTGGCAGCTATTTCCTTTTGGATAAACTTTTGATGCGATTCTGGCAGTTTTTCCATTTCCTTCACCAGGGGGGCAATGTAGCGCGGGGGAAGGGTGTTATCTGCTGCTTTTTCTTTGACTGCTTCGGGTAATAAATCTGAGGACATGGCTGTCCATTCATCATTGAGTTGACGCACTTCCCGCCTAGTGATGCGATCGCCTTTTTGGGCGGCTTCACTCACCATCTGTTGTACTTCTGGGACTGCTTTGGAGGTTTCGACAAATGCCCGTTTACTGAAGTTGTTCACAGAACCTGGGTCAAGTTTACCGTCTTCAATGAGAGTATCGGCACTATTCGCCAGTTGAATCCAGGAGTATGCTTGACTTTTGCTGATTTCCCGCTCTTTTAGCCATCGCAGAAAGCCAGTACCGCGTCCGTCACCACCCACTTTTTCTCTGTCGCGTATCGCCCGTAAAATTCGCCCCCGCCAGATTTCAGTTTGCAAATCAAAGCGATCGCATACCTGCCAAGCTATTTCTAGCTGCTGTTGAAAATCTGATTCTAGAATCTGTTCATCTTCTGGATCGGGCAGTTCAAAGCTGATATCGGCTGGCTGTAGTAAAGCAGCAGCAAGGTCGTTGATGGAGTCGGTGTCTTGCACGATTGATGACTAACTAGTGGATGCGATCGGCTTATTATGCCACAATCTGTGGACTCTCACTTAAGGGTGAGTGCAGTATTTTGAGTTACAACAAAGATAGTAGGAAGGGGTAAACCACCTTTGTAAAGTCTTTAATTAATCAGAGACAATAAAAATAAAACGATGAACCAGGTAGACTACCTCCGCATTAGCTTAATCGATCGCTGCAATTTTCGTTGTCAGTACTGTATGCCAGAGGGAGTAGAACTGGATTATATTCTCAAGCAACAGCTGTTAACTGATGAGGAATTGCTCACCTTAATTCAAGAAGTATTTATTCCAGTAGGCTTTAAGCGGTTTCGGTTGACTGGGGGTGAACCCTTATTGCGTCCGCGTGTGGTGGATTTGGTAAGGGCGATCGCAACTTTACCCCAAACTCAAGACCTCTCAATGACCACTAACGGGTTTTTGCTGGCTCCGATGGCACAAAACCTCTACAATGCTGGTCTGCGACGAATTAATATTAGTCTGGACTCTCTCGATTCCGACATTTTCGATCGAATTATTGGTAATCAGGGGCGTTCTCGTTGGCAACAAGTTTGGCAGGGGATTCAAGCTGCCCATCAAGTCGGATTCGACCCACTGAAGCTGAATGTGGTGGTAATTCCTGGCGTTAATGACCACGAAGTTTTAGATTTAGCCGCTCTGACAATTGATAAACAGTGGCACGTTCGATTTATTGAATTTATGCCCATTGGCAATGTGCATTTATTTGGCGATCGCGGTTGGGTATCTTCAGCCGATTTACGAGAGTCTATCCGCGATCGCTGGGGCTTGACAGAATCACAAGTTCGTGGTGCTGGCCCTGCTGATGTCTTTCAAATTCCCGGTGCGAAGGGGACACTGGGATTTATTAGTCAGATGTCGGAATGTTTTTGCGATCGTTGTAACCGGATGCGCCTGAGTGCTGATGGCTGGCTGCGCCCCTGTTTATTAAACGAAACTGGTCAAATAGATTTAAAAACTGCTCTGCGTTCTGGTGTCAGCACCGCTCAATTACAAGAGCAGGTTAGACATTTACTCGGAATCAAGCCAGAAATTAACTTTAAACAACGCGATTCTGGCAACAATTTAGGTACATATACTCGCACCATGTCACAGATTGGCGGGTAGTCATTGGTTATTTGTCATTTGTCCTTTGCAAAGAACTTAGGACAAATGACCCTTCGGGTGACGCTCCTGCGTCGCTAACGCTAGTTACTCATGGGGGAAACCCCCTTGGCGCTAGCCTCTCGCTTTGGGAGAAGATCGCACTAGCTCACTAAGGACAAATGACTATTAAGCTTGTCGTGAATAGTATTCCACCACAAGTAGTTCATTAACTTGTAATGCCACCCATTCGCGCTCAATAACGCTGTTAACTTTACCAACCAACTTATTTTTGTCAAACTCCAAATGACTGGGGAGGTTGGCCAAACCGGGATATTGCAAGTTAGCTTCTACCAACTTCCGTGATTGTGCCCGATCTCTGACGGCAATTACTTCGCCAGGGCGGCATTGGTAGCTGGCAATATTCACCACACGACCGTTAACAGTTACGTGACTGTGATTCACTAGTTGGCGAGCTGCGGGGATAGTCGGCGCTATACCCAAGCGGAAAACGGTATTATCTAAGCGCATTTCTAGCAATTGCAGCAACACCTGTCCGGTAGAACCAGTAACACGTCTGGCTTTCCGCACATAGCGGAGCAATTGCTTTTCAGTCAAACCGTAGTTGAAGCGAAGCTTTTGCTTTTCCTCTAGACGGATAGCATACTCAGAGCGTTTCTTGCGGTTCTGACCATGCTGCCCAGGTGGGTAAGCCCGTCTGGCGCTTTTACGAGTCAATCCTGGTAAGTCGCCCAAGCGGCGGACAATTCTGAGGCGGGGCCCTCTATATCGGGACATGAGTTTCCTTAATCTAATCCTGTTTAAACTTTACCCAAACATTCAATTTTGACATTCCCCTGATGAAAAATCAGCGGATTCTTGGTTTTTTGAAGGTGCTTACATTGGTATGACGTATCCTATCAATGTAGAGTCATCTCCTTTATGCCAGTTGCTTGAAGTCGGTTGAGCCGACACACTAGCTTCCAAGCTTGAATTCCGACGTGTCCCGCCGTACTACTGCCAATAAGTTTTTTGTGTTTATTTAGTTTCGTAGGCTACTCAATCATCAGATTGGTTTACGCAGTATTCTTACTCTGAAATACTTTTTACGTTGCCTACTTATCTTTCAAACAGTTATATTAACACAATTTTCGGCATAATTAATTATGTCTATACTTTACTACCGCCGAAATTCTTAGATTACAGAGGATTTTTAAGATATTTGAGTTAGCATAACTTTGGGTGTTTGGAGAATGGCAATGTCAATGATCAAAAAAGTGGTTAACAAAGGGAAGAACAAACAAGGCAGTTCCACCTCCAGGATTTTAACATTACCAGTTTTGGCTATAGCTGGATGTTTAACAATCTTGCCTAATGTGGCTGTTGCTGCCTCCTACAGGAATGATTATAGTGTCTGTGCTGGTCGCCTTTTGAGTGTGGGTGTAAAGGCAGAAGCGGCATCAGAAGGTTGTGCAGCAGCACTGCGTCCAAAAGATTTGGCTGCTTGCGTGGTGAAAATTGATAAGGAAACCCAAATTGCGGCAACGGATGCGCTTTCTTCTTGTGGGAAGGCTCGGCGTCCTGAAGAGTTAGCAACTTGTGTAGTTGGCGTCAGCCTAAGTACTAAGGAAGAAGCTAATCCGACAGTTTTAGATTATTGTGGACGCAGTTTGTTACCCGTGCGCTTTGGTCAATGTGTGGTTGGCTTGCGTAGTCAAATCGACTTTCTTGCTACTCAAGCGCTAGATACTTGTATCAGTGCTGATGATAGTGTTATCGGTGCTTCATCTTCATCTACACCGCCAACGATAATTCCTGCGGGTTCAAGTCCAAGTTTAGAGACTACCCCATTTCCAAACCAACCAATTGTTCCAACTCAACCAATTGTTCCAACCCAACCAATTGTTCCAACCCAACCAGGCACTAATTAGATTACAGTGCTTTGTGTAATTGATTGAAAATACAGGTCGAATATAGAGTGGCTATTTGCCAACCTGATTCAGGGACTACCAAAAAATAAATCATCCGATTTTAATTTGTAGGTTGGGTTGAGCAACAGCGAAACCCAACCTTATATATTACAATGCTTCAACCTGACTGGGTAATTTCCGTTTACTGACTATATAGCTTTCGTTAGGCAATGATAGTAATATTTACATTAATCAGCATTGCCTGATTTGAGAACTGGGCTATTTAAACTTGTGCAGCTTTACCAATCCCATCTGCGTCAAAGAAAAGATTACCTGTAGTTTGCTCGTAAATAAAGCGATCGCTTGCTGTTGTCGTACTAATCCTAAGTCGCGACAAACTGGAATTGAGCGTATTATTCTAAGATTGAACCAGTTCAAATATGCCTTGGAAACGAAGACAGTACATTTCCAAGACTAAAAGAGTAGTCAAGCGATTGCGTTGAGTTACTCTTGAATCTCAAACCTCTACTCAAATGTTAGCTGCGGTTAGATTTTCAAGTCAGTATCAAATCATCCTTGAACCAATCTCCCCTTTCCACATCCGGTGAAAAGCGATCGCAATATGGTTGTGGCAATAATAGTTACTATATTTCTTACTTTGGTTTCTATATCATGATCGAAAGGTTGAAGAAGTTTCTGCACCTAGCCCAAAAAAGCCGTCTTTTTGCCCTTCTCGATTTTGCCAACACCCGGTCTTATCCAGACTACAAAGATATCACGTGAACCTTCCGGCGGATTGTACACTAATGCAACTTCCGTCAAACGCTCTATTCGCTCGGACAAACTTCAGTACCAATTCTGCCACTTGTGGGCATTTTGATATCTAGCACTGTTCCTAAAGTGTCCACTGACCAGTTAAGCATTCAAAGAAATGAAAAACCATTATAATGCTCCTCTCCAACGCAAAGAGGAGTTGGAGAGAGGTTAGTTAAACTCACGTCAGTTTTTCAGCTTTGGGAATTTAGAATTTTGCACAGTTTGCACAGTTAGTTGTACTAATCTGCTTTTTCACCAAAAGCCGTCTGTAAAACCACTGCAATACCACCGTCTTGGTGATATTTGTCTGCCCAGGCACGAATAACTTCATCCAATTCTTCCATAGCTTGCTCTATTTTTTCTGGGAGGATATCAAGTTCTTCCAGCAAGCGCATGGCGTTTCGTCGCCGTTCTGCCCAATTTTTCATCATGCGGAAATACCGAGCGGTATCTTCCACCATGATGTAGGTACGTTCTTGATCGTCTGCTGGAGCATAAAAAGGACGGGTAAGCGCGTAGAAGGGCATTCCCCAAGGAGAATCAATACGCGTTACCGTTCCTGAGTAAAGCAGACGGCGCTTGATATGCTCACCCAAAGCTTCACTCAAAGGCATTTGGTGTTCGGGTGGTAATTCTTCTTGCGATCGCTTGTGCAAAAACTCAATCAAATCCAGAAACTCAAAGGAGCTAACTAACTGAGCATCAGGTAGATTGCTTGGCAGTTTCTGCTCAATTTGTCTTTTTTCTTCACTTGTCAGACTGCTACCAGGAACGCGCGATCGCCCCGGTTGCCAAGGATACTTTTCTAGCCAGACATAAGGCAATTGAATCAGATAGCGAGGTTCCTGAGAACCCAGCATTTTTAACAGTTTGCCTTCTGTTAGCGCCTGTCTGACTTCTTCTACAATAATTTTTACCCGTTTCGGCTCCAGGTGGTGCAAATGTCCTGTCATCCGCAGGTTTTGTCCCTGCTCCAAATAGGTCATGTAAATTGCACACTTTGCTGCTGTTGCGGCTGCATCTAAAAATGCCCCATGCCTGTGCCCACTCGTCCGCATGGCACTGAAAGCCAGATAAAGCATGATCTGATCCATCGCACTGGGGTCAAGACGTTTGATCAGATCTATGTCGTTACTCATATTACAGACAATTGAATAGCACGTTTACACAATTTTTAATCAAGTGAAAATAGGTAGTATACACCTGGCTAAAGGCTGTCTTTACTTCAAACTATATTAGTATGCGATAACGATGATATCGGTGGTAGCGCAAACTACCATTTTCGCATAATATTTCCTGGTACAAAAGCAGAGTCGGTAGTTGTGACTATAACTGTCTCTGCATCTAACTGGAAAATTAGAGACACCACCGAATCCAGCTTAACGGCGGTTTTTGTCCCAACAGTCAACTATGCTGCAATTAATCTACAAAGCCTTTCAGTTTTCTGGTTTTTTTCATCTTTATAAGAGCAACAATGTCAAGCTGCTTACACCTAATTATGGCACTATGCCGACTCAGAGTAAAAACTAGTTTGCGCAGTTAATCTGGGATATTTGTTGCTAGAAAAAGATGCTTTTTTTCAGCTTTGGCAAATTATTTGTAGTACACAAGTGACTAGAAATAATTGGGAATAGTCTCAAAACAAATCGCTTACCAGGTGTAACCACATTTAGAGGTTGAGCTATATAGCTCGTTGTGAACTATCATTCCGTTTACAACCTCCAGTGATGTCTCGGCAGTATCAGCCGTTGGCTTGAGGAAAGATAGTAGACATCAAGTAGAGCAAATAATTCCAATTTCAAAATACCTGTTTTTTTTCAAATATTGTTCCTTATCATATCACTATTTTTTAGTTTTGAAACATAATTATGCATTTTAAAGTTTATAAATGATGACTAGTTAAATATTTTATATTCTGCTTAAATCAAGGTTTGATGATATTTTTATATCTACTCCTAAATCCAAGTTTCATTTATCATTTAATATTAATCTTTGGATACAAAATGCCACGATTAATTACGATTAAATCGCGTATCTATAAGGCTTTGGCGCTCGTGCTAATAACCAAAAGATTAGTTAATAGCCATACATATAATAAAACATCTTAGGTTTCATCCGATGATTATTTAGAGATTTTTTTGCAATAAATTTATATTTATTTCATGAAAAAATTTTAAATTTTCATGATTTAACTAATTTATTGGCTACTTTCAAGTTTGTTTTTACCTCGCTATTTTATATATTTGAGAGATTTAAATTACGTAGATGGTTTGTTGCTATAAAAAGATGATAATCCGCAACAAGCTACGATATCAGCTTTTTTTTCTGGGTGTCTGGGCGATCGCAGATTAAGTTGACTTGCATAAAACGACAGAAATAAAGATACCATCTTACGAAACACAATTAGTAAGTGGGTGTGAATAATTAAAGATTTGTAGTGACTTAGCGCTGTCTTCTCCCAAAGGGAGACGCTAAGGGCGATAGCGCAGCGTTAGCAAGTCATCGAGCGTTTGGGGGCTTCTCCTTGAGCGACCTAATAAAACCGAAGAATAAAGGCTTTAGCCCTCAGTATAAGGCAATTTGACCAATTTACATTGCTTAATATAAGTTAGTTTATTCTTGCCCACTTATTTATCCTCCCACACCGAAAAAACGGGCAGTCCGGCTGCTTAATATCAACAAAGGGATTATATTCTCAATAAATTCCAAACTAGTCGCATTAAGAACTGCTTATTGATACAGATTTTACGTAGGTGCAGTCTATCGTAGACATCGCTTTGAGTCTTGGAAACTCCCAAACCTAAACAAGAAATGCTGATTTTGTCGTTAGTTCTTACATTGGTTGGGATCGAAAGTCAGTAGATCGAAAACTTTTGTAAGTTGACGGAAGAATAAGGGTTTCAGCCGATGGCTTGGAACTAACACAAGCGTTCATTTGCGATCACAGCAGAGTTAATTGACAACAGAATTACTCGAACAGCAGATTATAAGAGGATTCCAGCGAATTTTATACACTGGCTGAAATGAGTGGTTGGTAAGGCTTCTAGAAATCTTTTCGATCTACTGAAAGTAATTAATTTAGATGCGCTTGCCTCAAAAAAACGGGGTACTCTAAACATTTCTGCGACTTCTTCATCTCTATTTCTAAAATGTGTTGCAATGGTCTTAACTCCTTATGAATCTTCTCTCTGAGCAAGTACTTGTTCTCAATTGCTAGAGTCAGTACTACTCATATTGTTTACATATACGTGTTTTCCCTACCTGTATCAGGCTAAATCTCTAAAAATATATTACAAGTCGATTTTTTCTGAATACTGCTGTGTTATCTGCACCTATACAGCATTTTGAAATCATTCGTAAAAACTTAAATCCCCGACTTCTCAAAGAAGTCGGGGATCTTGTTTGTCACAGATGATTTAGAGAAGTTACAAGTGAGCGCATTAGCGTCAGGATTGATGCTGGCAGTGATGGAAGGTAAAGTAGCTGCCATCATCCTTAAGCTGATTAAACTCGCCATTTAATTCGTGGGACTAGAGGGTTTAACCTGATTTCGCATTGTTTCAAAGCTGAAAGCAGCCGCGCCAAAGGTTACAAATAACACTCCCAGAATTTGCACAATATCCAAATTTTCTTGAATGATTAACCCAGCGAAAATCACGGTTAAAACTGGGATGCTACCACCGATGAGCGCCGATCGCGAGGCACCTAGTTTACTAATACCAACATTATTGAGCAAATAGCCAGCAAGAGTCAGCACACCCAAAATAAACGCGCTTAAAACCAGTTCCAGCATTTTAGAGGGGTCAACTACTACCAAGTTCCAATTGCTTGGCAAAGGTAGCATCAAACAGATAAAGCTCAACAACAGCATGGTAGTGAAGTTAATTAAAGTAAAAGTCACAGGATGCAGTTTGCTAGCACAGACTCGCGTCAGAATTATATAGGCAGCAAAAGCCACACCCGAAAGAATGGCAGTGCTGCTTCCCATTGAAGTATTACCGATACCGATGCTGGGAGAACCCCCTAAAACCAACAATTCACCGCAGCAAATCGCGGCGATCGCAGCGATGCGGAATAGAGTAGGGCGATCGCGAAACAGAAACCACGAAAATAGACCGCTAACCATTGGATAGATAAAGAACAGTGCGATCGCCATTCCAGTTGTGACTTGAGCGATCGCAATGTAGATTAGTACCTGAGATAAAAACAAAAAGCACCCACTTACAATTGACAACACCAAAATCTGCTTGGTAGCTGCATTGGCAGGTGTAGAATTTCCTCGGACTGAAGCAGACAAGTTTTCCAAATCTTGCCACAGTCTTGGATGCAATATCGGAGACAAAAGTACCATTAGTGGTACGACTACCATAAACCGTAGCGTCAAAATTAACAGAGTATTGCCCAAAGTCGGCGGTAGCAATTGCTCTACCTCTAATACTCCAAAAATCTGGGAACCTTCGTGGAAAATCACCTTGATGGCTACGTTGTAAAGCGACGATACCACTGCCGATAAGACAATCAACAAGAAACCGATTTGGAGTGTCGATAAGCCAGAGGAATTAGGCGATCGCGATTGTGAGGGTTTTGCTTTTACCTGCGCTTCTAGCGCAGTGGTTGATGAGGATTCAGCTTTGGTTTGCGATACGTTCTTACGGCGGACAGCAATTGGTTCATTAGGATCCTTTGGAGAAGGTCGGATCATTCTCGGTTGTAGCAAAGATGCGATCGGAGGTTCTGATTTCGTTTCGTTTTCCGGCGATTCTTGATTTAAGACAGAAATTGGTTCGGTGGCATTGTCTTTTGGTGGCGGAACTACAGCCTCAGTAGGTTCTGATGGCGTTTCCCTTGACGACAAATCCTTGCTGGGAGAAGAAATTGGATT
>NZ_CAXTTT010000038.1:10886-14060 GCF_964247315.1 uncultured Nostoc sp.
TTTAACAATCGGCGGCTCTAATGTTGTTTCTCTTGGCGACAAATCCTTGCTGGGAGAAGAAATTGGATTCGCGGTGTTTTCTTTAATAATTGGCGGCTCTAATGTAGTTTCCCTTGGTGAAAATTTATTAGAGATCGGGGAAATTGGCTCAAGGGAATTTCTTACTACTTGCTCAAACTCTGGTAGGGATGTTTCAACAGAACTGTTTTTTTCTGGCTCCGTAAACTGCAAAACAGTAGGTATACCTGCTGTTGCTGATTTGCGTGAAGTTTCTTCTATAGTTTTATCTAGTTCTCCATGCAGGCGATTAACAAACTCCGCCAAAATCGTTTCCCCTTGCTGCTGCTGGCTATACATCCGTGACAACTGTTGGGAAAGATTACTTTGATAGTTCTTCAGCTCCTGTTGTAGGGAATTAAAGGTAACAGTAACGGTGTCATCCAGACTGTCAAACATGTGTTCGACTTTTTCATTGATTTCACCGACTACATTGCTGCTCACTTCAGCAGACTTCAATGCAGCTTGTTCGTAAGATTTGCCCTCTATGTTTTGATTAGCTAAAGTTGCCAGAGAGGATTGCAGTTGTGAAGATATATGCTTTGCCAGAACTTCTGCCAGTTGCCGAATTAACACTTGCTGCTCGGTGATTTGGCGCACTTGTTGTAAATGCTCTTTTTCCTCTACCAAGCTTTGAATCTCATCAGATAACCGATTTTTTTCTGACTGAAGCCGCTTTACGTCTTCCTGCAAAGCTCTGAGGACATTCTGCTGAAGATTTTCTAAGTCTTCAACTACAGCCCAAAGAGCATTTTCTGCTGCTCTAGATAGCTCCCCTCTGACTCTTGGGTTTTCTGGTTGCTTCTCGAATCGCCCCATTAGCTTCTAACCTCTAACACTTTGACGATAAAGCTGCTTCCGGTACACTTTATTGGCGGTCATCCTAATTTCCTGTATTTTGTCAGATAAATTAAAAATTTTAACAGCACTTCCGCATTTCAACGTAATTCTGTCATAGTAGACACAAGTTAGCAAAGCATCTAAGTTTGCCACACAGCTTACTACACCGTGTTCTCTTCAGCATTGATAAGTATTTAACCATTAGATTTTGAATTTTGGTGAGGTAGCACCCGTCTTGGTGAGTCCACTTGCCGTCTTGGCGCTTTGCGTCGATGGCAAAGTGGCGTTAGCGTAGCGTTAGCGAGCTTGCGAGCGTCACCCGAAGGGCGATTCCCATCGTTAGCAACGCTAGAGCGTCTGGGGGATTCCCTAACCCGAAGGGATTTTGGATCGATCGCCACGCCTGAAAGTCCTTTAGATAGAGACTTTTTGATTTTTGGTCAGTTTAATTTTCATAAATTATTTGCCAATGAAATTTTTACTTTTAAAGAAATTTCACTCCAAATAAATATTTATTGTTTTGCTGCCAATAATAATTGTCAAAGATTCACAGATGCGTGTGCATAGGCGACTCGTCGCTAGATATCCCCACCAAATTGTTTGACTTGCGAAACTAACTGTAAATTTGTGTGGAATGTAACTGATGTGACAGTTTATATCTCTAAATGAAGATTAGAGTATCTTTCTGTGGAAATTAAAAGTTACGCTATCCCCTGCACAACATTCTAATAAATGAGCAGCAATTCTGCAAAAGCACGCTTTTTTTTAGCGTTGTTGCAGTCCTTGTTTTGGTTTGAGTAAATTTCAGTAGAGGAAAAGTTTGGAAAATATTAATAATTCTTAGAAGAATAAAATCTGGGCGATGCTGAAAATAGCAGCGCTAAGAGCAGCACTCACAGGGATTGTAATTAGCCATGCGGCAGCAATGCCTTTTAGTGTTTGAAACTTAATCGACTTGATATTTTGCACTAGTCCAATACCAACTACACCACCGACGAGAGCGTGGGAGGTGGAGACTGGTAAACCTAGCCGGGAAGCGATGAGGATGGTGGTAGCAGTTGCCAGTTCGGCACAAAATCCACTACTAGGTTGCAAGGCAATGATATTTTCGCCAATGGTAGCAATGACTTTTTTTCCCCAGATAGCTAAACCACCAACAATACCAGCACCACCAAGAATTAAAATCCAAAGAGGGATAGTTATACCATCGGTAGGTACGCTACCAGTGCGATTGATGTAAACGATCGCAGCTAAAGGAGCGATCGCATTTCCCACATCATTAGAACCGTGAGCAAAGGCGACAAAGCAAGCACTTAGCAGTTGGAATCGGGCGAATAATCTTTCTACAGAATTGGGCATGGGGGATTGGGTAGTTGTACCCTTATCTGCTAACTGTCGCCAACTAATTATTGTGAGTCCAACTGCTGCTACTGCACCTGTTAACAGTGGGATGTCATGAGAAGGGATTGTAAAACCAACTTGCTCAATTACAAAATTGGTTAGCGGTTCTGTGAGTGATGGTAAGACAATCACGCCGAATACACCTAGCAGCAGAGTACTCAACCAGGGAATCCATTCTTGTAACTGGACTACTTGATTAGGTTGATCTAAAATCCAGTGCTTGATTTGACTATAAAATAAAGCAGCGATCGCACCACTAATTAACGGCGTTAAAATCCAGCCAATGGTGATCGAGCCAATTGATGACCAATCAATTGCATTTACGCCCAAAGCTACCCAACTAAATCCAGCGATCGCACCAACAACCGCATGAGAAGAAGATACAGGTAAACCGCGTGATGTGGCAATTTGCAACCACACACCACACGATATTAGTACTGTTACCATTCCAACAACGAATATTTGGGGCGTAGCTGCAAATAAGGCGGGATTAGCAATTTTCGTTGCTAAAGTTTCCGTTACCTCATGTCCAAACAACACAGCACCCGTAAACTCTAATACCCCAGCAATTATTAGCGCTTGTTTGAGGGTGACAGCTTTGGAACCTACAGAGGTTCCCATCGCGTTAGCGACATCGTTTGCTCCGAGATTCCAGGCGACGTAGAAAGCTAGTAGAGCTACAAAAAGTAGGGTAATAAGCATTTTGTTGGGGACAAGGGGAAAGTGGGAGAGATGAGGATCAAACTTGAGCTTTTAAAGGTGAACCTTGAACCTCTGAGCTTCGTCGTTGAACCTCTGAGCTTCGTCGTTGAACCTTTGAGCTTCATCGTTGAACCTTTGAGCTTCATCGTTGAACCTTTGAGCTTCATCGTTGAA
>NZ_CAXTTT010000038.1:14160-58097 GCF_964247315.1 uncultured Nostoc sp.
CTTCATCGTTGAACCTTTGAGCTTCATCGTTGAACCTTTGAGCTTCATCGTTGAACCTTTGAGCTTCATCGTTGAATCTCAGAACTTTAAACTTCTAGTTTTAACACTCTCCCATCTCCCTAATCTTCCTTTTACGGATAAATTAAGATTTTATAAGTATCCGGTGTGGGTGCGATCGCAACTTCCACAGCTGCTGATAAATCTTTTAATGGATAGCGATCGCTAATCAATGCTTGTACGTCAATTCGCTGATTAAATACAATATCGGCTGATAGATTCTGAAGCCGATAAGATGAGCTATAACTGCCGATCAAGTCAATTTCCCGACGGTAAAGGATATTCGGGTTAATGGGAATTTCCACCTCATCAGGGAATTCGGCGAAAAACAAGATTTTGCCACCTTTGCGCGTACTATCAAGTGCTTGAAAGAAAGCTTTCTCACTCGGAACAGCTAGCAGCGTAACATCAACACCTAGTCCACCCGTTAAGGCAGAGATTTTGGCAGATAAATCAGGATCGCGAGCATCAAAAGCCGCTTCTGCACCAACACTCAAGGCTTTATCAATTCTAGAGGGTAGTAAATCGGTAGCGATCGCTTTTGCTCCAAAATACTTCACCAACATGATAAACATTAACCCAATTGGCCCAGCACCAGTAACTAACACAGTTTGTCCCGGAGCAATTTGGGCTTTTTTCACAGCTTTCAAGCAGCAGTTAGTTGGTTCGACAAAACTGGCTTCTTCAAAACTGATGTTATCCGGGATGGGAATCAACCCACCATTTTCCACAATATGTCCAGGAACCTTCACATAATCGGCAAAACCGCCGCCACTGGCGTTAAAACCTGCGGTAGTGGAGATGTTCTTGTAAACATCGCACATAGAGAAATTATCATTTAGGCAGTAGGTACAATGCATACAAGGAATATGGTGCATTACTGCGACGCGTTGTCCAACTTGCCAACCTTTGACATTATTGCCTAGTGCTGCGATCGTGCCGGCAGTTTCATGTCCAAAAATGCGCGGCGGTTCATATAGCGGATAACGAATTTTTTTTATATCTGACTGACACAACCCCACAACCTGCACCTGTACCAGAACTTCATCTGGTTCCAGATTTGGAACTGGGATATCTTCGTAAGACAGTTGATTAACGCCTCTAAATACCTGTGCTTTCACGTTGGTTTTTCCCCGCTCAACGATACTAGATGTAACATTAGCAGTCAACGTTAAGCTATCAAATCTGAGATTTCTGTATTTTAGCTTGTTCAAATATAGTTAGGACTTACGCACACTCTACGAATTCTTGGCGTCTTGGCGTCTTCTCTACGAGACGCTACGCGTTCGCAAAGCGTTCCGAAGGAAAGGCGGTTCGACAAATTAGGCTTTTAGGCGATTTTTGCGTAAGTCCTAATAGTATATGCACAAGTCTTAGAATCCTTGCCTGGTAAAATACAAGCCTTAGTAGGCAAGGTTTTGAGTTTACCAAGGTTATTATCAATAGTGTCAGCTTGTTGATAAAGTTTAAGGTCAAACTAAGGATTTTAAACAAATTTTCCGTTCTTTTCCGTCTATTTAATTCCCAACTCTACTTGTGTGTACACCGTAGCCTTACAAACAGGGAGACGCTGATAAGTGGAGAAATTTTTGTGTAACTTCACAAAGAAACGGTATTAATCACTAACAATAATTATTTGCAATAATTTTGCTAATGCTGTAAGCTTTTCTAAAATATATTGAATATTTTTATCAATAATTTTTTACAAGAGGTTTGACACACTGGTAAGTCTGGCTGGAAAAATCAGATGGAATCAGATATAGCAACTTGTAATTATTAGTTATAAAAATTCTTAATTATTAAATTGAGAGTTTATTCTATTTACAGGAAAATCAGGATGTCTAAACTGCCGGATGTTCTTTGGTTAAATACAAGCCCTAGTTTGCAATACTTTGCTCAACCACTACTTCGTTACCTGTCCGATCTAGTGACAATCCAAGAGTGGAAATATCGCCAAAGCCAAGATGAAGTAAGTTCGCTAGATGCTGCTGTTGTTCTGCTTCATGACTACCTGAAATCTTCCAATCGACCTATTCACCTAATTGGTCATAGTACAGGAGGATTACTAGGGCTACTTTATAGCCGTCGCTATCCAGAAACAGTCAAGGCTTTGACGCTATTAGCCGTGGGTGTTGATGCGGCGGTTGATTGGCAAGCTCATTACTATATGCACCGTCAGTTTTTAAGTCGCCAAAAGCTTTTGACTGATATGGTTTATAACTTATTTGGCTATCAGGATGAACGCACTCTCAAGAGTTTGACACATCTGCTGGAGCAAGACTTAGATTGTTCGCTCTCTCCTCATTCTCTGTTTGAAAGGGTGAGTATAAAGGCAAACGGAGTTCCAGTACCTTTGATGGTTTGTAGTGGCTTAAATGACATTGTTGTGGAACCAGAGGCACTGCAAGGATGGCGATCGCATTTGAAGGAGGGCGATCGCCTCTGGTCTTGTTTAGAAGGAGGGCATTTCTTTCACTTTTCCCAGTATCAGCTTGTAGGAGAACAGCTACTCGACTTCTGGAAGTTTATACGTATATCAGATTCGCTGTATTCCTGTTTGCGACTTTAGGCATAAATATAATGATAATACATCTCAAGAATGATTTATTGAGCAAAACAAATGTGAGAGGTTAATAGTATCCTAATTTATTTGAGGCAAGTCTAGAAATGGTTGTGGCTTTAGATGATACCAAGCGTAGCGCGATCGCTACAGAGCTAGCAGATTTGAAAGCTATACAAGAGTTGCTAATTTCTAATGAACGAAAAGTACTACCTGCTGTAAGCAACGATCAAGAAATTAGCAAACGCCTAAACGACTTTCTCAAAGATGACCAAGAAAACCTTACAGTTATTGAGGGAGTTATTTCAAAATTTGGTGGTGGTTCAGCCCAGCCTAGAGACACTATAGGGCAGTACGTTGAGCAAGTAAACCGGATAATAGATGGAGATGAGCTGACACTATACCAAAAAGTTTCTATTCACGAAAGGATTAAGCACCAAGCCGTAATGACTGGTTTAATTATCCATAAGGCTTCTCAGGTGGTAGGTGATGACGTGAAAGAAGCTATTGGGCCGCTCAATCAAGTGAACTTTGAAAATCGCGCTCATCAAGAACAGTTGAAAGGTGTGTTAGAAGTTTTGGGTACAAGAGAACTTACAGGTCAAGACCCAGATCAAGGAGTTTGGGCGCGGACTCAAGATGCTGTTGCAGCTTTGAGGGGTGTGTTTGAGGGTTTGACAAAGTAAATCTAACTCAACACTGCCTTGACTTCTAGTTAAGTAAGTAATAATTGACAAATAATCCTAATAATCTCTTTTAATTTTAGGAATCCGATGGCGATCGCACTCAGTTTGAGATAAAAACTGGAATGCGATCGCTTTTTTTTAGGAGAATATGTCGGAACTCCTATGAGGTTAAAGGATGGTTAATCAGACATATACAGCTGATGTCTTAGTTGTTGGTGGGGGAACCGGAGGCACTGCGGCTGCTATCCAAGCAGCACGACGGGGAGCCAAAACCATTCTGGTGAGTGAATTTCCTTGGTTGGGGGGAATGCTAACTTCGGCTGGAGTGTCTGTACCCGATGGCAACGAATTAGAACCCTTTCAAACGGGGTTATGGGGTGCGTTTTTGCAGGAATTGCGACAACGACAGCCTGGTGGATTAGATAACAGCTGGGTAAGCTTTTTTAGTTACGATCCCCGAATTGGGGCAGAGATTTTTGCTGATTGGGTGCAGGAATTGCCAAATCTGCACTGGATTTCTGGACAAGTGCCAATGGAGGTTTACCGCCAAGGTGATTCGATTACTGGTGTGAGCTTTGCAGATTTTGCTGTCACAGCCAAAATTATTCTCGACGGTACAGAGTTAGGAGATTTATTACCTTTAGCTGATATACCTTACCGCTGGGGTTGGGAATTGCAATCCGAGTGGGGAGAACCTAGCGCCCCAGTGATTTTTAACTCTTTAACCCAGAAATATCCTGTGCAAGCGCCCACTTATGTAGTGATTATGCAAGACTTTGGTGAATCAATTGCACCAGAGATTCCGGCTGCCCCTAACTATAATCCATCACAGTTTACAGGTGCTTGGGATGGCTATGGAGCAGAAACATTTTTAAATTATGGACGTTTGCCTGATGGCCTGTTTATGATGAATTGGCCGATCTGTGGCAATGACTACGGCGAAGGGGTAGGGCGGTTGATAGAGTCAGATGTATCCAGAAGTGAATTCATCCAAGAATCTCGCTGGCACAGCCAAAATTTTGCTCATTTTATCCAAAAACAGCTTAGTCGTCGTTATGGTTTAGCAAAAAAAGTATTTCCTCACGCCCCTACAGCTTTTGCATTGCATCCCTATTACCGGGAAAGCCGCCGCTTGGTGGGGCTAACTACTGTCCGAGAACAGGATATTTTGCCGATCGCCAAAGGTAGAGTTGCATCTATATTTAATGATGCAATCGCAGTTGGTAACTACGCCAATGACCATCATTATCCTGGCGTTCAATTCCCACTGCAACCTAAATCCATCCGTTGGGGAGGACGTTGGACGGGGACTCCCTTTACAATTCCCTACAGTTGTCTAATTCCAGCCACAACAGATGGTTTTTTGGTCTGTGAAAAGAATATTTCTGTCTCCCACATTGCCAATGGCGCTACCAGATTACAACCTGTGGTTATGGGAATTGGTCAAGCAGCGGGGATGGCAGCGGCAATATGTGTTGAGTTAAACTGCCAGCCGAGAGATTTACCTGTTAGGACGTTGCAAACGGCTTTATTAGAAGATAATCGCTCAAAAGCGCTAATTATTCCTTTCTTTAATCTTCCTCCCAATCATTCGGATTGGCAGTACTGGCAACTGTATTACTTAGATAACCTACAAGCCTATCCAGTTAGTGGCGATTGTCCTGACTCTGCTTTTGACAAAGCATTAATTCAGGAAAGTAACTGTTTCAAAGGTATCTTTTTTTGCTGGGAACAGCAGGAATACAGATTCACTGTCACAGCACCAGCCGCATATCAAGGGCAAAATTGGCAGCTTGTGACTTTGCGATCGCATATCGATGAGCAATTACGCGCTTATCCCCACGAACAATTAGTTACATTGTGGGGTCGTCACAATCACTCTGGTAATTGGTTCTTAGTCGAACATTTAAACAGAGGATAAGAAGAGTTTATTTTCAGTAAAGCAGAATACTTTTTGATTAATTGTCCGGATATTCCTTAAAAAGCTAAGTATCAGTGAAGAGGAGAGTTCCAAAATAGACATCTGCTATGCGTGCTGCCATTTCACTTTTAGTCTCGAGTCTGGTGTTCGGCCCCTTAGCTTTTAATTGCCAAGCAATGGTCAACCACTTATCAACAGGGCTGCCTTCCACGCCTACTTCGGAACAACGGCTCTTGGCGGCATCTGAACAAGCTTCAGATGATGCGCCACGTCATCGCGGTAGTGGGCGCAGAGAAGTGACACAAAAAGCCCGAAATATCTATGCTGTGGTTTAACTACTGTAGGGTAATGCCTCTTTTTCCAAAAGAACAAAATTACCAGAAAACAGGATGCTGTGCTAACATCTTTTACACAGTTTTTTGGCAGAGATATATACAGTTAACACACGAAAGTCTTCAGCGATCGCTTAGTATTTCAATTGCAAGCTTTGTATATATAGTTGGCCTCAATCCTGCCGCTCAAAATTCCCCAATAGATTTTCTTCTCATGCATTCAGTAAGTAGTTATCTAGATAAGCAAGTAACCGATCTTAGCTCCGACATCTGTTTAACGTCCTTTGCCGAAGCATAAAATCTCTTTCGTTTCATCTCTTACTTATCTAGCGTATGGATTAGCACAAGTAGTAAAGATTTATTGCACTTGCTAACAAATCTACTATTCTTGACCTACTTTTGCCCCCTAGTTCGTTCTCCCCCCAGATGGCTCCCGACGATATAAATATTAAGAAGGATCTGCTAGATCATCTTAGTCATTTTAATTATTCTACACCCAAGGCCAGATGCAAAATTTTGCATTTGGTCTTTTTAGATGAATTTTAGTTAAAGAAAGGGAGAGGGGAGCAGGGGAGAAGTTCAGTAAGTTCTTCCCCTCTGCCCCTATGCACCTCTGTCTCTTGTGCCCAATGCCCCATGCCCTTTTACACCGTTGTTTTCTTGCGATTATTTTCTGTTCCCTGGATGCCATTGAGGAACATTGGCACAAACTTCTCAATAAACGTCTGTGGATCTCGCTGCCAAGCCTTTTGTGCGGCTTGAATTCTAGTAAATTGCAACTCAGGCGCTAGCAAAGTCTGGGGTAAACGTTCCATCAAGTATTGGGGACGTTGCCAAAGCGGCATGGTATTTGCCACTTCCACCAAGTTGGTAACTCGCCGTAGTTCTGCACCCAAGGTAATATCCATTCCCGATTCAAATGCCGCTTGTTCAATTGCAGTATATTTTCGCTTGGCTTGCTCGACTTTTTGCTGATGTTCTGGACTTTTACGCGCGAGTTCTCCTAGCCAACGATTACCCCACCGGACGTGTCCTGCTTCCTCTGGGAGAATTTTTTCAATGGTTTCTCGAATTTTGATGTTTTCTTCTGTCTGCGGTGCTTGTTTGAGGGCGTGAATGTGAGCAGAGAAATACTCACAGCCCCGTTTTTCGGTGACGTTAATTGCGGCCAAGGCAGCAATCATGCCGTCCTCTAGGTTGTGTTTTGGGTCATAGGTGTCTTTGTCGAGCAGCCGATCAAATTCATCAATATAGGAAGTTCCAGGGGGAGTTCCTATATCGCTTCCCAAATCAATCAACAAGTCAGTTAGCCACATGGCATGACGAGCTTCATCTGAGATGTGATGAGACAAATCCCGCACCAGTTCCCGCGGCTGTCCATTGAGTTGTTCAATTACCTCAGTTAGGTCTTTACAACTACGTTGTTCGCTGTAACGGTAGCGGTTGAGGGTAATCAGATGGATTTCGCGATCGCATACCACCCGTTTTAATATATCTCTCGCACTCAAAACATTCTGAAATTTACGTGGGTAAGTGACTGTCATAAATTATGTAAATTTTTGTAAATCTTTATTTAATAATAACTTAATTTTTGCGAGTTCTGTATTTGTGCCGCTTCACCGAAAAAAAGAGTAAAAGTCACAAAAATTAATCACTTGAGTTGAACTTAAGTGTAAATAAAAGTAACGAATAAATGTTCAGTCATGGGTAAAGTGTGTTTTTTAGCTCAGACCAACCTGAAGTTAGATGATTTTAGTTATTAAAAGTGGATTGGAGAGATTTTCCGGCTTAGGGGGAAAATTGTAGGCAAACAAAATATAATTTTTTGTAAAAAGTAGCTTATGTTACAGAATTTTTGTTATATTAGTCTTGTAAAGAAAAAAATTATATATTCACGAAATAGAGAGGACTATGATTATGTCTATCGCAGATAAGTCTCGTGCGTTAATGGTGCGTGAACATCAGCAAGTCAAGAATCGCCAACAATCAATGTTGATGCGGGCGGCACAAGAACTTGGTCTTCCTGAGGAAGCATCTTATTACTGGAACCCGATTCAAGGGAAGGTAGATGCTAACACTCGGATGATTTATGGGCCCAGTCATGCTTCCATGAGCTAAATTTCAAGAATTCTAAGCTGGATTTTTTGAGTGAATGTCTCAACTGACAAGTCTGGAAAAAAAAGCCACCCTCTACTTTAGGGTGGCAAAACTTATTACTTTTTAGTTAGATACGACTCTTCATTAAGCATCGTAGTAGAGATAAAATTCGTAGGGATGAGGACGCAGTTGCAACTGTTTAACTTCGTTACCTAGCTTGTAATCAATCCAATTTTCGATAAAGTCTTCCGTGAAAACGCCTGATTCTGTCAAAAAGGCGTGATCTTTTTCCAGTGCTTGCAACGCCAGTTCTAAAGAACCTGGAGTTGAAGGAACTTTTGCCAGTTCTTCTGGAGAGAGTTCATAGATATTCTTATCTAAGGGTTCACCAGGATGGATTTTGTTCTTGATGCCATCAATACCAGCACAAAGCATTGCAGCAAATGCCAAATAGGGATTAGATGTAGCATCTGGACAACGGAATTCCAAACGTTTGGCTTTGGGGTTAGTGCCAGATAGAGGAATACGGATAGAAGCAGAACGGTTCCCTTGGGAGTAAGCCAAGTTAACAGGAGCTTCATAACCAGGTACTAGGCGCTTGTATGAGTTGGTGCTAGGGTTGGTGATTGCCAACAGCGCTGGTGCGTGTTTGAGAAGACCACCAATGTAGTACAACCCCATATCGCTCAAACCAGCATACTTATCACCTGCAAACAGAGGTTGGCCGTCTCTCCAGATGGATTGGTGACAGTGCATTCCCGAACCGTTATCGCCAAAAATCGGTTTTGGCATGAAGGTGACGGTTTTACCGTATTTCTTAGCAACATTCTTGATGACATATTTGTAAATCATCAACCAGTCAGCCGCTTCGATCAACTTCCCAAACTTGAAACCAAGTTCGCACTGACCACCAGTAGCAACTTCGTGGTGATGCTTTTCAATGGGTACACCTAATTGTGCCATCGTCAACAGCATCTCTGTCCGGATATCTTGGAAAGAATCCGTCGGTGAAACTGGGAAGTAACCTTCTTTGAAGCGTGGTTTATAACCCAAGTTGGGTTTGTTATCTGTACCAGCTTTACCGGAATTCCAAGCACCTTCTTCGGAGTCTATGAAGTAGTAGCCTTCGTTGGCGGTTTGGGCAAATCTAGCACTGTCAAAGATGAAAAACTCAGCTTCAGGGCCAAAGAAGGCTGTGTCACCAAGACCAGTGGAAACCAGGTAATCTATTGCTTTTTGGGCAATAACGCGTGGGCAGCGATTGTACCATTCACCCGTGCGGGGTTCTTTAATACTACAAATTATACTTAGCGTTGGGACTTCCATGAATGGGTCGATCCAAGCAGTGTTGGGGTCGAGTACCATCGTCATGTCCGATTCGTTAATCGCTTTCCAACCCCGAATACTAGAACCGTCGAAAGGCACACCATCGGTGAATGCAGTCTCATCGATTTGGTTTTGGTACAATGTGAGGTGCTGCCAAGTACCTACTGTATCGATGAATTTGAGATCAATCAGTTGAATTTTTTCATCTTGAATTCTCTTCAAGACTTCTTGCGGTGTTGTCATTGTTACTCCTTCTCTACCAATTTCCTAAAGTAATACCAGAATCTTCCAAATAATCCTAACCCTGCTGATCTCAATCAAGCCGTGACACACCAGAAATATCTTAAATACTAGACATTAAGGAATTGTGTAGTTTATGTTACAGATATCTGGATTATCAGGTTATATTAACCTTTCGGCGATCATCTGTACAAAACTGGAAAGTTCATCATATAGGGGTCAACTTTGGCATAGAATCCATAGATAGTGGATAGATTGTTTTTGTGCCGAATCTATTTTTAATAGCACAAAACTTTACTGGTGCATAAGTGCAGCCAAATAAATATCAAACCATAAATAGCAATGATTGGGAGAAGAAGGAATGCGCGATGCGGTAACAAGTTTAATTAAGAATTATGACTTAGCTGGTCGGTATTTTGACCGGAATGCGATCGATAGCCTAAAGTCTTACTTTGATAGTGGTACAGCAAGAGTACAAGCGGCGGCGGCAATCAATTCTAATGCGGCTGCACTTGTCAAGCAAGCTGGTTTGAGGTTATTTGAAGAACTGCCAGAATTGATTCGCCCCGGTGGAAATGCTTATACAACTCGTCGTTATGCAGCTTGTCTGCGGGATATGGATTACTATCTGCGCTATGCCACCTATGCGCTGGTTGCTGGGAACACAAATGTATTGGATGAACGAGTGCTGCAAGGGCTACGTGAAACTTACAATTCTCTAGGAGTACCTATTGGGCCTACGGTTCGCGGTATCCAAATTCTCAAGGATTTGATTAAGGAACAAGTAGTAGCAGCAGGTGTGGTTAATACTGCTTTTGTAGATGAACCATTCGATCACATCACACGCGAGTTGAGCGAGATAGATATTTAGATTTTAAGCAGGCAAGGTGTCTGCCCTAACATAAACATAAATAGCGATCGCACTTTGGTTTTATGGAGCGATCGCTTTTTTGTGAACTCTAGACGTTGAGAAGGGCTTTATTCAAGCTTTTGCCCTTTGGGGGCAAAATCATAACTCTGTAAAATAACTTTGCTAGATTAAAGCTGTATTTTTGAAGCTATCTTTCGACTAATGCCAGCCAGAGACATCTACCACACCGCAGTCATTAAAGCACTTATCGCAGATGGTTGGACAATAACCAACGATCCCTTATACCTGGCATACGGGGGTAAAGAACTTTACGTAGATATTGGAGCAGAAAGAGTTACCATTGCTGCTGAGAGAGACGATCAAAAAATAGCTGGTAAAATCAAAAGTCTTCTGAGTCCTTCTTCGGTGAATGACCTCCAGGAAGCTGTAGGACAGTATGAAGTTATCGTAGTACGAAGTGTTACACATTGGCTGGGATGGAGTGCGCCGCGTACATGGTTCGGTGGTATATATAGATATTATTAATGATAAAGTGTGGATTCAATATGATGGTACTTCCCAGCCAGTAGCAGAGGCATTATTAGAAGCTGGTATCCCGCGCGAAGATATTGTTTTGGGTTTCCATCCCTCTGAACTACGGCAATACACAAATTTCGCTGTATCTTAATTATTTTTAGTTGTATCTTCTCGAAGAAGAAAAAAGTTAAAGCGATGCCTACGGCGGGTTGCGCCTACGCAAGTTGCAAATTTGGGCAACTCCAAGCAAATAAAAAAAATAGCATAGTTGTTGACTTTCAACAACCATGCTATTGTTTGATATTTAGAAGTACCTTTACAAATCCAGTTGTTCCTATACTTTAATTTTCATAAAATAGGAATTATCTAGGATTAAGGTGGCGTCTAGTCCCCCATCCGGGATTGACAATGGCGGCTAAATCTTCTTCTGACAATTTGTCGATCTCAGTATTTAGTTCTTCAACATTGAATTCATAACCACGTTCACGAGCAATCTTGATGAAGGCTTCTGGATTAGCTGTTGCTTTGAGCCTTTCTTGTAATGCTTGATCTCGTTTTACGGCTTCAAAAAGTCGGGCAGCATTTTGCTGTGTCATAATAGCCTGTCTCCTGTTTTAAATATCGGGTTTGAGTGCAGTAATTTGACTTCTGCGACTTCACTAAATTTTGTAAAGAGTAAAGAATTTCTCAATTCAGCATATGCTTTCATCTTATAAACAAAAGAGAAAATGTGTTGATTTTGACAAAAAAATACAACTTTTAGGATAAAATCTTACGTCTTGTTTGTAAAATTCAGTGCTGAGATAGTAGCGGTATTTAGCAGAACTTAAGTAACTGAAACAGTACCAACAAAATTTATAGTATAAATGTATTATCAGGCGCAATAGAAGTTGCCGATGTTTGAAGCGTTGATTATGGAAGAATTATTGAGTTTGAAAGACTTGCTTGTTAAGGGCGATGTTCAAGGAGCATTGCTGATAGTAGAAGAATTAACAGAAATGAGCCGAAATGACATAATCAAGACGATTCGTAGCTATGCAGTGATTCTATTGTTGCATCTGATTAAACAACAAGCTGAAAATCGCACAACTCGCTCTTGGGAAGTCTTAATTCGGAATTCAGTTCGGGAAATTCAGCGAGAAAATAAGCGGCGCAAAGCCGGGGACTATTATCTCACGCCAGAAGAATTGTTAGAAATTTTAGCAGAAGCCTATTTAAATGCCATTGATGAGGCTTCTCTAGAAGTAGAAGAAGGTCGTTATCAAGCTCAAGAATTAGAAAAGCTGGTTAACCAAGAAGAAATTATTAATCGTGCTTTGGTTTTAATCTTACCAGGAGAGTCTAGTTAATTGGCTAAACAGCGACTCGACACACTATTAGTAGAGCTAAATTTATGTTCTTCTCGCGCCTTAGCACAACGGCTAATTCAAGCGGGGGAAGTTACTGTTAATCAACAGTTAGTTGATAAACCTGGTACTGAAGTTGATATTTCGGCTCAAATAAATATTAAAGAGCGATCGCCTTTTGTTTCTAGAGGCGGTGAAAAACTCTCCAAAGCTTTGTCAGTATTTGCCATTCCCGTAGCAGAGCGCATTTGTTTAGATGGTGGGATTTCTACTGGTGGTTTTACTGATTGTCTTTTGCAAGCTGGAGCAAAACAAGTCTACGGTATTGATGTCGGTTACGGACAAGTTGACTGGCGGTTGCGAAATGATTCGCGGGTGATTTTGCGGGAACGCACCAATTTACGGCAACTACGACCAGATGAATTATATGGCGAGGATGACCCGATCCCTGATTTGGCGGTAGTTGATGTATCGTTTATTTCTTTAACTAAGATTTTGCCTGCTTTATGGCAACTAACTCAAGCGAACCGAGAAGTTGTGTTATTAGTCAAGCCACAGTTTGAAGTTGGCAGATCCCGTGTAGGTAAAAAAGGTGTTGTGCGCGATCCAAACGACCAAGCTGATGCCATTTTCCAGGTGTTGCAAGCCGCCCACAAATTAGGGTGGAAATACAAAGGCTTAACTTGGTCGCCGATCACTGGCCCTGCTGGGAATATCGAATATCTGTTGTGGTTGGCAATAGAAAGTGAAACACCACCACTTGATTTACAGGCAATTAAGCAAATAACGCAATCAGCAACAACTGATTTACGGAAGAGTTAAAGGTCATAGATTAGACACTCTACGGAATCTGGATGGCGATCGCAGTAATTTTCCAAAGAGGTTTTCTTTGATTTTGCTTGCTGTTTATGAGCTTTCTCAGCTTGCAATTCTTCTACAATGTCCCAAGCTACGGCACAACCAGCAGAATTACTGCCATCTAGATCGCAGGTTGTCCGGGCTTCAGTAATGGCATTAGTAATGGCTTCTTCAATATTTGCCGCTCCAGCAGTTTCAAATGAGTTTAAGGTAGTTGTCATGATACTTTCACCTTTGTTTACAGAGATAGATATTAACTATGAGCTTTCAATCACCTTAGGAAGCTCACATTTCTAGTTTAGATAGGCTTCCCACAAGAGGTAGTGGTAAACACCGCCATCTTTTTAGCAAAATTGAGTGGGATTACCCTCTTGTCATCTTTGATTCAAAAAGG
Organism: uncultured Nostoc sp.; assembly: GCF_964247315.1. Lineage (GTDB taxonomy): Bacteria > Cyanobacteriota > Cyanobacteriia > Cyanobacteriales > Nostocaceae > Nostoc. The sequence goes on from NZ_CAXTTT010000038.1 coordinate 27,365, forward strand.
TAGGGGAATTCTACTAGTTGCGATCGCTAGTAAGAGATGGTCATGTTCTCAATCTTGCATCCCAAATTGGGAATATCAGTCAATTGTCAGAAGAGCTTGATAGAAGTTGATAAACACTTATAAACGGCAACAAAGACGAAACAATTTTTATTTATTCTCAACATTTGTATCTGTAGTAACTCAAAACTCCCTAAAGAACTAATGCTTTTCTTTTGACACCTGTTTTGAAACCTACTTCTGTTCCCGAACCCTCAATCATATTGGGTTCATTGACAGCTAGTGCTTTTATTGTCTTAGGCAAAAAATCTAAGCAGCAAGGCAAAGTTAAAGGCATAGTCTAGGCTCACAACTTCGACTATTTTATAACTGCCGTGTCAGCGAGCTTGATACGGTAGTTTTTACTTCCTGGTTAATTTGAGTCAACAGAAACTTTTCGGAACACAACTCAAAAATCTTAATACTTTATACCTAACTCTTGTCGCAGACGATACATAATTGTGTTTTGGTCAACTTGAGAGAGAATTTCTTGAATGACACTGCTAGCGCCCAATTGTCCCCAAGTGCAGCCTTTTTCGAGATAGACTTGGGCGGCTTTGCCAACGGAATATGCGCCATATCCGGCAATACCAGCTTGAGCGATCGCACTGCCAGCAAAAGCAGTAATATTGCTGGGATTATCACCACTAGTTATTGCAGCCGTACTCTTACCTAAACCCAAAATAAAACTACTACCTAATTCCCCCAGTAGCAAGCCACCAGAACTAAATAAAATCGTCTTTAAAATTTTCCCGGCTTCGTAGCTAGTCATCGGTAAACCATACAATCTAGCGAGAGCGCGAATTAAAGCTAAATCAGCAACAGTTCCGCCAAGGATATCTAAAAAGGCGATGGGATTGAGCATTACTGCCAAAGCTTTGTATTTGGTAAATTGCCAGATGATTTCTTCGGCTTCTTTTTCGCGTAAATCGATAGTTTTTTGAGCGATCGCGGCTTCTGCATCCCGTGCTTGGATCAGTGCATTTAAAGCCAGAAGCGATCGCCCTTCCCGATTAAGAATATTTAGAATTGTCTCTTTGAGTTCGTCTACTTGCGGTGATGGGGTTTCCCATTCATAACTGACACGCCCATCAGGCCACTCAACCCGCACTTCCATTGCTGCTGGTTCTGCCGCTACCATTACAATTTCATCCGGGAGTAGAGGCTTTGCTTGGGGATTCCCAGCACCCAGTTGTTGCAAATTTTGGTAAATCGCTCCGCGATCGGTATCTGGATATAAATCTATCTTGTTAAACACTAAAATCAGGGGTTTTTGCGATCGCCTTAATTCCAGCAGTGCTTGATACTCAGTACGCGTGATATCACCAGAGACGACAAACAAAATCAAATCCGCTTGATGTACTACTTCTCGTGCCATATCCGCCCGTGACTCACCCGCAATTTCGTCTAATCCGGGGGTATCAATTAACTCTACTAGTACCTTCCCACCTGGCTGCCATCGCACGGAACGCGGCCATTGGGTGACACCGTTTAAGGGCCCAGTTTGTAGAATTTTGTCTCCCAATAAGGCATTTAAAACTGCTGACTTTCCCCGACTCACCAAACCAAAGACAGCTATTCTAATGACATTTGAATCTAGCTTGTTGAGTGTGGCATTCAAAGCTTCCAATTCTGGTTTTACCAAACCTACTAATTCTGGGTTAGATGAAAGCTGTCCTGACTTGCGAAGATATCCATACCAAGAAAGCGCTTGTCTAAGACTGGCGCGGGCACGATTTAAGTGAGTTTCTTGCAGATTACGATAAACCGACATAATATCAACACTTCAGCCTTCACTCTCTCTAAAATGCTTATCCAATGCTCAAAACACTTACTTTCAGCGTTTGATCGTAAATGATAGGTATTAATTCGTACTCATTAACCATGCTTAACCAATGCTTACTTTCTTAACCCCATTATCAGGGGAAGGAAAAGTTAAACATACCTCTTTATTATCCCTAAGTTGTTGAACTAATACTCTATATATAGGACATAAAAAGTCCCTAACTTTATGAGGTTGGAGATTAGGTATTTTATAAATTTTAAGTAAAGATGTGACTAATGGATAACTAGCTCCTAAAGAGAGAGGCTAACGCCAACATCTATACTTAGCTCAAAGACGGATTGGCTCCGACTTTGTTCAGTTTTAGTCAGGGTTGAAATTCCCTCATGTAACTCTCTTCTCTACAAGAGGCTGTGCCCTAAGCGTAGCTATGCCGCAGGCTTTACGTGAGGCTACGCCTAGCTTGCCTGTAAGGGTACAATTTTGAAATTTTAATTTTGAATTGTTAATCTGGGTATCCTAAGAAAGACAAGGTTAGATGATATAGACAAAGTAACAAAGTTTATAACTTATGTATGAATAGACAAAACAACAGAATTTCTATTAAAAAAACTGATTGAACAATTAGCCAACTCATTCCATAAAAAGAAGAGTGGTTGCGGTCAATCATGAAGGTAAAGGCTGGTCTACGCCCTATACCAATTTTGCGATGCCTGCGGCGGGCTACGCCTACGCAAATGATTGAGAACTTTTATGAAGCAAATTTTACCATAAGTGCAGCTTGAAATTCTGGACTTATAGGAGCAGTCTTTTTTAGACTAAGACATAAATATTAATTATATGAGAAATTGAGGAACAGCCATGCGAGGAAATGAGCGGGAAAAAATACGCCATCTGTTGGTCATCCAAGACCTGGAAGGGCGGCGAACTGTCCCCTTACGAGAGACTACTTATTCTCTGGGGCGGCATCCTGCAAACACTATTGTCTTGGCTTCCCGGTCAGTATCAATGCAACATGCAATTTTATTACGAGTAACTGTTCCAGAAACTGACCAATACGGCTTCCAGATTATTGATGGCAACTATAAGGGTAAAGGAAGTACTAATGGCTTATTTGTAAATGGTAATAAATGCTTTTCTCATAATCTTAGGCATGGAGATATCATTGCTTTTGGCAGTAATAAAGCTCAGGCTAAATATTATGCTATTTCCAATATTTCAGAACAAGCATTTTCTGAATCTTTTGATGTTGAAGACTTATCTGGTTTCTTATCAGAGCAAGCCAGTCCTGCCAATCCTTTTCAAACCTTAGCCATCGATCCCAGCTTTGAAGCAGCTAGTGAGTTCGCCCTAGCTCGCCTAGCATCCTTTCCTGAACTCATTCCCAATCCAATTATTGAAATGGATCTCGAAGGAAGAATTACTTATCTCAATCCAGCCGCAGGTATCAAGTTTCCCAATATTAGGGAAGTTGGGACAGAACACCCGATATTAACGGGACTCTTGATTGGAATTAACAATCTAGAAAAAAATTCTTTTGTGCGGGAGGTGGAAGTCGGTACAGAAGTTTTTGAACAATCCGTTCTCTATCTTCCTGAAAGCGATTTAATTAGAAGTTTTATTATTAGAGATATTACAGAGCAAAAGCAAGCTACAGCCGAACTACGGCAGCGCGATCGCTTGTTACAAGCAGTTGCAGAAGCTGCCAATTATTTGCTAGGAGAAATGAATTACGAAACTGGTATCGATCGAGCTCTAGCTGTACTGGGCGAAGCTGCCAAGGCAGATCGTGCCTATCTCTTTCAGAACCATCCCCATCCTGTTACAGAAGAAATGGCAGTCAGCCTACGGTTTGAATGGACACAATCTTGTATTGAATCTACCCGCAACCATTGGCAGAATCAGACTTATCAAACCTCTGGATTAGCCCGTTGGTACACAGTTCTCTTTAGCGGCAAGTCGATTAGCGGAATCACCCAAAAATTTCCGGTCGCCGAACAAGAATTCTTGATTCGAGATGGCATTCAATCCCTTCTCTTGGTGCCTCTCCGGTCGGAGAATGAGTTGTGGGGATACCTTGGCTTGGCAGACTGCACCTTTGAGCGTCATTGGTCAAAGCACGAAGAATCTGCTCTTTTGACAATGGCCGCCAGTATCATTGGTGCGCGGCAGCGTCAGCAAGTAGAAGAAAAGATTCGCTATCAAGCCCTCCATGATGTGCTGACAGGGTTGCCTAATCGTCTACTATTTAACGAGCTGCTCAGTAAAACTCTGCCCAACGCCACTCGAAATGGCGAAAGTTTAGCTGTGATCTTCCTCGATTTGGATCGCTTTAAGGTAATTAATGATACTTTGGGGCACACTCTGGGAGACCAATTGTTACAAAGCGTCTCTCAAAGATTAAAAGACTCACTCAGAGGCGGAGATACTGTAGCCCGTTGGGGAGGCGATGAGTTTACTATTTTACTCCCACGAGTTAATGATATTAAAGAGGTAACTTTGGTGGCGCAAAGAATCTTACAAGCCTTTGAGGATGCTTTTCATCTTCAAGAGCATGAACTTTATGTGACTGCTAGCCTCGGTATTGCCTTACTTGATAACAATAGTCCTGACGCTGAAACATTAATTCAGCACGCAGATGCCGCTTTATACTACGCCAAGGACAAAGGACGGAATAATTACCAATTCTACAGTGTTTCTCTGAGTGCTAAAAATCCTGAACTCCTGACTTTAGAAAAGAGCTTGCGCTATGCCCTAGAACGCAATGAATTTACGCTGTACTATCAGCCTCGTGTGAACATTGCCACAGGAGAAATTACTAGTATGGAGGCTCTGTTGCGTTGGCAGCACCCAGAGATGGGATTGGTCGCCCCCAGTGTATTCATTCCTCTGGTCGAAGAAAGTGGATTAATTGTCCCCATCGGTGAATGGACGCTGCAAACGGCTTGTAGGCAAAATAAAGCATGGCAAGATGCTGGATTGCCACCGATCGCGATCGCTGTCAATCTTTCTCTCAAGCAGTTCCGCCAACCCAAATTGGTAGAGACTATAGCCAAGGTTTTAGAACAAACAGGTCTGGAGCCGCGCTTTTTAGAACTAGAAATTATGGAAACCACAGCGATTGAGGACTTGGATTTTACCACAAAAGTGTTAAAGGAGCTACAGCAGATGGGTGTTTACATCTCCATTGATGACTTTGGTACGGGTCATTCCTCACTTTCGCGCTTACAACTTTTGCCACTCCACAATCTGAAAATAGATAAATCTTTCATTCAATATTTGACGCAGGATGCCAAAGTAGCTCATATTATCCAGGCGATAGTTACCTTGGGACACAGCTTGGGATTAAAGTTAACAGCCGAAGGGGTAGAGAAGGAAGAGGAATTGGAATTCTTGAAATCTATCAACTGCGAGGAGGTACAAGGCTTTTTATTCTACCGCCCACTTTCTGAACACAAAGCAACAGAAGTTCTCGAAAGTAAACGACCAACGATCTAGTAGTACCGCAAGGCAAAAGTCAAAAGTCAAAAGTCACGCATAATTGTATTTCGGGCTTTTACACTATTTGAAATGGTGAGGCAGTCCGGTCTTCTCCCAAGGGGAGACGCCAAGGGCGATGGGGGTTCCCCCCATGAGGAACTGCCGAACCCGAAGGGGTATGTTTATTTACGCCGTGCTGTACTAGTACAAGTGAAAACTGTTTGTACTAGTGAGGATACAATAAAATTCATTGTCCTGCTGCCGACCTTTTTCGTCCTATGCTGCCAGTCATTTATTCAGACGAATTTTTAGCTCACAAGACTGGAAAATACCATCCCGAAAAACCAGAACGTTTAAGTGCGATCGCAAATGCCTTAAAAGCAGCTACATTCGCAGATAAAATTACCTGGCGATCGCCTACACCAGCATCAGAACAGCCATCACTGATGTCTTCGTTGGTTAGAGCGCATAGCCCAGCCTATATCAAAAAACTGTGGCAAATCGCTTCTAGTGGCGGCGGCCCTTTGGATGGAGATACACCAGTTTCCCCGCGCAGTTATGATGTGGCATTGTTGGCAGTCAGTGCATGGTTAGATGGAGTTGAGGTTGTGTTACAGTCGGCTAATCCAGCTTTTGTACTAGCGCGTCCTCCCGGACACCATGCTGAAAGTGATGCCGGGATGGGATTTTGTCTATTTTCTAATGCCGCGATCGCTGCTTTATTTGCTCTAGAACAACCTGGAATTAACCGCGTCGCCATCCTCGATTGGGATGTACATCACGGTAATGGTACTCAGGCGATCGTTGAAACAGAAGCACGCATCGCCTATTGTTCCCTACATCAGTATCCATGTTATCCCGGTACGGGAAGATCGACAGAACGCGGCTTTCACAATAATGTATTAAATTTACCAGTACGCCCTGGTAGTGATATTGCCATATATCAGCCACTATTTGAAAAACAAGTAGTACCATTTTTAGTTAACTTTCAAGCGGATTTACTGATTGTGAGTGCTGGTTATGATGGCAATGCCGCAGATCCTTTGGCAAGTATTAATTTGCAGCCAGAAGACTACGCTTTATTTACTGATTATTGTCTAGGGATAACTCGTAAAATTCTGTTTGGCTTAGAAGGTGGTTACGATTTTGATTCTCTTTCTCAATCAGTTGTAGCGACAATTGAACGCTGTTTATTTTAGGCATCTCTTTTTTGGCCTTGCAGAGAAAGCCTAATGATTTTGGGACTTCTAAAATTCCCCCTCTGCTTCAAGAGCCTCAAGAGTTTGTCCCAATTTATCCCACTGTTCTGCAATGCCCTTTTTTTAAGTGAAACCTCGGAATTCCTAATTGAATAACTTTCGTATATGCACTGAGATCGCAGTAATCCTATTTGATTTGTAGCTCAGATTCCCAACTTCTCTCATAAACTGGGAATCTTCTTCTATATTCACAATATAGTTGGCAAAAATAGGCAATTTGTAGATATTTATTCTCAGAATTATTTCAGGGTTAGCTGACATATTTAACAACTATATTTACGTAAATTTAGGGTGACACAACTTGTGAACTAAACTAAAAATAAGTAATTTATTTTACAAAGGCTTTCTAAAATTCATCAAATCTTCAGAAATAAAAAGTTTGAATTCTGTTCTGAAAGAGCTAAAGTTTTGTTAAGATGCAATTGCTAGCAATTTCTCAACGGAATTCACCTATCGGGGTGTGGAGAAATAAAAAGCACTAGCAGCAAAAAGTTCAAAAGGTGAAGCAATGACCACCTATATTTTTTTTGATGAAGCTTTACGAATGCTGACCAACGCCTATTTGATATCAGTAGTACTGTTAATGGCAGCTTCTGGTATAGGTTTGGCGGTAATTGAGACAATAGAAAAGACAGGAGAACGTTAAGTTTATAGATGGCAATGTAGTTCCTGCCAAAAACCATTGAATATAAGTGTTCGCCGTGAAGAAATCCTGGGAACACTAAAGGATGAAAGTCTCAAGCATCACAGTCTTTCCTGTAAATCTACCAAACTATACAGGTAACTGTAACGCTATTGGGACTCTAACCAAGGAGCTACTACAATGGGTCTATTCGACGCTGTGTTGGGCACAGAAAGCCAAGCCCAAGCAGCACTCAGTCCAGTGGAAGCTTTTGCTGTCATTATATTGACGGCAACGGCTTCAGACGGTTATCTTTCTGTTGAGCAAGCAAATTCTATCATTTCTGTGCTGTCTCGGATGAAACTTTTTAAAAGTTATCCCCATGAAATGATCAACAGGCTGTTTGAAAAAATTTTGGGCATTCTCCAAGGTGATGACTTTAATGCCTTGTTTAATGCAGCAAAAGATTCTCTATCTCAAGACTTGCGGGAAACAGCCTTTGCAGTAGCCACTGATTTTGTCCTAGCTGAAGGTATTTTACCTGAAGAAGAAAAAGACTTCTTAAATGATTTATATCAAGCTTTAGGGGTTTCAAGTGAGATAGCAATACAAATTGTGCAAGTAATCTTGATTAAAAATCGTGCATAAGGCGATCGAACATAACTTGTTATGCCCATTGTCTTTACTTGATTAAACTGTATAAGTAGCTTATAAATAAAGCGTGGCACGGAAGTTAAACTTCTTTGCCACTATTTTTTGTTTTTATGATTTGGAACTTTAAATTATAAATTGCTTATGCTTTGTTCTGTCACCCTAATCCAACTGGCTGAAGTTATTTTGGCCAATTCTGTAAACTTATCTGAAACTGCTTTAACACAAGTAACTAGCGGTATCCAAACAGATAGCCGTACCTTGAAGCCAGGTGAAGTATTTGTCGCTTTCCGAGGCGATAAGTTTGATGGACACGAATTTGTACCAACTGCGATCGCAAAAGGTGCAATAGCTGCAATCGTAGATTTTGAATACAAAAATCCGGGATTTCCGGTATTACAGGTAAAAGACACTCTCAAGGCATATCAAAAACTTGGCCGATGGTGGCGCGATCGCTTTAACATTCCTGTAATTGGTGTAACTGGTTCGGTGGGTAAAACTACAACCAAAGAATTGATCGCCGCAGTTTTAGGAACAAAGGGACGAGTTCACAAAACTTATGGAAATTACAACAATGAAATCGGTGTTCCGAAAACTCTCCTAGAACTTGGCGCCGAAAATGACTACGCCGTGATTGAAATGGCAATGCGGGGTAGAGGACAAATTGCCGAACTGACGCAAATAGCGCGTCCAACAATTGGAGTGATTACCAATGTGGGGACGGCACATATTGAGTTACTGGGTTCCGAAGAAGCGATCGCTGAGGCAAAATGTGAGTTGTTAGTGGAAATGTCTGCTGATAGCGTAGCAATTCTCAACCACGACAATCCCCTATTAATGGCCACAGCGGCGAAAGTTTGGCACGGAGAAGTTTTAACTTACGGCTTTTCTGGTGGGGATATTCAAGGGCAGTTAATTGATAACGAGACTGTGGAAGTCGCAGGAATCCAACTACCTCTACCTCTACCTGGTCGTCATAATGCAACTAATTTTTTGGCAGCTTTAGCGGTGGCAAAGGTTTTAGGGATTGATTGGGCATCCTTAAAAGCAGGTGTAACGGTGGATATGCCCACAGGACGATCGCAGCGATTTACCTTACCCAATGATGTGGTAATCTTAGATGAAACTTATAATGCTGCACCAGAAGCAATGATTGCAGCGTTGCAATTATTGGCAGACACACCCGGAAAGCGGAAGATTGCCGTATTGGGTGCAATGAAAGAATTGGGAGAGCGATCGCAGCAGTTGCACCAGCGAGTGGGAGAAACGGTGCAAAAGTTAAATTTAGACGGCTTGTTAGTTTTGGTAGATGGACAAGATGCCGAAGCGATCGCTCTTAGTGCAGAGGGTATCCCATCGGAGTGCTTTGCAACTCATGCCGAGTTGGTGGCTAGGTTGAAGACATTTTTGCAAGCAGGCGATCGTTTATTGTTCAAAGCCGCTCATTCTGTAGGACTAGATCGGGTAGTCAATCAGTTATGTGCAGAATTTCCCAAGTAAATTTACAACTAGAAACCCAACGTTTCATACTGCGAGACTTTGTAGAATCAGATTAGCCAGCAGTTCATAAATACGCTGGCGATCCTAAAGTTGTGCGTTATTTAACCTTTGGCCCCAATAGCGAAGAAGATACCAAAAACTTTTTGCAAACAGAGATTTCATTGCAAGGGGAAGAACCCCGCCAGCATTTTGTCTTGGCAGTAACTTTAAACCCTCAAAAGCAATTAATTGGTATCTGTCGCATATTCGTTCAGGATACTGGTAATAAAATAGGCTCGATTGAATACTGTTTAACTCAGGAATTTTGTTGACAAAGAAATGCACCGGAAGCTGTAAAAGCATTTGTATCCTTTGGTTTTCAGGAGTTAGACTTACATTGCATCTTTGCGACTTGTCATCCAGAAAACATTGCCTCAGTACGAATTATGCAAAAAATCCGAATGCAGTAAGAAAGATATTTGCGAGAACACCATTGGATTAAGCGAGAATGGCGAGACTCTTGGCTATATGCCATCCTTGAGCATGAATGGAGAGGCGTCAAATGATGGATGATTCTCGGAAAATATCACCTATAGACGCCCGATAGACTTCAGTTGGAAAGACTAGGGCTGTTACTGTAGCGTCTTTGAAAAAGAATTGCTGCCAAATTAGTCACCAAACAGGTGATTGCTAGCCACATCAAGATATAAGTAGGAGCCATCACCACGCCAATCATGAACCAAGTATATACGTGCAGTATCATTACAGAAGCGAAAAAGCCGGCAATTCCAGCAGATTGCCATACTTGATACGATGGGCGACGTAAGGCTACTAGGCTCATCGTTAAAATTGTGACAAGCAAGTTTGCTGGTACCAGAAACGTACAAATACCTATACAGTTGCCACGAGAGAACTCTACTAAGGTGTTAAAATCGAGCATTAATTTTCTTGGGATAGATGTTGGCTTTTTAAGAACTTAATTTATTTTAAAATAACTAAATTTACATTAACAGATGAGTGAGTAATCACATTGCAAACATAACATAAATTAAAATATTAAGTTGCGTTTTGATACTACTCAATAGTTAGTTAATTATAAAGATTTTGGATAAGTAGGGTGGAAAACACCCACCCTAGCTGAATTAACCCGGTAAAATCACTGTATCGATAACGTGTACCACACCATTGTCAGCTTCAATATCTGCTGCTAGAACTGTGGCATTTTTAACTTCAAAACCATCAGAAGAATCAATTTTAATCGGTGAACCTTCCACAGAATTAACCGTACCAAGTTGTGCCAAATCAGCCTGTAGCAGCTTTCCTGGAACGACATGATACTTTAAAATCCGCGTTAGCTGGGGAATGTTTTGTAACAGAGTTTGGATAGTTCCCGCTGGTAACTTGGCAAAAGCTTTGTCATTTGGTGCAAAGACAGTGAACGGGCCAGGACTTTTTAATGTTTCTACTAAACCAGCAGCCTGTACAGCTGCTACCAGTGTTTTAAATGACTCAGATGTAACTGCAATATCAACAATATCAGCCATATATTTTACCTAAATCTCTGCAAAAGATTTTAAAGGATAATAAACCTCTTTTAAGTTTTATTAAACAAAATAAATTTAAAATCAGGCGTTGAATAAACTACACCTAGACGCGTACTCCCGTCAGACATTACCTTATGATGTTTCTAGGAAAATTCCGTTATAGAAAAAATGTCCGATCGCACGTATGCCATTCTGGGAACTGGAGCATTAGGTGGATTCTATGGCGCTAGACTGCAAAAAGCTGGGTTGGATGTCCACTTTTTGCTCAAGAGTGATTACCAACAGGTAAAGAAATATGGTTTAGTGGTAGAGTCCAAAGACGGTGACTTTAACCTTCCCGAAGTCCACGCCTACAATGACGTAGAAAAGATGCCACAATGCGATGTGGTGGTGGTGGCACTGAAGACGACGCAAAACCATTTATTACCAAAGATGTTGCCACCTGTAGTTAAAGATAATGGGGTGGTGTTGGTATTACAGAATGGACTTGGTGTAGAAGAGGAAGTTGCTAAAATTGTTGGTAATGTAACTGTTATCGGTGGATTGTGCTTTTTATGTTCTAACAAAGTGGGCCCAGCACATATACACCACCTAGACTATGGGCAAATTACCTTCAGTGAATATACCCCTAATTATCAGCCTAGTGGGATAACTCAGAGGATGCAGCAAATTGCTGATGACTTTGAAAGCGCTAGCATCTCAATTGAATTAGCTGAAGATTTACTACTAGCACGTTGGAAAAAGTTGGTGTGGAATATCCCGTACAATGGGCTTTCTGTGATTCTCAACGCTAGAACAGATGAATTAATGGCGCATGAGTACACTAGCAAGTTAGTTGAACAGTTAATGTATGAAGTAGCGGCGGGGGCGAAAAGTTATGGGCGGACGATCAGCGATCGCTTTATTCAAACAATGCTCGATTATACTGTCAAAATGACGCCTTACCGCCCCAGCATGAAAATTGACTACGACGAACATCGTCCCTTGGAGATAGAAGCAATTTTCGGCAACCCATTACGGAAAGCCCAAGTAAAGGGTGTGAATTTAATGCAGATTAGCTGTTTATACCACCAGTTGAAGTTTTTAGATACTAGGGGAAAGTGAGGAAGATGGGGGAGATAAGAGAGGCAATTATTAACTCCTAACTCCTAACTTGCTACTCCCCCAATTTTTAACGCAGGGATTCAAAAATGACTCAAATCTTTTGTATCTTTACTTGCTACCCTACAAAAGAAATACTTTAATAGCTCATTTTTTGATCGATTTAAGATAGATATAACTGTTCTCGGTTGAGTTAAGTTTTTATACCTCACTCCTCTCATACAGCAGATTTCAACTCGGTGAGGTATAAAAATATTCTACCTGCGCTATCGCGCATCCTCCCCTTGGTAAGAAGAGGGTTGGGGAGGGGTGTACCTCATGTATTTGCAAAAACCTGTAACAAGCGAGGAGCAGATTATGATATACCTTACTTCTACTATTATCTACTAAGAGAAGAAGAATCGTGTAGATAATTGGTCTTTAAAGACGCGATAAATCGCGTCTCTACATCGGGATTTTGTTGCTCATTCTGAACTGTATTGAACTCTAAAATTGAAGCAACTGGTTGACTTTAATATTTAGTCATTCGGTATTTGCTTGAGTAAAGCTGTCCACATATCAGATGGAGCGGAGTAGTAATCAATTTCTTCAACTTGATATTGATAAGATTCACAACCTTCTCGTAAAATAATGCGATCGCAGGTTTTAACGCTTTTCCCTACTCCAGTCATGTACCCGATTGTTCCTTCATTGAGGCGCTCAAATATGTAGTCACCTCCCCAAACTTGTTGTCTATAATCATGGATTTTATTTTTTTGTTTTAATTCTGTTATGGGAGAGAGAACCACAGCTAATTTATTTAAAAAACTAAAACTTAAGTTCATACCTGTTCTGATTGAAGAGAAGGCACTTAAAAACAATTAAAAAATAGAACTTATAATTCATTTAAAAGCCGATTTTTTTAAATTTACAGTACTATTAACCGCAAATTCAACTGTAAAATCACCTAACTGTTGGACGAGATTTGGTGAAATATCAGTTTTTTGCTTAACTATCTAGTATTAATTAATAAGCTTTTTATGTCTTGAAAATGTCATATATGTATATATTATTTTAATATCAATGGAATCTAGTCACTACTTGTAGTGGCTAGAGCTACATCTATCTGCTTCAGTAGTACTTCTAGGGTAGAAGAGTTATCTAAAACAACATCTCCTTGAGCCACTTTTTCTTCGATGGATAACTGGCTGTTAATCCTGGCTCGTGCTTGTTCTGTATTTAAATGGTTTCGTTGTATCAATCTTTGTAGTTGTTGCTCTTGAGAACAACGCACTACCCAGATTTCTGTTACCAAATCAGTCATCCCAGCTTCAAATAATAGAGGCACTACTAACACCAGTGTTTGTGAGGGAGACTGAGCAATTGCTTTGAGAAAGCGATCGCGCACATCAGGATGAATCAAATCTTCTATCCAGTTGCGTTCATCTTGACGATTAAAGATAACTTCACCTAGCTTTTGGCGGTTGAGGCTGCCATTTGGTAGTAAAATTTGCTCGCCGTAACGTTGAGCGATCGCGCCCAGAATCGGCGAACCTAAAGAGACTGCCTCTCTAGCATAAATATCTGCATCCAAAATCGGCAGGTTATAAGTGCTAGCTAAATAATTGGTGACAGTGGTTTTGCCTGTAGCAATACCTCCAGTTAAGCCGATTATACGTTTTGTCATTTGTCATTAGTCATTTGTCAGTAGTTATTCTCCTCTGCTCCTCTGCCTCCCTTGCTCTCTCATCTAAAAATTTGCCGCCCATGCGATCAGTGCTTGGGTTAAACCATCTAAAGTGTATTCTTGGGCTTCTATATCCACACGTCCAAATAAATCATGGCAAGTTTTGGAGGTTTGGGGGCCGATAGAGGCAATACAAACTCCCTCTAAGAATTGGCTAGCATCAGAGTTGTTAGAAAATATGTTGTTAGTAAGTTGACAAAAAAATTGTACAGTTTTAGAACTGGCAAAGGTGATCGCATCTACTTTGCGGTTTTGGAGAGCTAACTTTGCCGCAGGTGGAATACTACTAGGACAACAAGATTGATATGCTGCAACTTCTATCACCTTTGCTCCCTTGAGAGTTAATTCCTTAATTAAAACTTCTCTGCCGCCGCTTTCAACTCTGGGAAATAAAACCTTTTTACCATCTAATTTATCTGGAAAATTTTCCACTAAAGAATCGGCAACAAAGTTAGGGGGAATAAAATCTGCTTGCAGAGAGCGTTGTTTGAGACTTTGGGCTGTTTTCTCACCAACGACGGCAATTTTGATGCCAGCTAAGGCGCGGCTATCTTTACCTTGGGTAGTTAGCCTTTCAAAAAAGTAGTCTATGCCATTGGTAGAAGTGAGAATTAACCAGTCGAAGTCAGATAAATGAGCGATCGCATTATCCAAAGCTTCCCAACTAGAGGGCGGGCCGATTTCTAAGGTAGGCATTTCGATGACTGTTGCACCTGATGCAATGAGGCGATCGCTAAATTGACTCGATTGGCCAACTGAACGTGTCACCAAGATCATTTTACCAGTAAGGGGAAGGGGAGATAGGGGGAAATTGCTTGACATAGCAGGGGGGCTAAAAGTTTTGGCTGAAGTCGAATCCTGACAATCTATTTTCTCAGGTTGTAAGTACTTGCGTAGCCCAACAACTTCGCCAATCACAATTACCGCCGGGGAAAGGGATAATCCGACGGTTTGTTCCAGAATATTGCCCAGTTGCGCCGTCCAAATTTGTTGATCGGGAGTTCCTGCCCAACGGATGATGGCAATGGGTGTTAAGTGCGATCGCCCATGTCGCACAAGTTGATGTACAATCTTTTGTAGATGTCGCCCTCCCATCAAAATTACCAGTGTCTCTAAGCGTGAGAGTGCCTCCCAGTCTAAAACCTCTGGTTCGTGAGCTGTAAGCACTGCAAAAGTGCGGCTTAACACCGGATCTGTTAAGGGAATTCCTGCCAACAAAGGTGCTGCAAGGGCTGAGGAAATTCCTGGTACTAGTTCAAAATCACAACCGGATGTTTTCAACGCTTCAATTTCGGAAGTGCAACGCCCAAAAATCAACGGATCGCCTGATTTGAGCCGTACAACTTGTTTTCCTTGCAGACAGTGCTTCACCAGTAACTTGTTAATCTGTGCTTGGCTTGTACTGGGTTTGCCACCACGTTTACCGACATCTAACTTCAGGCAATCATCTGGTACGCACTGCAATAATTGAGCATCTACTAAAGCATCGTAAACTAACACCTGAGCAGCAGCTAAAAGATTGTCAGCTTTTACTGTTAAGTATGCTGCATCTCCAGGCCCAGCACCTACGAGGTAGACTTTACCCCTTTGTTTTGTCATTTGTCATTTGTCATTTGTCATTTGTCATTTGTCATTTGTCATTTGTCATTTGTTAATAGTTCTTCTTCCCTGCTTCTTTCCTAGTCCCCATTACCCCTTATCCCCAGAGGGGGGCCCACCTTCCCCAGTCCCCAATCCCCAATCCCTTTATTCAATTCGTTTGAGTATTAATTTTTTGGATTAGCCGATCGACTTGCTCAACCATCTCCTTATTTTTCTCAGCTTGGAATAATTCTCTGGCTTTTTTGAGATTTACGATCGCTTCTTTTGGTTGTTGTTGTCTTCCCAAAGTGATTCCCAAATTATAGTAAGTGAATGCATCGTTGGGGACGAGGCTAATGGCTTTTTTGTAATGTGCGATCGCTTCTTGAGGTTTACCTCGATCGTCCATCGCATTTCCCAAACCTGTGTAAGCTTGTGCGTGTTTGGGATCGAGACGAATCGCTGCGGTATAGCCGGCGATTGCTTCTGTTAGCTTGCCTTGAGCGTAAAAAGCACTTGCTAAATTATAGTGAGCGTCTGCATAGTTGGGAGCAAAGCTGATGGCTTTTTTGTAATGTGCGATCGCTTCTTCTAGTTTGCCTTGAGCGTATAGAGTATTTCCCAAGGCATTATAACCTGCTGGATTTTTCGGTTCGAGACGAATGGCTTCGGTATAGTTGGCGACTGCTTCTGCTGGCTTTCCTTGAGCGTACAAAGCGTTTCCTAAGTAATAGTGAGCGTCTGCATACTTAGGATCGAAGCTAATGGATTTTTTATACTGAGTAACTGCTTCTGCTAGCTCACCTCGATCGTACAGAGCATTTCCTAAACGAGTATAAGTCGGTGCATAGTCTGGTTTGAGGTGAATTGCTGCTGTATATTCGGTAACTGCTTCTGTGAGTTTGCCTTGAGCGTAGAGAGCATTTCCTAAGTTATAGTGAGCTTCAGCATACTTGGGTTCAAGGCTGATGGCTTTTTGATATTGTGCGATCGCAGCTTCTAACTGATTCAGTCTTGCTAAAGTCAAACCCAGATTAAAGTATGCTCCAGAGTCTTGAGGATCGAGGCTAATAGCTTTATTGTATTGGGCGATCGCTTCTTGTGGTTTACCTCGATCGTCGAGAGTATTTCCCAAGGCAATATAAGCTTGTGCAAAATTGGGTTCTAGTTCAATTGCTTTCCGAAAAGCCGCCTCTGCTCCTTTTAAATCTCCCTGTTTATAGAGATTGCTTCCTTGCTCGAAGTTAGCAACTGCGTTTTTGTTCCAAATAACTGCGGACTGAGTATTTTGAATTTTTGCTAAAATAACACCAACATCTTTACCAAAGGCACTATTCCCATTACTCAAACACAAGCAGATAATAGCTGCTACCAGTAGATTCTTGTTTTTCAGCATTTTTATTACCTTACTTGCTTGGTTTACATATAATATCAAGTTCGGCTAATTGCGATGTCAAAATACCCCATCTCAGCCCTTCCTTACTCTTAGAGGAGCAAAAGCGTCGCTTTGGCGGGGTTCTAGCAAGAATTATAAGTGATTAAGCTAACTTGATACAAGTGTACTTTCATATAATTGTTTATTTGTACACAAAAACCCTCACCCTAAATCCCTCTCCCAAGCTTGGAGAGGGATTCATATAAGAAGTCTAATAGATGGTGCTTTATTAAAAGTAAAAAGTCGTTTTTATGTAATTGCTGACACTTCTGTTTCCATAAGTTTAACAATAGCTGCAATTAATTTTTCTGGGTTAAAAGGTTTGGATAAATGTATCTGAAACCCAGCTTTTAGGACTTTTTCGTAGTCATTGTTTCTTGCAAACGCAGTCAAGGCAATTGCTGGAATTTGTCCACCTTGTTCTGGTGTCCGAGTTCTCATTTCATGTATTAACATATAGCCATCCATATCGGGCATACTAATATCGCTGACTAACACATCTGGCTTGACCTCTGTTAAAGTTTTTAATGCTTCATCAGCCGAAGATACTGCCATAACAAAAGCCCCATCTTGCTCTAATACAAAAGCAACAAAATCTCGTGAATCAGTATCATCATCGACAACTAAAACCCGGATACCATTCAAAGGTAAGGAGTTAATAGCTAAGAATGCAGGGTAATTTTGTTTATCCGTCAGCCTTGGACTTTCATCTGCCAGAAGCGGTAAGCTAACAGTAAATATTGCCCCTTTACCCTCACCGTGGCTATCTGCTTTGACGATGCCGCCATGCATTTCGATGATATTACGTACAATTGCCAATCCCAGTCCTAATCCACCAAAATTTCTCGTAGAGGTGCTATCTGCTTGGCGAAAGTAATCAAACACGAATGGCAAAAAGTCAGCGCTAATTCCCTTACCCGTATCGCTAACGATGATTTGAGCATAGCCATCAGTTTCCTCTAATCGCACTTCTACCTTTCCTCCCCTTGGTGTAAATTTGATTGCGTTAGAAAGGAAATTCCAGACGACTTGCTGCAAACGAGTCGAGTCGCCCATGATTTGCCTTACACCTGGTTCAAATACTGTATTCACCTCAATCAACTTTGTTTCTGCTGCTAATTGCATTGTCTGTAGTGCCGACAATATCGTAGACTTTAGATTAATCTTTGTGATATTCAGCGTAAGTTTGCCTTGTAAAATTCTGGAAATATCCAGTAAATCCTCAATGAGTTGAACTTGTAAGGTAGCATTCCGCTCGATTGTGGCTAGTGCTTCAGATGTCTTTGTTTCGTCTAACCTACGGGTTTGCAACAACTTTGACCAGCCGAGAATTGCGTTGAGTGGAGTGCGTAGTTCGTGCGAGAGGACGGCTAAAAATTCATCTTTAATTCGATTGGCTGTTTCTGCTTTCGCTCGTGCTACTTGTTCTAATTCCAGCAGGTGCGCTCGTTCTTCAAGTATTTGTTTTTGTTCGTGGATATCTGTACAGGTTCCAAACCACTTGACTACAAAACCTTGCTCATCTTTGAGTGGTAAACCTCGCGCTAGCTGCCAACGATAGGAACCATCAGCAGCTCGTTTAAAGCGATATTCATTATTATATATAGTGCTATTTTTTACAGCATCAGACCATACTTTATCAGCTCTTTGAAGATCATCTGGATGCAATGCAGCTAACCAACCAGAACCCAAAGATTGCTCTAATGTTAGCCCAGTGTATTCGCACCAATTTTGATTAAAATAATCGCATTCGCCGTTAGGTTTAGTTGTCCAGACAAGTTGAGGAATTGCCTCAGCCAAGTAACGGTAGCGTTCTTCGCTTTGTCGGAGAATTTCTAAAATGCGTTGGCGTTCAAGAATTTCTTGTTGTAATTGTTCGTTAGTCTTAGTAATTTCATTGGTACGAACAGCAACCATTTCTTCGAGATGATTCTGGTATTTTCGCAGTTCCTCCTCTACCCATAAGCGTTCGGATATTTGTGTTTGAAGTTCTTGATTTGCTTGTTCTAATTGAGTAGGGCTAGGAAGTGCCAGTGCTTGTGGAACTAAAGATATAAGCTCTACTGCTGTAATTACAGATATTGTTGCAGTTACTGCTTTGAGAAATCCCGACATCCAATAGGTTGGATGCCAAAGTGTCCAAATCTCCATTAAATGAGTGGTGCCGCAAGCTATGATAAATCCACTAAACAGCAAAAAAATCCAATCAAAGGGCAAATCTTGTCGCTTGCGGACAAAGTAGAAGAGTGTAGCTGGAATCGAGTAATAAGCTAGTGCAATGAATGCGTCAGATAATATGTGTAACCAAACTAAATTCGTTTGCCATAGATAGCAATGTCCATGTGGAATAAATGATTCTGATGTCAAAAAGTTAGTCCACAATTCTGATATTATATTTGACATAAATACTTGATTGTTTAATCGATAAAATCTCTGTTTTTGCTTAATATTATTCTCGTACCAAAATATTACTGGTACAGTGTGTCTAATTTCTGTACTGCTTAAGGAGACTACAATATGTCTTTACAAAACAAAAAGGCTGTTAGTATCATCGCTGTTTTGCAAAAAGAAATCATTTAGAATTCCCCATATTTTCTCTTCAAAGTCTAAATCAATTAATTGTGGCTATGGAGCTTGTTGCGCATCCGATTGCAATTATAATGGCTATGAAGAGAGTGGTCAAATTGGCGGAAATTGCGGATATAATTATAGTATGCACTAGTAAGTTACCAAAGAAAAACCATTCCCATCATTATGATGAGAATGGCAAAAAAATTAGGAGACACAACAAGAAAATTTAATCTCTGCAATTCTCATTAAAGTTAAGATTCGCTTGACTTAGCACTCATTTTATCTAACAGTTGAGTGATTTTTTTAGCTTTTTCAGGTTGGCGCTGTTTTTGTAATAAATCTTTAGCTTGTAGTAGGTTAGTTTTAGCTTCTTCTTCTCGCTCTTGCTGCATGAGGATATTCGCCAGACGCAAGTAAGCATCAGGATTTTTCGGACTACGGCGAATTACTTCCCGAAATAATTCTGTTGCTTCCTCTACTTGTCCTCGCTGGTTTAAAACATCTCCCAAAAACAAGCGTACTACATCATTTGTAGAGTTGATGGAAATCACTTTGCGAAAAGCTGCTTCTGCACCTTGGTAATCTTTTGCTTGGGCAAGATTGATCCCTTTTTGAAACAAGTCTGAGGTTATCAAAGTTTTCCAAGCGAAATAGCCAAGGAGTGACAGACTCAGAACAACTACAACAGCAGCGATAATCGAACTAGTGGGAAAGGTTTCTAGCATTGTCTAAGCCAAAAGACAGGCGATAGGAAAAATTAGATATTCTATAAAAAAGAGTTTCCAAATAAATTGGTAGAATTGAGCGATCGCACTTTTATCTTGTAAGTCTACCGTCAAACTCCGCAACCACAGCCAAAGCAATAGCCCAAAATGAGCAATTACCAGGAATATCGGGTTAATCGAGGCGACGTGTAGCACCCCAACCAGAATTATTCCCAAATAACAGGCAGTTATTACCCAAAGAGATAGATTGAACACAGCCTGGGGCCCAAGTTTAATAGTGAAAGTAGTAATATTGTAGAGGCGATCGCCTTCCATATCGGGGATATCTTTAAAAATAGCGATCGCAAAGGTAAACACCAAAATAAATAATGTCAGCACCCACACCACAGGCGGAATTATTTGGCTTTGTTGCAACGCCCAACTGTAATGCAGATATAGCCCTAAGTTAACAATCGTACCGCGCACCGAAAAAATACACAGCGCTGCCCAAACGGGAAACTGTTTTAAGCGAATTGGCGGTAAAGAATAAGCAGTACCAATGGCCAAGCTAATTGCTACCATACCTAATAAGAACGGGCCAGTTAGCCATGCCACAACCAGCGCCAAAATCCCAGTAGAAGCGACAATTAATTGCCCAGTTTGCTGAGAAAACTCACCAGACGCTAAGGGTAAATGAGGCTTATTAATCTTGTCAATTTCCACATCTTCTAATTGATTCAACCCCACAATGTAGACATTGCCACACAGACAACCAATCCATGCACCGAAGACAGGGAGTAGGGAATACGTAGAGATATGATTAATCGCGTCTCTACTTATGGCAATAGCAATTAAATATAAACCCAAAACACTTAGACTTGTACCAATAATTGTGTGAGGGCGAGAGAATTTCCAGAAAGCGTATAACCACTGGAAATATGATTGAACAGGTTTGCCTGGTAAAGGGCTGTTTTGAGAACTTTGGCTCATGAGTAGCTTAGATACAGTATTCTGGCTGGTTGTTAATCATTGTCACAGAATTTGGTCATTAGACTTCTTTCATGAATCAATGAGCTCTCATCCTAAATTCCTCTCCCAAGCTTGGGAGCTACGGTGTACACACATCTTGGTAATGAAGCCCAAAGCCTGGATTTACCCTCCTTAATCCCCTCTTGCAAAGAGGGTAATATCCGGTTCTCCCCCTTACTAAGGGGGAGTTAGAGGGGGTCAAAAGGACTTCTGTATACACCGTAGAGCTTGGGAGAAGGACTTTGAAATTGGCTACCCTTCTCCTTTGTGCCCTCTGCGGTAGCCTGCGACAAGCCGAAGCGTCTACGTTATTCTAAACTTATAACTTCTTGCGCCAATTCAAATCAAGAATGCGATTAATTTTATACAGTAAACCCGGCTGTCATCTATGTGAAGGCTTGCAAGAAAAGCTAGAACAAATCCAAAATCTCAGTTTCGAGTTGGAAATGAGGGATATTACGACTCGTGAAGATTGGTTTGCTGCGTATGAGTATGAAGTGCCGGTACTTTATTTATCGAACCACAGAGGCACAGAGGATGAGGAGGGAAGTGAGAAACCATTGCCGCGTCCTTCTCCTCGTGCTAGCGTGCAACAGTTAGAGCAAATGTTGCGTAAATATTTAGCCAATTAGAAAAAAATAATGCAGAATAAGCGCAAGATTAAGAATGTGACGAGGTTCACAAAATGAAATTGCGGGAATTACTAACAGCGGTAGACAGTGTTGAGCAATTGCCTAGTTATCCAACTTTGGAGGATGTGGAAGTTAGGGGTTTAAAGACGAATTCCCATGCTTGTCGTGTGGGAGATTTGTTTATTGGGATGCCAGGAACGCGGGTTGATGGTGGAGAATTTTGGCAAAGTGCGATCGCATCGGGGGCTGTAGCTGCGATCGTTTCTCCCGAAGCTGCACAAAAAAATCCTCCCACAAATCAGGCTGTGGTCATTAGTGCAAGTAACATCACTCAAGCTTGTGCCCAGATAGCCAGTGCTTTTTATGGTTATCCGGGGCGAAAACTCAAGTTGGTAGGCGTAACTGGTACAAATGGCAAAACTACGACTACTCATTTAATTGAATTTCTGCTAGGGCAAGCTAATTTAGCTACAGCTTTGATGGGAACTCTCTACACTCGTTGGGCAGGTTTTGAGCAAACTGCTGCCCACACTACCCCTTTTGCGGTGGAACTGCAACAGCAGCTAGCAGAGGCGGTAAAGGCTGGGAGTGAGTTCGGGGTAATGGAAGTCAGTTCTCACGCTTTGTCCCAAGGTAGAGTGTTGGGGTGTGAATTTGAGGTGGCGGTATTTAGTAATCTTACTCAAGACCATCTTGACTATCACAGCGATATGGAAGATTACTTTGCTGCCAAAGCGTTGTTATTTAGTCCTAATTATCTCAAGGGACGGGCAATAATTAATGCTGATGATTCTTACGGGAAGCGGTTAATTGTATCGTTGGATTCCGAACGAGTTTGGAGTTACAGCGTCAACGACAACAGCGCTGATTTATGGATGAGCGATTTAAGTTACCAGCCAAATGGTGTTAGTGGGACATTACATACACCAAAAGGTGACGTGGCTTTTCGATCGCCCCTAGTCGGACAATATAATTTAGAAAATCTTTTAGCAGCCGTAGGAGCAGTTTTGCACTTAGGGCTAGATTTGCAGTTAGTGGCAAATGTAATACCTGAATTTCCCGGAGTCCCCGGACGGATGGAACGGGTACAGATTAGTACTGAGCAAGATATTAGCGTGATTGTGGATTATGCCCACACACCCGATAGCTTGGAAAATTTATTGAAAGCTGCACGTCCGTTTATACCTGGTAAATTGATTTGTGTATTTGGTTGTGGAGGCGATCGCGATCGCACTAAGCGCCCAAAAATGGGTAAAATTGCCGCCCAGTTAGCTGATGTGGCAGTGGTGACATCAGATAATCCCCGGACTGAAGATCCAGAAAGGATTTTGCAAGATATTTTGGCGGGAATAGCTGACACAGTGCAGCCAACAGTAATTTGCGATCGGGCGATCGCAATTCGTACTGCTATTTTACAAGCACAACCCGGTGATGGAGTATTGCTTGCTGGTAAAGGTCACGAAGACTACCAAATTCTCGGCACCGAAAAAATCCATTTTGACGACCGAGAACACGCACGCGACGCTTTACACGAAAGACTTAACGTACAAGCTTAATTTGGGCATTGGGCATGGGCATTGGGCATTGGTAACTCTTCCCCATTCCCCATTCCCCACTCTCCTCTAGGTAGAGTTTTTTATAGTTAATGTTTCTTTCCGTAGTGATTTTGTAAAAGATGCACACATAAAGGTGAAAATCGAAGACAGAATTATTTCTTGCTTCATCCAAGTTGTGCTTGACTCATGAATGTTTCTCTGACTAAGGATCTGTCTGTTTATCAACTGGTTATGGGAGTGCAAACGCCTCCTAAACCATTGTCCCTCAGTCCTGCTACTCTGCTATCACTGGTAAGAGCGCAAATTGACTTACTCATTGAGCAGCAAATTGCAGCCACTCTATGGGTGAAGCTACCACCAGATAAAATTTGGCAATCAGAATTAGCGCGTTATCAATCCTCGGTAGGTGCGTCTAGTCTCATTTATACTTGCCAGATTGAGGAGAAGAGAAGAATCGGCGCAGGGGAAGCAGGGGAAGAAAATTTTACTTTGTCTCCCTCATCTCCACATTATGTCCCTGTTTACCTACCACCAGATAGCCAAATGCGACGGGAAAACTTTCTGATGGTGTTATCACCCCAGTTTTGCAGTTTAATTTTGGCTCATCGACCACTAAAAAAACGCAAAAATCAGACATCGGGGAAGATAAATACTAATAAAAACCAGCCGTTGCTGATTATAACTACTGTTGAGGGGAGAGTAATTCAGCAAGTATTAAATGGTATCCAACAAGCGATTGCACCAGAATCATCCTCAATACCTGCTAGTTTTATTTGTCCAACTGTGCCCGAAGCCACACTTATGAATCAACTGTTGGCAAAACAACTCCTCCGACAAGATGAAATTAATCGTCAAATCATCACAGTACGTACTAATAAGTTGGAGCAGCAAAATCAAGAACTGCACAACAAAGAGCAACTCAAAGATGAATACCTGAAAAATGTCTGTCAGGAACTACGTATATCCTTGACGCACATGAAGACAGCACTTTCGTTATTAAATTCCCCTAATCTTAAACCCCCACAGCGACAACGTTATTTACAAATGTTAAATACGCAGTGCGATCAGCAAAATTCCCTGATTACTGGTTTTTTGGAACTGGTGCAACTAGAACAGAATTTAGAGGGGACGACTTTGGAGTTGGTGCGTCTCTCAGAGATTGTACCTGGAGTAGTCAGTACTTACCAACCTGTAGCCCAAGAAAAAGGAATTATGCTAGCCTACACCGTACCGACTGAACTCCCATCTGTTTGGTGCGTGACTGGTAAGCTGAGACAAATTGTGATTAATCTGCTGCACAACAGTCTTAAGTTTACTCCTAATGGAGGTCAAGTATGGGTGCGTGCCCGTACTCAAGGCGATTATGTCCAATTAGAATTCCGCGACACAGGTATCGGTATTGCCGAAAACGAAATTCCCAAAATCTTCGATCGGTTTTATCGTGTGCGTACAGCAGTAACCGAAGATTATGGTGGTGCTGGGTTGGGGTTAACAATTGTACAGCAATTGCTACTGCGCTGTGGTGGATCTATTTCTGTAAAAAGTAAATTATCTGAAGGTTCTACCTTTACAGTACACCTGGCAAGTGTTGGTAATATCCCAAAAGCGATCGCTACAGAAAATGAGTTATGAGTTATAAGTGATGAGTTAAAAATTCATAACTCATCACTCATAACTTATAACTCCTACAGTTATTTTGCCTAACCTGCTGCAAACTCAGTAAACTTCCGTTTGTAGGGAGCATGAAAACCCAAAACAATAGACCTCTTGCATAAGTCGAATAGACCCCCCTTAATCCCCCCTTATAAAGGGGGGAAACTTGAAATCTTGCCCCCTCCCCTTCACAAGGGGAGGGTTGGGGAGGGGTAATTCAAGGATTTTTGCAAGAGGTCTAATATCTTAATTTTGTGACTCCAGCATTATTGGCCATTAGTTCATAATCAAAAGTCCATAGTCAATAGTTAGTCTCATTCAGATATTTATGCCTAACCGAATGGCGGCAACCATGTAGCGAAAGATGTAGTCTAATAACTCAATATAATTACGAGCAGCTTCAAAAGAACAAGCCCAAACTGTCAAACCATGATCGCGAATTAGTAATGCGGATATTTGCGGTGGAGTGACTGAATTTGGTCAAACTTTGCCATTAACTCATCAAGGTTAGGAATCCCTTGATGAAGAACAACCAAATCACGAGATTTATAGCCGGCTGTCTGTTGTAGTTGCTCAAAGTAACTATCTATTGCTTTGAGTACTTGTTCTTTTTCATCTTCGTTGAGACTATCCTGTGCCAACAAATGTTGGAGTTTGGGGTTATCTGCTACAGTCAGGCGATTAATTTGAATATTCAGGGGGGCTAATTCCTGGGCAATGTGAATTAAATCGGTTTGGAGAGTTCCATTTTCTAGTTTGAGAACTGCCATTTTTGACCTCTAGTAAAATAGTTATAATAAGGCTTTCGAGGCATAACTCGTGGGAGCAAATACACTATTTAAAAAGTATTCTATTGTTTCATATTTGGCAGGAGCGTTAATCATACCCGTGGCAGGTTCATATCTTGCTCCCAGCCATTTTCTCTGCCCTTATACCTTGTATACCTGTATTTGTGCTGTCTTCTTAGATAATTTCTATTGTTAGCGCGGTGAAACTTCTGTATTCAACCAATTGACAAAACCCTGATTAACTGCTGTCGGAGAAATTTCGGCGATAAAATTAGTATAAGTAATATGCTCTTGAATAAGTTTTTCTATTTCTAAAGCATAACCATCTTGAGTTTTGATAATTAAAACAACTTCTGGTTCTTCAGTAATTTCTCCTTGCCAACTATAAGCACAAGTAATTGGGAACCAATTGACACAAACTGCTAACTTACATTCCAGTAATGCCCGACCAATTTGGCGTGCTTCGTCTATGTTATTTAAAGTTACATAGTAGATTTTCATAAAAGTTTTCGACTTACAATTAAAGACATTTGTGCAATTCCTTAACCTTTCACGGGTGCTTTGCGAGCAACATGAACAGCAGAAAGAAACGAGAGTTGTATGCTATCTCCAAATTTTTCTAGCTTCTCCCGCAATCCTGCAAATAGTAACTCTTTTGCTTGTGGCTCTAGTCTCCGAAAGGTACTCAAAAGCTTGAGGTAGTCATCAATGCTATAGGTGATTTCACAA
Organism: uncultured Nostoc sp.; assembly: GCF_964247315.1. Taxonomy (GTDB): domain Bacteria; phylum Cyanobacteriota; class Cyanobacteriia; order Cyanobacteriales; family Nostocaceae; genus Nostoc. The sequence goes on from NZ_CAXTTT010000038.1 coordinate 53,724, forward strand.
GCAGTTTGCTCAACAACCAACTCTTTAAAACAATTGGAGTCTAAAATCTCTTGTCCAAACCCCCTCAAAATCTCCGCTTGAATCTGTGCACCTTCATATCGAACAAAGGAGGGCGCATAAGTTTGATACACTTCCTCTAAAACTTGGTAAACTTCGTATTTCGGTTCTGGGGTCAGATTCCATAGCAGGATCAGAAAACCGTTATCGCACATTGCCGCTGCTGCCTTGGTATATCTAATCTCTGGCGGTATCCAGTGAAAGGCATTGGCTCCTAGAACGGCATTGAACTGTTTTGCTTCGAGTTCCCACTCCTCAAATGAAGTATTGCAAATTGTAACTTTTGGATATCGATCGCAGTTGTGTTGTGCCAAATGACAAAAATCCTGGTTTGGCTCAATACACGTCATTGAAAAACCAAATTGAGCAAAAGCTACCGTCGCATTTCCTGGACCACAACCAACCTCAAGAATCGATGCATCTGAGTCAAGTTGGGCTAAAGCGACAGACCTATCGATTAGTTTATGTGGATAGTGCGGTCTTGCATTGTAATAAACATCAGCAACGGGAGAATACCAAGTCCTTCGCTGTTCCAAATCCATAGAAGCTCTGGCATTTATTTCTTGTCTAAAGTCTTGCATAAGCTAGGGTGTGTCAGCGATGAAGTCCAATTTCATTTTAGAACAATTTTGCTGTTTATTTCCCGATACAGAACTTACTAAAAATCCTCTCTAAAACTGATTCTGTGACTTCCTCTCCAGTAATTTATCCTAAAGCTTGAATCACACCCCGTAAGTCAATTGTCTAAAAATAAAGAGGTAACTCCTGAACAATTGTTGCTTGTACTTGTTCCAAATATATTTTAGCTTAGTTAAGGCTGCTGCCTGCCTTTGGTTAATAGCTAAATCCATATCAGCCGCTTGCACTTTTCTAGATTGAACTATCTCTAAAATTGCTGTTTTAAATGATAAAGGGTCATCGGTAATAGTCCACCCATCCTTTTTTAAAGCTGAAGAAACAGTATTATGAAAAATATTTTTAGCTTACATAGTTTAATTGTAAATATATTCACTGGCAGTTTTTGTTGGCAGCAACTATAAAAATTCTATCAAAACAAATGGTTTGAACTGGTAATTTTATTTATATTAGCTCTCAAAATCAATGCGTTTACAAAATTAATCTTATTGATAAAAGACATAATGTTATTTGAATGAGTTTTTTGGCAACACCTGTGTAAACTCTCCACTTTGTTTATTGCAAACTACTATAAATTCACTATTTGGCATTCGTAGCTCTACCGGAATTATTTCAGTTGGTAACTCCATTAGTAACCCACCATCTAACATTCCTGCACCGGGAAAGGCTATAACCGTAATTATGCCTGGTTTAAGACAACCAAGAACTTGAACTGGAATTTTATCAAACATTATATTATATGTATTATAACAATTAAAAATTAGACATAAATATTACGAGTTTTTATTTTTTTAATTAATACTTTTATGGTTTATTTACCGATACAGAACTTACTAAAAATTCTCTCTAAAACTGATTCTGTTACTTCTTCTCCGGTAATTTCTCCCAAAGCTTGAATCGCCCCCCGTAAGTCAATTGTCCAAAAATCAAGAGGTAACTGCTGAACAATTGTTGCTTGTACTTGTTCTAAAGATATTTTAGCTTGAGTTAAGGCTGCTGCCTGCCTTTGGTTAATGGCTAAATCCATATCAGCCGCTTGTACTTTTCCAGATTGAACTATCTCTAAAATTGCTGTTTCTAAAGCATCAATACCTTGATTTTGGGCTGCGGCTATGACAATTGTAGATTTTGGCTCGTACCTTTGGTGCGCTGGAAGCGCAACTGGGATTTTAGATTGAAGGTTTTCCCGATCAATTTCTTCTACTAAATCAATTTTGTTAATCACTATAATCAATGGACGATGTTGCACCTTTTCATAAATTTCTTCATCGCCTGCTGTCCAGCCTGCGGAAGCATCGATGGTAAGCAAGACTAAATCAGCTGCATTGGCGGCACGACGCGATCGCTCCACACCAATTTTTTCCACTTGGTCTGTTGTTTCCCGAATCCCCGCTGTATCTAGTACTTGTACGGGAATTCCCCCGACAACTAACTGAGATTCCACCACATCGCGGGTTGTGCCAGGTAAATCAGTCACAATGGCGCGATCGCTCCGACTCCAAGCATTCAATAAACTCGACTTACCCACATTCGGACGCCCGACAATTGCCACTTTTAAACCAGTGCGTAGCAACTCACCTTTATCTTTGGTTTCCAATAACCTAGTTATTTCTGCGGCAATTTCATCGATTGCTGATATAATTGCTTTATCATCCAACGGCGGAAGGTCTTCCTCAAAATCAATCCGAGCTTCGATTTCTGCCAAAATATCCAAACAGTTAGCGCGTAACTGCCGAATCGGATGAGCTAATTTTCCTTGTAAACCAGCTAAGGCACTTTGAGCAGCTTGGGGCGATTTAGCTCCGACTAAATCAGCAATACCTTCGGCTTGAGTTAAATCCAATCGTCCATTCAAAAAGGCGCGGAGAGTAAATTCTCCAGGTTGCGCTAGTCTGGCCCCATTTTCCAAACACAGTTGTAATACCTGCTGCACTGCCATAATTCCCCCGTGGCAATGGAATTCTACTACATCTTCACGAGTGTAAGAACGGGGTGCTTTCATCATCAACAACAAAGCTTCATCCACCATTTGTTGCGTCTGGGGATGGCGAATGTAACCGTAGAGAATCTGGTGACTTTCCCAAACTTGTCGCCCTGGTGCATGAAAGAGAATTTGGGCGATTGCCATTGCTTGAGAACCAGACACCCGCACAATCCCAACACTACCCTGTTGGGGGACAACAGCAGTAGCGATCGCGGCTATAGTTCCAGTAGTAGCAAAGAGTTCTGACATGAGCGCCCTTTATTAAGAGTGAGGAGTAAAAATCATAGCTTATAACTCATAAGTTTCTAAATGGTAAGTATTTAGACTAATGAGATACCACCTGGCAAGGTAAAATTTACTTGTAGGTCATGCCTGATAGTAAAGAGTTAAGAGCAAAGCCAAAGACGCCCCGTCTTTGGTGAAGAGTTAGAGATGAAAATCATGACTCACAACTTATAACTCATAACTTTTAGAGAGAGGAATTTACTGTGGAGCAAAAGATTAACTGCGCTGTAGCCTGTGTTAACGGGTGTGTTTTAGGGGATAAATGCCCCAATACCGAGTTTAGAGAGTCAGCCGCAAAATTTATTGAAGATACTCCCTTAGAGAAAATGCTGGAGTTGGCACAAGAACGTCTGCAAAAAAAAATGATGGAACCGCCAAAATGGGTTTTTCCTGAAGATCCATAGCATTTGAGCCAACAGGCACAAGCAAGACAGCGTGGAAGTTAAATGGTATCTGGATCTATATTTAATTCTCGCAGTTTTGCTGCCAAGCGATCGCTACGTTGTTTCTGGTGTTGTGCCACTTCTTCCGGTGTGGGAATCAGTTCTCCTTCACGAGTGTAAAAGCGTAATTTTTCTTGAACAACTCCTAAATATAAACCTAGCTGTTGACTCCATAACCAGCCTTGGGGATTTCGTTCTAGCGGTTGATATTCACCATCCAGCAAATGGAACCCTGAAAATTCTAACGTTTCGGGGTCAAACCAGAAGTAATCTGGCGTGCGAAATATATCTTGGTAAATTTGTTTTTTTAAGCCTTTATCAGTGTCGCCTGTGCTATCCGAGATAATTTCTATAATTACATTGGGATATTTGCCATCTTCTTCCCAGACAACCCAACTTTTACGGGGTTTGCGTTCAGTCCCCAGTACCACAAAAAAATCTGGCCCCCGGAAATTTTCTGATTTGCGCTGGCGTGGACTGTAGTAGATGGTGAGATTACCCGATGCATAAAAATCTTTGCGATTTTGCCACAGCCACTCCAAACATTGGATGAGCAGTGTCATTTGCAACCGATGCAAGTCAGTTTCCAAAGGCGGTTCGTCACTATATAAATTCCCTGGGGGAAATATAACATTTTCTGGGGATTCTAAATCTTGGGCGACAGACATGGCAACAAGCGTCTCATTGCTATAAGTTTAGCGTAGCAGTCAGCCCAACTCTTAGAGCCGCTGTTCGCGTTCAGGGAATTTAAAATGCAAAACTGGTCAGGGTTAAAGCATTCTACAGCACCTAATTATTACGTGAGTTCGACAGACCTCTCCCTCCCAGCCTCCCTCTTTTAAAAGGCGCTACGGTGTACACACAAGTCTCTACGTTGTTCTTTGAATCTGGGTTTTACCCCACCCTAACCACTGCTTGAATTCAATAAACGACCACCCGAATTCAATAAACGACCACCCGAATTCAATA
>NZ_CAXTTT010000039.1:0-57525 GCF_964247315.1 uncultured Nostoc sp.
AGTCGATACAATCGCATTGTTAGTCGATACAATCGCATTGTTAGCCGATACAATCGCATTGTTAGTCGATACAATCGCATTGTCAGCTTATAATATAGATAAACAAAAATATTTACAGTTATTGCGAGCGTAGCGTTTGCAAAGCGTCTCATTGGTGCAGCCTTTGGTAGAGAAGAGAAGCAATCCCAGCCTTTGCGATTGCTTCATAACGCTTTGCTGCGTTCGCAATGACATTGTGTAATTAATTATAGTCCAGCCGCGATTTCTAATCGCCAGGGCTACAGCATACGTTTCAAATCTTGTAAAACTGCGGCGGCTGATTGATAGCGATCGCTAAAATGATAGCAAACCATTTTATCTAAAATTGCTGCTAATTCTTCACTCACTTGCACCGTTTGTCGCCACATCACATTCCCTGTTTCTGGCTCTGGGTGGAGTTCTTGCGGTAGTATCCCAGTTATGGCTTGAATAGCAATCATTCCTAAAGCATAAATGTCACTGCATAAACGGGGATGACCGGCAAATTGTTCTGGAGGTGCATAACCCCGCGTCCCAATAGCTACTGTCGCTAATTCTGTTTGCTCACTACTCGGTGGTTGCATCAATTTCACAGCACCAAAGTCAATCAATACCAGCCGATCATCTTGAGCGCATCTAATAATATTAGTCGGTTTGAGATCGCGATGAATCACTCGATGTTGATGAATAAATTCTAGAACTTCTAAAACTTGTTTGAGCATTTCCATCACAAATGATTCGTTTTGCACATTTTGTACGGGTGGTAATTCTTCACTGAGGGTATGTCCCTCAATATATTGTTGAATTAAATAAAATTCTTGGTTATCTTCAAAATAAGCAAGTAGTTCGGGAATCTGATGATGTTTACCCAAAGTTTCTAAAATTTCAGCTTCACTATGAAACAACCTGCGAGCGACTTGCAAAAATCGTGTATCTTGACGGGCTGGCATTAACTTTTTAACTACACAAGTAGGATTACCCGGTCGTTGAGTATCCTGTGCTAAATAAGCCCGACCAAATCCACCAGCACCGAGAGTTTGAGAGATTTTGTAGCGTCCACTCAAAAGCAAATCACCTGATTTTATTTCTGGTGAATCAATTGGGGGAAGAAAGTCAACAGAGGAATCGGGAAGTGCTGTTTTATCTTCTAAGAGTACATTTAATTGGGCGATCGCTTCTTGTTGTTTTTCAACTTGCAGAATAATCACCTGAGTTTGCCGTTGATTTTGGTAGCTAGTATAAGCAATTACACAGATACTACTAATAACTAAAGCAAGAGCAGCAGGGATTAACGGCACCCATCCAGCTTGCAAAAACAAAGCAACGCAGATTACTACTAAGCCAAGTAAAGTCATCCCTACTACTACTAGCAAAAGCAGTGGATTTTGGCACCGCAATGCTAAAACACCACCTAATAGCGACCAGCCCCATACCCAAATAAGTTCCGCCCAGTCGGGCCAATACCAAATCAAAGGTCGCCCATCCAACACTGTGCTGATGATTTGACTTGCTATCTGTGCATGAATAAACAGAGCAGGCATTCTGGCTGGTTGATCTGGTAAAGCGCTGTAGGGGGTATAAAAGCCACCTGGGGGGAGATTAGCTGCTGTAGTGCCAATAATTACTAGACGGTCTTTGAATAAACTGGGGTTGACTCGACCGTTAAGAACATCTGTGAGGGTTACTTGGTCGGCAAGGTTGTTGGGGTAACGGTAATTTAATAATATTTGATAGCCATCTGCCTCCAGATGTTGGTAGCCACCGGAATTAGGTTGTAAACGCACAAATAGGGTTTTACCTAACAGAAAATCTCCTTTTTTAGTGAAATCATATTTAATACCTTGTTTTTCCAGATAATCAATTGCAATTAATGCACCAAATGCAAATGATGTTGTACATTTATTGTCTGTAGAGTTAGCAAATAATAAAGTACGGCGGAGAATTTGGTCGTTTTCATTGTCAGCAACCACATCGCTAAACCCAACATTATCTATAGGGACATTTGGCGGTGGGGGAATTTCATCTCTACCCAAGCTGCTGAACAAACAGGTAGTGACAATGTTATCTTGATTTTGGAGATTAGCCGCCAAATTATTGTCTTCTGGTCGGAAAAGATATAAACCAACAATTCGCGGTTGATAAGACTCTATTTTCTTTAATAGCTGATTGATTGTCCGATCTGATATGGGCCATTTCTCTCGTTTGAGATCCTTATCAGTAATTTTTACTAGCAAAATCCGCCGATCGGGTGCTTCTGCTTTCCGCGATCGCAACATCTGGTCATAAACTCTTAACTCCCAAGGCTGTAACCATTTGAGTTCCCGAACTCCCCAGATAAAGGCGGTGACTCCTATACTGGTAACAAAAATAATTTGCAGCCAGCTTTTGCTCTTAGAAGTTTCACGGGAATCCTGAACTTTGACAAAAGGTACGCGGAGTTTTTCTAATAGTCCACTAATCACGGCGTTGAGGCGGTAGCCTGAATTGGGTAGATGTTGTAGGCGCAGAAGTCAATTTTCGGAATCTAGGTTAAAAGCTAGTTAACCTAAGCTTTTATTAATGTAGTAATTTACTTGCTAGTTAGAGACTTTGACGTATTCTTACTTTGAAAGCAAGCTTACGCCCAGTGTCAACTATAGAATCAGACAACTGCTAATCATCTGTTTGAGATGTTTGAACATCTTCAACAGGACTGGTAATTGGGAAAGAAATCGGATTAGTAGATGGAGTTAGTGAATCTAACTGGGGTTGTTCAAGCGATGCTTCCATGCTTGAATCAGCAAAATAGGAGCCAACAATTCTATCATAGTTAGAAGCAACAGCTAAAAAAGCACCACCCAAAATATAGATAGGTAATGGCAGATTAAATTCTTGCAACCAGTCAAACAGTTCCGCTAAGGCAAACAGCACTAAAAAGCAGGCAAGCCAAACCTTCATATTCTTATCCCCTGAATTGAAACAATTCTATTACTAGCTTAAATAGCTTGCACGATCGTTGATGTAGTACATAATCACCAACTTACAATAAAGCAGATGGGCAGAGGAGAAAAATGATTTTCGGTACAAGCCTTGCCCCTTGTAAGCAGTCTTCTTTCCCCTATATTATCTTGCTCCTCTGCCTCTTATTGACAACCTCTATAACCCTAGATAGGTGCAGTTAGAGTTATAGCATCTGCTATATTGCATTAGAAAAATCAAAATATATTTAGCTTATGCCAGCGATCGAACAGCCAAGGATTGCACAATTGGTTCGTGAGACTTGGCAGTGCCTCAAATTTACACAGGTAAAACTGGCAACCGTGTTAAGGGTTTCATTCCAAACTATAAACCGATGGAAAAACGGACGTACACAACCTTCACTACTGGCGATGAAACAAATTAAAGAACTATTACAGCAGATGAGAGAACCCGGTGAGTCGCTTTTAGCCACTGGCGATGAAACAAATTAAAGAACTACTACAGCAGATGGCAGAACCCGGTGAGTCGCTTTTAGCCAAATACTTTTAAAATGAGTGAGAACCTGAAAGCTCAAGAGGTTACTGAATTGCAGCAATATTTGAGCGAACAGCAAACTGCGCTGCGCGATAGTGAAGCACGTTACCGTTCACTAGCAGAGGCAAGCGCATCCATTGTCTGGAGGGCAGCACCTTGGGGCAACGTTGTTGATGATATTCCAACTTGGCAGGCGTTCACAGGGCAAAATCCCGAACAATATAAAGGATGGGGTTGGGTTGGGGCACTGCACCCAGAAGATCGTGCCTCGATAGTGGAAATTTGGAAACAGGTATTTCCTACACGCAGCGTTGCAGTTGCTGAGTATCGTGTTCTGCGGCATGACGGCGAATACCGTTATATGAATATACGCGGTGTGCCCATACTCGACGAAACAGGCGAAATCCGCGAATGGGTGGGAATGTGCGTCGATATTACCGAACGCAAGCAGGCTGAGGCCAAACTGCGCGAGAGTGAAGCGCGTTTTCGGCTGCTAGCTGAGAATTCAACTGATATTATTTCCCGCCATACAGTCGATGGAATTCTTCTCTACGTTTCACCAGCTTGCTACACAGTCCTGGGATATCAACCAGAGGAATTAGTCGGTCATCCTAGCCATGAGTTAGTTCACCCTGACGATTTGGTAGAGATTGCGAGAAATTACCCAGTCAATGGCGATTTACCAGATATTTATACCATTACTCACCGTGCGCGTCATCAAAAGGGACATTATATCTGGTTGGAAGCAACTGTTCGAGCGATTCGCGATCGCCAAACTCAAAAAATTTTAGAGATGCAGGCGTCTTCGCGAAATATTACTAAGCGCAAGCAGGTGGAAGAAGAGCAGCGTTTTCTGGCTGAGGCTAGTGGGATTTTGGCTGCATCATTGGACTACGAGACGACCTTAGCAGGTTTAGCACGTTTGGCTGTGCCGGAAATCGCTGATTGGTGCTTAGTTGATATCATTAGTGACAATCAATTACTCCGTCGGGTTGCAGCAGCCCATGCCAATCCAGAGAAACAAGAATTGGTAGAACAGTTACAAAATTATCCGCCTGATTTGGCACAAACAGCAGGTGTTGCTGAGGTAATACAGACAGGCAAATCACAAATTATTCATTTGATTTCTGATCAACAGATCCAAGGGTTAAGCCACAACGCTAGTCACTTGAAAATATTGCAAGAACTAAATCCGACATCTGGTATGAGTGTACCGCTAATCCTTCGGGGACAGGTGTTGGGAGTTATGACTTTGGTATCTTCCTCAGGTCGTCGCTACGATACCAAAAGCCTGATGTTAGCTGAGGAGTTGGCTGGCCGGGCGGCGATCGCTGTTGATAATGCCCGACTCTATAGAGAAGCACAGCAATCTCAACAGGCAGCTTTACGCGCAGTATCTCGCACTACCCGTCTGCAAACCATTACTGCTGCCCTTTCTGAATCTTTAACTCCGACACAAGTCGCTGAAGTAATTGTGGAGCAAGGTATAGCAGCTTTGGGAGCTAGCTTTGTTTTTGTCGCACTACTGACTAAAAACGGCACTGAATTAGAAATTGTCCGAACTGTTGGCGATCAACAAGAAATAGTCGATTCATCGCGTCGATTCTCGATTAATGCACCCGCGCCACTGGCAGAAGCAGTAAGAATTAAGCAACCTATTTGGCAAGAGCCAACCGAAACAAAGATGGCTCCTTACTCAAATCTGGCTCAGGAATACGCCCAGTACAACTATGGCGCTTGGATTTCGATTCCATTGATCATCGAGGGACGAGCTATCGGGGGAATGTCTCTAGCTTTTACTGAAATTCAGAAGTTTAATCAAGACGATCGAGCCTTTATGCTGGCACTAGCACAGCAGTGCGCTCAAGCGATGGAACGTGCCCGTTTATACGAGGCAGAGCAAACTGCCCGGAAGGCAGCAGAAAACGCCAACCGGATTAAAGACGAGTTTCTGGCAGTACTTTCTCATGAATTGCGATCGCCACTCAATCCAATTTTAGGTTGGTCAAAGCTACTCCAAACCAAAAAACTTGATGAAAAGACAATTCCTCAAGCGCTGAAGACTATTGAGCGCAATGCCAAGTTACAGGCTCAACTGATTGAAGACTTACTGGATATCTCCCGGATTTTACAAGGTAAAATCAGCTTGAATATCTACCCAGTCGATCTGACGTCTGTGATTTCCGCAGCAATGGAGACAGTGCGGCTATCGGCAGAAGCGAAATCAATTGAGATGCACATCAGCCTGGAACCAAATTTGGGACAAGTTTTGGGAGACTCCAACCGATTGCAGCAAATCGTTTGGAACCTGCTCTCAAATGCAGTTAAGTTTACACCAGAGGGCGGACGGGTTGATATTCTACTATCATCATGTTCTAAGTCAAATTCCAACTCAGCAATCATTCAAGTCAGCGACACAGGGAAAGGCATCGACCCGAATTTTCTGCCTTACGTGTTTGAATATTTTCGCCAAGAGAACAGCAGCACCACCAGAAAATTTGGTGGATTGGGGTTAGGATTAGCGATCGTCCGTCACTTAGTCGAACTGCATGGCGGCACAGTCCAGGTAGAAAGTGAGGGCGAAGATCGGGGGGCAACTTTTACTGTAAGACTACCGTTAATCCAAAATCAATTAGAGATTAAACAAGACAGTAGCGACTCAGAGCCATCCTCAAATTTGAATGGTGTGAAAATTTTAGTAGTGGATGATGATACAGATACGCGAGAATTTATTGTCTTCTTACTAGAGCAGTATGGGGCAAATGTGACAGCAGTAACATCACCAAATGAAGCCCTAGCTACTTTAGCCCAATCCTTGCCAGATATACTTTTAAGCGATATTGGGATGCCAGAAGTGGATGGATGTATGTTTATGCGACAGTTGAGAACACTGCCACCAGAGCAGGGAGGGCAAATTCGAGCGATCGCACTTACCGCCTATGCTGGAGAAATGAACGCTCAACAGGTACTAAGAGCCGGATTTAACAAGCATATTGCCAAACCAGTAGAGCCAAGCGAGTTAGTAGATGCGATCGCTAACTTAATCGCTGAATAAACTTGCTTCTACCTATTTACCGCCAATCCCCAACTCAATATTTATTTTTCACTGATGAGTGTTTCGGGAGTGATAGCTGCATATTCTTGAGGTGTTAGTAGTGCTTCTTTAATATCAATCTTTTTGGGTAAGATTTTTTCCTTATAAAACAAATCAGCAACACTTTGTTGACTTTGGATTAGTTTTGGAGTGATTCCTCTGAGTCGGTAAGTAGCACGACTAGAAATTATTTCTTGAATAGGTAAATCAATTTTGAGTACAGGTGCTATAAGTTTGGCTACTTCTTTACGATTCGCTTCTGCCCATTGACCATTTTTATCAATTTCTTCTAAGATGATGCGAATTAATTCAGGATTTTCTTTAGCAAACTGACGTGTTCCTATGTAATATCCGCCTGGAGTGCCAATATTTGTAGCATCTCGCAATACACGGGCACCGTAGAGTTTTTCTACCAAAGCTAAATGAGGATCGCCAGTTACCCAAACTGGAATAGTTCCCTGAATAAATGCACCACGGGCTTCAACATTGGGCATACTCAGAACTTTAATATCACTATATTTTAGATTCGCTTCTTCTAAGGCTTTGATAATAAAATAGTGAGAAGCCGAACCTTTTTGAAAGACCACTTTTTGACCTTTAATTTGAGCTAAAGTTTTAATTGGAGAATTTTTAGGAACTGCGATCGCACTACCTTTACTAGAATTAGGGCCAAGTCTTCTACCAGCCAAATAGATAATTTTTGCACCCGCAGCTTGGGCAAAAATCGGAGGCGTTTCTCCAACTGAGCCAATATCAATTTTGCCCACATTCATCGCTTCCATCAGTTGTGGCCCTTGAGCAAATTGTGACCACTCTACTTTCAAGCCCAAAGGCTCCAAACGTTTTTCTAAAACTCCTCTGACTCTAACTAAATCACCAGAGCTTTGATACCCTATTCGCAATAACTTTGTTTTAAAAGTTATAGTTTTAGCCCCTGCTGGTTCTATCTTAGGCTCAGTTCCTGTATTTGTGTTAGATACAGTTGACGTACAACTGATTAAAGTAGTAGATAAAGCTAGAAAACCAGGTATTGTAAACAAGGCAAATTTACTGATGACTGTTGTCTTAGGTTTCAATAAACTTTTAAACATTTTTGCACAATTTTATATTTGGCTTCTATAGGTTTAATATTTAAGCTATACTCACTTACTTTCTTGGTATTTTTGAGTTTTGATTGTAGAGGTTTATTGCTAGGCAAATTTAGCCTTTGCAAATATTTTAAAAGCCTCATAATATTTTTTAGTTAAATTTAATAATTTTCGTTGTAGCGTTTTTAATAATTGCTAACAACTATCAATTTCAGTCTAAAGTGTATCAATTTTGGTCTGCAAATAAAGTATTCATTAACACTTGTTTTGAAACAAAAAATATTTTTTACTATTTTTGATTTACAAGCATAGAGTACAATCTTCAGACAAGTTTTATTGGTCAATAGTCCAGAATAACTCTTGACTATTGACCAATAAAATGTATATTTAAACGCCCATTAAATAAATGGGTAAAATTAAATGTAAAACCTCACCCTGCCTCCGGCTTCCCTCTTTGTGAGTTCGGAGAGTGATTGAGGGTGAAGTTTTATCTTATGTTTAATTACGCCTACCTACTTAGCTTAATCTTCTGAGCTATAAATCCTAAAAGGGACGACTACCTGCAAGGCTAACCCGCTTTAATACTCGTCGCTCATTCGGATTGAATGCTTGGCGGTAATGTAAGGTAGCTTGATTATCCCAGTAGACAATATCGCCTACAGACCATTTGTGTTGGTAGTAGAATTTGGGTTGATTCAGATGTTGCCTCAACTGTTCAATCAGTTTAGATCCTTCTTCTGGCTCTAACCCGACAATTTCCACTTCTGTAGCAGCATCTAAGTAAAGATGCTTTTTACCACTCTCTGGATGTGTTCTAACTAAAGGATGGGGAAAGATCGGACTGATTAAAGGAATACTCTTGTCTAAACGATACAAAGAGCGGGGTGCATTCCGATCTCGCAAAAATGGGTTGTAGGTAATTAACTGTAAATCTGCAATCCGTTCTTTGGTGCCTTCATCTAATGTTTGATATGCCAAATTGGTATTTAACCAATAAGTATCTCCACCTTGAGAAGGAATTTCCAAAGCATAAAGAAGTGAACCACTAGATGGGGTAGGAGTCCATTTATGATCGGAATGAAAAGTTAATTCTCCAGTACCGGTGTAGCCACCATCAACATTGGAAATCGGAATCACCACCGGAGTTTCTCCTGGTTTAGAAGCCAATACTGGAGTTTCATCAGATGGTACAAAGAGTGCGCCAAAGTATAGAGAAAAGTTCAAAAGTTCTTGATCGGAGAGCTTTTGGTCTTTGAAGATTAAGATGTGGCGATCGCGCAGTGCTTGCTTAAGTTGTAATATCACTTCAGGTGGGATCGCTTGACTGGCATCAATATCAGTAACTATGGCTCCCAAAGGGGCATCAATAGACCTAATTTTAACCTTTGTCAAAGTCGAGGTAGGCATAATATTCTTTGGTGCTTTAATTTTTTCTTCAGATAATTACTTATTCGCTAAAACGTCAGAGGGAGTAATTTTGGCGTACTCTTCAGGCGTTAAAAACCCGTCTCTAACATTCACTTTCTTGGGGATAAGTCCGAGGCTGTACCACTTATCTGCAACTTCCTGTTGCTTGGTAATAGTTTTCTCAGTGATTGGTAGCAGCCCATAGTCATATTTCTTATGCATTATTTCTAGAGTCGGCGGATCTAGCTGAGTTACAGGAGCAAGCAGTTGTGCTACTTCTTTGGGATGATCCTTAGTCCAGATTTCTGTCTTTTCTAGCTCCTCTAAAAACACTTTGATTACATCAGGATGAGCCTGATAAAATTGGCGTGAGGTTGAGTAAAAGTTGCCCGTATCCCTCAACTTCCCGCCATCTGCTAAAACACGAGCGATTTTATTTTGTACATTTCTAGTACCAAATGGTTCCCAAATATACCAAGCATCCACCTTATTTTGACTGAATGCCGCATTTGCATCTGCCGGTGCTAAAAAAACTGATTGGACATCGCTCAGTTTCAACCCTGCATCTTCTAATGCTTTAACTAATAGGTAGTGACCAATGGAAGCTTTCTGAAAAGCCACTTTTTTACCCTTCAAATCCCTAACAGTTTTAATCGGAGAATTTACAGGAACTAAAAGTGAAATAGTTTTACCACTAGGGTGTGTAGTAGCTAGATAAACAAGGGGCGCTCCTGCTGCTTGGGAAAATACAGGAGGTGATTCGGCTGTAGATGCAATATCTAATCCATTTGCATTTAGGGCTTCTAACTGTTGTGGCCCAGCCGCAAACTCAGCCCACTGCACTTTAAAACCCAGAGGCTCTAATCGCTTTTCTAAGGAACCCTGTTTTTCTAAAACTGCTAAAGCGGTAAGTTGTTTTGAACGTACAATCCGTACTACTTGTTTCTCAGTTGACTTCTCTGTAGTATTAGATGAAACTACTGACTCAGGGGAAGTTGCTGACTGTTGAGTGTTATTTTTGGCTTCACCACAACTTGATAGGGTCGTCGATAGCATTAAGCAGTAACCCAAAGCAAATAATAAAGACCGACGTGTTGTTTTCGGGCTTTTTCTGAATTCAAACTTTCCTTTTAAAGCTGGCATGGGTTGTTTTATTGATTTTCCTCTAAGTGGCTAAAACAGTAATGATTAATTGCTATGTAAAAAACAAAAAATCTTTTTTATTAGTTTATCTAATGATTAAAATAAATTATTTTTAATCTAAAAGCTTTATATATGAAATTAAGAAATAGGTGGGTTATACCCACCCCAAAACGACTCGAGGAACTGAGAATTTAATAGTTAGGAGGCAAAAATTTAGGAAGTGGAGTGAGAAAGACCCACTTCAATGTCATGCTAGTGGAAGATTGAAATTTGTGAATGGAACTCTGTTTTATTTGCGTGCAATTTTGCTAGTACAACACGGCGTAAATAAACCACCCATTCCAAATCAATAAAACATTTATGCTGTATTCATTTTGACTTTTGACTTCCGCCTTGCGGCACTAGTGCTTCCAAGCGACTAGGATTGTAGCTTTGACTTCTTCTGTAAAATGTCCAGACGGCTCAACTGCTAGTAGCGCTTCTCTAAGATCCTTTTCAAATGCTGGAGCATTATCACCATAGAAAATTTTCAGAGAGAAAGCTGTAGTGTATAAATAGCCGAGATAGCTATCGACAGTCCAAGATTTTTCAAATGGCACTTCATAGGTTTCTTGACGAACAAAAGCCGAATTGCCAATGACGACATCATGGGTAGGATCGACTGGCTTACGAGTGCCTTGTCCTCGTAAGCCAGTTCGGCGTTCTTCACCTAACCATTTTTTCACTACTCCAACAGCAGCTTGTTTCCAAGGTAAATTGCTTTCCCAAGGATTATCACCAGTTTGAAGCAGTGCTAACCCACCATCATCAGTAAGCAATTCATCAAGGCGTTCAAGTACTAGTTCGCGTTCCATCCAGTGAAACGCTCTACCGATAGTGGCTAATTTAAATGTCCCTAAACTAGAGTCGATTAACTCTGCTCCTTGTTCTAACCAAGTAATATTATTTGCTCCGACTGCTGCTGCTTGCCGTTTAGCTTCTGCAATCATGTCGGGATCGGGATCGATTGCCACAACTTCTTCAAATCTAGTTCGTAGAGGAATGGAAATTAATCCTGGGCCAGTACCTAAATCAAGGAGTCGTCCTTGACCATTGAGATTAAATATTTCGGCTAGTTTGTCGAATACAACCGGTGGGTATTTGGTTCTATATTGAGCGTAGCCCTCTGCAGCTCCCTCAAATAAACTTCGGTCATAAGTAGGAAGTGTTTTTAGTTGAGTCATATCAATTTTGGATTTTAGATTGGTGAGTAGAGACGCGATTCATCACGTTTTTGGGAATAAAGGTGGAGAAAGAAATAACCTATGCCCTAAGAATATTGCGTGATAACGGGTAGCTGCTCGTTAAGTACCCAATCGCCGATCGCTCGCAATTTGTAGTCCACGGGATCGTGCAGGGTAAAGGTTCGCAAATCTCGCCAGTAACGGTCAAACCCATATTTGGTTGCTGTAGCACGGCTTCCTGTAACTTCAAAGATGCGGTTGGTAATATCTATACCTACACGGGTTGCTAATGCTTTGGCTGCGGAAACTACAATCGCAACTTCTCCCCTTTCTTGATGAGTGAGGTTTACATCCTTGTCCCATGCTGTTTGCACCTTTTCGGCTGCTTGGTCAGCTAAAGCGATCGCAGCTTGAATTTCCACCCAAAAATCACCGTAATGATGCAGAATATATGGATCTTGAGTAGCATTATCTACTCCTGATGTAATCCACGGTTTAGTAGTAGTTTTAGTATATTCACGAGCGGCGGCGAAGGCTCCTTTAGTAATTCCCAGATAAACGTTGGTTTTTGTTAGCTGGGCAATAATGCCAAGAAAAGTTGAGAAGGCGCTATTAGGGGGATTTGCTGACCCCAAAATCTCATCTTTTTTTACTAGAACATTATTTTGACCCTTAAGTTCAGCAAGCGATCGCGGCCCATTCTTTTTCGCCACTAACCAGGCGGTTGTATTAAATTGACTGATCCGCAGCAGTCGGGTTTGCTGACCCCTTGCTCTCAGAATTATGGCTGGTGTATCGCCTAAAGAACCAACGTCTAATTGTCCTGCAACAAGCGCCTCATTTAGATCCGGCCCGTTAGGAAACCTTGCAAAAGTAATGTTTTGAAATCCCACTTTTTGCAGATCACGCTCTAATATTCCCTTTTTTTTTGCCCAACCAAGTGCCCCTGTCGGTTCTGAACTACCTACATAACCTATTCGTAAGGTAGAAATGTTATTAGATGCAGCAACAGTGTTATTGACATTAACAGCCTCAATAGATTGAGCAGATTTAGTTTCACTTTGGCTACATGCTGTAGTTGGTAGCAGTAGAATACAAGCCACCGAGGTTGATAATCTGGAGGTAAATTTATTTTTACTGATAGAACCTGTTACTACTTTGAACGACAGCATGACTATTTTCTCCGCCGTACTATTTCATCTGCTTCAGGATTTGGAATGTTTGATCGGCTTTTGCTGTTGGTGTACGTTTGTGTCCCCAACCGATGTTTTCCCGGTAACTACCCAGTAGCCCAACTTCTGCCAATTCTGCCTCGTTGACTGAAGTCGTCACATCGCTTTCTGGTGCTACATAAAGAGCATCAACTGGACAATATAATTCGCACATATAACAGGTTTGGCAGTCACTCTGTCGGGCAATGGTTGGCGGCGCATCAGCTACTTTTTCAAACACGTTGGTTGGACAAATATTCACGCAGATATTACATTTTATGCACCGCGACTCGCTGACCAACTCAATCACACTGCTGCTCCTATTTTAGATAAAGACTTTTCTGTACTCTGTAAAGGCTGACTCTTCACCCAGACTCGATCTAATCCGCCACTAATCAGGTGATGTTGCTGGTTAGCATCAAGTTCTGGATAGTCTTGATGTTTGTGCATCCCACGAGTTTCTTTACGTTCAATGGCACTGCTATACATCCATCGCGCTGTGGCTACCATTGCTGTAACTTCTCGCGCCCGGATTAGCTCTTTATCTGATGTTACCTGGCTACTGCGGAGTTCTTGCCAAAGATGATTTAGCTTACTCAAAGACTCGGTTAAGCCTTGTTCTGTACGGAAATAGTTCTTTTCGTAAGGGAATACTTCGGCTTGGACTGCTTGAATAATTTCATCAGTTGCCAAAGTTTGAGAGCGATCGCTCCCACTCTGTAATCCTACCTCTCCAACACCCTTAACATGGCGTTGAGTTTTGTGTTCCCCCAAACTGCGGCTATATTCGGCAGCTGATTTCCCCGACCAATAGCCAGAAGATATTGCCCAAGCCGCGTTGTGACTACCACCACCAGTAAATCCGCCACAAATCAGTTCCCGTGTGGCAGCATCTCCAGCCGCATAGAGTCCTCGTACAGAACTGGCACAACTCTCATCTACAATCCGAATTCCTCCCGTACCGCGCACAGTTCCTTCTAGGCGCAGAGTCACAGGGAAACGTTGAGTAAATGGATCGATACCTGCACGGTCAAAGGGTAAAAAGAAGTTGGGTTGTGCTAAACGCATAGATGGCCGCATCGATTCTGCGGCTTTGTCTATGATGGCGTAAACTGGCTGTTGCAGTAATGTCTGGGCTATTACTGAACGTCTATGAGAACTTGCCCCCGGAATCACAGTACCGTCTTCGTAGGTAAAAGTTGCCCAATTATAAAACAGGGTTTTGGTGACTGAAGAAAAGGCGGGAGAGATGCCGTAAGCATTAGAAAATTCCATACCCGACATCTCGGCTCCTGCTTCTGCCGCCATCAGATAACCATCCCCTGTCAGGACGTTGCATCCTAACGCTTTGCTGAGAAATGCACAGCCACCAGTTGCGATAATTGTGGACTGCGATCGCACTATCCATTTCTCACCAGTCTGACGATTTACACCTGTTGCACCAGCAACACCACCAACACCACCATCGTCATCTACCAGTAATTCTAAGGCGGGGCTGTTGTCTAAAATCTTGACTCTAGCACGTTGAATTTGCCGTCGCATCAGCCGCATATACTCCGGCCCTTGCAGCGATCGCCGATAGGGTTTACCTTCATCGTCAGTAGGGAAGGGATAACCCCACTCTGCTAACTGATTAACGTTGATATAGGTCTGATTCAGTACTCGATCCATCCAATTGCGATCGGCTAAAAACCCACCCAACGATTCCCGACTCGCCTTTGCTGTTTCCCGTGCTTCTGGATCGGGTGGCACATACCACACACCATTTCCAGATGCAGCAGCGCATCCAGTTGTGCCGCAATACCCTTTATCTACAAGGATCGCCTTAGCTCCATTTGATGCAGCACTCCATGCCGCCCAAGTTCCAGCTGGCCCACCTCCAATTACAAGCACATCTGCTTCTAAGTCGAGTTCAAAATCGTTTGTTAACGTCTTCAGCATCTACCATTTCCCCCCCATTTATAAAGTCTTAAGTGCAAAATAAATATTTAAAAATCTAGAAATTGCAATCTTTTAATACAGGTTCTCACTAGCTTGATTCCATAAAATACTTTACCTTGATCGATAAACCGTAGTTTATGAATATAATAGAGTTTTTCACAGTTTTCGACAAAAAGCAAGCATTTTACCAAACAACTTCAAAGGTAAATTTATGTAAAATCAACTTTGTTGGGGTGAGGCAGGAGGCATGGGTGTCAACTTAAGCTAAAACTCCTTTTCAAACCTTGTTTCCAGCCTCTGGCTGGAAATGCTTGTCATTGCGGCTCTGCCGTGAGTCAGACACTGGGAACGAGACAACAAGACAATCTCTCAAAGCTATGTCTAGACTGATTTTTACGTTAAGTTGACACCACTGGGCAGGAGGCAGATAAACAGTTTTGTCTGGATAAGTAAAGACGCAAAATTGGATTGGGCTTTGTTTTTAACGTGTCTCTTTGTGGGTTAAGAGCGATCGCTCCTTTAAGACTCAAGAATTCCCGGACTTTTAATTAAACAAATGTAAGCAAATCTTTATTCAGTCCGGGGAGTGCCATTCGGTTAAAACCTAAAGACAGTACGAACCCAAGCAAATAAACTATCAGGATTGCTGGCATCCGAATCAGGTGCAGTAATCCAGATCAAACCTGGCGTAACCTCAATATGATCTCCGATTTTATATTGGTAGAATGCCTCAACGTGCAGAGAAAGATCTCTGTCCGCTTGTCCTAGACCTTTTCCCAAATTTATATTATTACTAAGACTGATAAGTTTTGGCTCCATACCAACTAAAACCCCCCCTAAAGCACCTTCACTAAAAAGATCCGGGAATGCCAGTCCTACGGCCCAATCCATAGCTTCAGCATCTCCGCGTCCTAAATAACGGTGTACCCCATAACTTACCCACGCATTGATTGCCAACTTGGAATTAACTTGATAGAACGCCTGTAGGCCATAAAGGTTGCCTAGAGTTGCTACTCCAGGCACAGTGCTGTTTACCAGGTTACTCCCGACTGCTGGGCCGAAATTTGTTCCGCTAAAACCTATGGTATTTGGTGGACTATAGGTATTAACGTAAGTTGCAGCTACCCGAAAATTCCTATTACCGGAGTAGTATATTAACTGTGCTAAAGCTAAATATCTGCCTGTAAATAAGCCATTATTAGCTGTGGCATTGTTACCGTTTGGTGCGCTGTACGCTATCCCGAATTGAACCTGTTTGCCTAATCCCTGGAGTATGGCAATTCCGGGGCCGCTATCTCCATAGTTATAGACCAAAGACCGCCTTGAAAATCGTGAAATCCCATTAGCACCAGTCGCAGAAGACGATTCAAAATATGGGTTAACCGGACCAGAAAGACCTATCTCACTAGCTCCGTCAGACAAGGGATAAATGTTGACTTGGGTATTTGGAAAAGGTAGAAACCGATAGCGAACACCACTGAGAATAATAGTATTGCGTGGAAAAGTAATACTGGAGTTATCAGCAGTTCTTCCCTCATAAGTTCCCAATAATCCACCTGTTGGATTTAGCGGAGTAGGTGGTGCTTGTCCCAATGATTCAATATTTCCACCTCCTATTGTTATCCCTAGTGAATCTTTACCGTTAAAACTGGTGTTTAACCGTAAAGAAGTTGAGCCTTGAAGTGTGACATTGTGAGGTGCTGGTGTCTTTCTAACGACGTTATTGCCTGCTATAACTTCGCCAAGGACAATCTGAGAGCGACCTATAAGTTTGGTTGTGGTCGTAAACTGAGTTGATTCTAACTTCGCATTTCGTACTTCCAAGCTATCTAAGCGTCCCCGAAGTTGAGCGAGTTCTGGAGAAAATTGTTCTTGTAGTTTTTTGATGGTATCCAAGTCTTCGCGTTTGACTAAATCTGTTGTCGAAGTCGCTATTAGTTCATTGAGGCGATCTAAAGCTGCATTTAACCCAGCTGCAAATTCATAGCGCGTTAGGGAGCGATCGCCTTTAAATGTACCATCTGTATATCCTGCAATTACACCGTAGCGCTCAACTAAAGACTGTAATGCTTGAAATGCCCAATCTGTCGGCTTAATATCTGATAGTTGCGAGACGGATGTTGTTTGTCCTGCTGCATTATTTGGAGCTTTTTTGTTAGCTGGCGGTGCAACTTGCAACAATTGCGAGACAGGTGTCACTCGATCTTGAAAAGCGTTTGGAGCTTTTTTAAGAGTGACTGGTGCAGAAGTGTCTACTGTTTGATTAACAACTGCTTCTGGCGCTTTGTTTTGTTCTACTTCAGTCGGAGATACATCAGATTTAGGTAGTTCAGCCTGACTTTTGGCTGGATAAAAAACTAGGATAGCTAGAATATCTAGCAACAAAAGTAGAAACACTATGGATCTATAATTCCAGCGAAAATTCGACATGACTCCTGAACTCCTCAACCTTAAAGATGAATAAATTAGCTCCTCATTGGGCAATAGAACCAAGATAAATCATTGTTCTAATATTTCTAAAAAGACAATTAGAACATAGATTCACCAAAGCTTTAGCCGCTGAAAAAAGTGCAAAATTCTGTTAAATATCGAAACTAGTACTAAGTAGTTAATCTCTACTTTTAAGGGGAACTCAACCACACACTATATGAACTGATACTTCTGAGACATCCTAAAGTCCGTTTTTTTAGTTATGCTGTACAAAGTTCATCAATGGCTACTGACATTGACGAAAGCTTGATTTCGATTCAAGTGATTATTTGCCAATTAACATTAGTTGAAAACGCTATTTTGTAATCAGCTAGATTTTGACAGCATCAATTGTTGTATAAGTACGATAGTTCTATCGACTTACCGTATATTGTTAGGATTATCTTTGCATAGAGCTTGGTACAATGCAAGACCTAGTACTTTTCCATGAGGCGAAAATATGTCAAAATTCTTGGCTAAGTCAATTCCAGCAACTGCGTAGGCGTAGCCCGTCGTAGACATCGTCGGAAATAGTCAGTTGGGAAAGACGAATAGACCTTTTGTACAAATGCAAAATTCGCCCACCCTGCGGGATCTTGCTACATCCCCCAACCCCTTCTTCCAATTTTGGGAAAAGGGGAACCAATTTCAAACAGGACTTACGCAAAATTATGAAAAAACGAACCGCATACTCCTACGGAGAAGCAAGCTACGCGCAGCGTCTCGTTAGAGAAGGACACAAAGCACACAAAGGAATAAGCTTTCAGAGAGTTATTGCGTAAGTCCTATCAAAGTCCCTCTCCCAAGATTGGGAGAGGGATTTAGGGTGAGGGCTTTTTAGGATCTTCTAAATTATCTAGTTTGTCAGAATTACTTGTTGAGTTAGAGGATTTGCGATAAAAACCACCTACCTCTGCCAAAGTATAGAGGGGCCTAGCTTTAACTTCTTCGTAGATGCGCCCTATATACTCGCCTAAGATGCCAACACTGACTAACTGCACAGATCCGAGGAAGAAAATTGCCATCAAAATAATCGTAAACCCGGTTAAAGGCGAATGGGGGACAAAAAGACGCCAATACAATACTAATAAAGCCATGAAGATAGCGGCGGCCGCTGCTACTAACCCTAAGTAAGTTGATAACCGCAGTGGCACTATTGAAAAGGACACTAAACCATTGATGGCAAGAGCTAAGGATTTGCTAAAAGTATATTTAACTTCCCCAGCAAAGCGGGGATTGCGCTCGAACCGAATTGCTGTTTGCTGAAAGCCAACCCAAGAACGCAGTCCACGAATATAGCGGGTGCGTTCTGGCATAGAATTGAGAATATCTACGATCTGCCGATCCATTAGACAAAAATCACCAGTATCAGTAGGAATCTCTACATCTGCAAGCTTTTTGAGGATGCGATAAAAGAAATAGGCAGTAAAACGCTTAAACCATCCTTCGTTAAGGCGTTGAGTGCGTTGAGCGTAAACGACCTGATAGCCCTGTCGCCATTTTTCAACCATATCAGGAATTAGTTCTGGTGGATCTTGAAGATCGGCATCAAGGATGACGATAACTTGACCCCGGACAAAATTGAGACCAGCAGTAACTGCAATTTGATGACCAAAGTTACGAGCAAAACTCAGATAGCAAATGCGTGGGTCTTTTTGATGAAGCTCTTGTAGTAATTGTAGGGAGCGATCGCGGCTACCATCATTGATTAAAATTAATTCGACAAGCCCATCCATCCGATTCATTACTGCACTCAGTCTGCGGTATAGTTCTGGAATAATTTCTTCTTCGTTATAAATTGGAACAATGAATGAATACTTTGGTAACATCTAGAAATATGGTTTAATTTTTGAACAGCCAAGCTAACAGACTGCTTGCGATCGTAAAGGTTTGGTTGTCAGTATACCTAGCAAGACTCAAGTTTCATCCCCATAATTTATTTATTCTTCGGATTGATGTTATCTGAAGAGTCTGATCCTTTAAGACTTTCTACAGCTTTTTTGGGAAAAGTCCGACGATGGCGATACCAAGTAGACCCTGCTACCAGCGTTCCAGTTAAGCCTAATGCAAGTATTAACGGCAAAAAATCGCCTGTATTCACTGCCTTCAGACCAGAACTACCTAGTAGTACAAAAGGTAAGACACTAGGAACAGTACCAAGCGTTGTACCGAGAACATAATCTTTAAAACCGATCGAAGTTAGTCCAGCAACAAAGTTGACCAAACCATAGGGCATGATCGGTACTAATCGGATGGCAAACATATAAAAAAGCCCTCCACGTCGCACCTCAGCATCCATAGCTTGCCAGCGTCCTGCTAATCGTTTTGCAACTGTTTGGCGTCCAATAGTCCGAGTAAAAACAAAGGCAATTATCGCCGCAATGATAGCTCCAACACTAGTCCAGACAGTACCCAGCCAAGGCCCAAAAATTGCACCTCCAGTCAAATTAAGCACCGTTGAAGGCAAAACTAACATAGTTGCCACAACGTATAAAGCAATATAAATAATGGGTGCCCAGATACCAGAAGATTTCAGCAAGGCTTGGATTTGTGATGGTTCAATGCCGCCAAGAAGATATACTGCTATACCAGTTGCAATGATACAACTCAGTGTGAGTAGTAAAATACCAGCTTTCAAGTTCCACACTAGAATAATCCTACTTTTTTTGTAACCCAACCCATCTTTCTTAAATTTTCCCTTTAATTCATTCTTGAAAACTTTGGTTCTGGAAACTAGTACTCTGACACATTAATTTTGATAAATTCGTAGTGTGACCACATTGTACTAGAAGAAATACAGGAGTTTTCAAGTATAGGACTTACGCACACTCTACGAATCCTTGGCGTTCTTCTCTAACGAGACGCTTCGCGTTGGCGGAGCCTCTCCAAGAGTTGGCGACTTGGCGGTTCGATAAATTAAGCTTTTTGGCAATTTTTGCGTAAGTCCTGAAGTAGATAAGGTACAAAGTGTAGGACTTAAAATCAGACATAAAGAGTTTCTACCTCCCTTCCTGCCTCCTGCCTACTGCCTGCAAGGCTTCTGTCGATGAAACCGGAAGCGAACACTTTCAAGTCGCAAAAATGTTGGGTAATTGACACAAAACTTGTATTCTTCACGACAGCCATTGTTGCAACAAAAGTGTCATGATTGTCGGGATTGTGCGTAATAACGTCAATTTTGTAGGCAGTTTTCTTTATGAATCGTTAATCTATACTGGCGTTTTAAATAATTTCCTGTAAAATGCTGACTATAAAATACGGTAATTCGGTCGAGCTACCGTAGAAATTTATCCTTAATACCCTGCCTGACACAAATGCAAATTCTTTGGTTTATTCCTACTGGATCTCATGACGGACGCTATTTAGGCACAGATATTGGCTCTCGTGTTGTCACACCTGATTATTTACAACAAATTGCCCAAGCTGTGGATAATTTAGGTTACACGGGCGCATTGTTACCTACTGGGAGTTCTTGTGAAGATGCTTGGATAACTGCCGCTGCTTTCATATCTGTCAGCAAGCAGATGAAATTTCTCGTAGCAATTCGTCCGGGAATTACTTCCCCAGGTGCTGCTGCACGGATGGCAGCAACATTTGACCGAATTTCTAAAGGAAGATTGTTAATTAATGTAGTCACAGGTGGAGATCCTCTGCAACTGGCTGGGGATGGCTTGCATCTTAGTCATGACGATCGCTATGATTTAACCGATGAATTTCTCACAGTTTGGCGGGGTATCGTTAGCGGGGAAACAGTCGATTTTAAAGGAAACTACCTGGATATTAAAGGTGGTAAGCTCCTATTCCCACCAGTTCAACAACCCTATCCACCTTTGTGGTTTGGTGGTTCATCTGCTGCTGCCAAGCGGGTTGCTGCTAAACATATAGATGTTTACCTGACTTGGGGTGAACCTCCACAACAAGTTGCCCAAAAGATTGCCGAAGTTAGGAAATTGGCAGCGGAACAAGGTAGAACAGTCCGTTTTGGGATTCGCTTGCATGTAATTGTGCGAGAAACCGAGTCAGCTGCTTGGGATGCTGCCAATGAGCTAATTAAGTATGTCAATGACGATGCGATCGCTAAAGCTCAGAAAGACTTAGCTCATTCTGATTCTGAAGGACAGCAGCGCATGAGTCAACTACATAGTGGTAGTCGAGAAGCCTTAGAGATTAGCCCCAACCTGTGGACAGGAATTGGATTGGTGCGGGGTGGTGCTGGTACGGCCTTAGTTGGAGATCCTGACACCGTTGCCGCTAGGATGCTGGAATATCACAATTTGGGCATAGAAACATTCGTTTTCTCTGGATATCCTCATTTAGAAGAAGCGTATCGCACCGCTGAATTATTATTTCCCCGCCTACCTTTGCAAAGCGAATCAGCACCTTTAACGCCACCAATTTTGAGTTCTGTTGGCGAAATCGTCGCCAATGAAAAATTTGCAAAACAATTAACGAGTGCTTCATAACCAACGTAATTAGTGATTTGTAATTAAAGACCAAATTACTAATTATGTTGGTGATACTTCTAGATTCATCCTTTGGAACAATCTAAAATCCCAAATTCCATGACTATTACCTTTAAAAGCACCAAAAGTAAAAATAATATATCCCTGAGCGAGGTGTTAGACAACCCGCAAATCGAGAAAATAGTTCCTTGGATTGTGCCTGTTACCGTATTAATTCTTTGGGAACTTGCTTCTAGAACTGGCCTACTTTCAAGCAGGATTTTACCAGCACCTAGTGGTGTAATTGCTACAGCGATTAAACTAGGCTCCACTGGAGAACTGTTCCAACATATAGGAATTAGTGCTGGACGGGCGATATCTGGTTTTATAGTTGGTGGCAGTATTGGGTTTGGTTTAGGACTACTTAATGGCTTTTCCCGTGTAGCAGAAAAGTTACTGGATAGTTCCTTGCAAATGCTCCGTACTATCCCTAATTTGGCACTAATTCCGCTAGTGATTCTCTGGTTTGGTATTGGCGATCAAGCTAGATTATTTCTAGTATCTATGGGGGTATTTTTTCCGTTATATATCAATACATTTCATGGTATTCGCAGTGTTGACCCTGGACTGATTGAAATGGGAAAAGTGTATGGATTAAAAACACCACAACTTCTGTGGCAAATCATTTTTCCAGGAGCTTTGTCTTCGATTCTCGTTGGTGTCCGTTTTTCCTTGGGGATTATGTGGCTGACACTAATTGTGGCAGAGACGATCGCGGCAGATTCCGGTCTTGGTTATATGGCAATGAATGCCCGTGAATTTATGCAAACTGATGTTGTGGTTTTGAGTATTGTAATCTATGCACTGCTGGGTAAATTAGCAGATTCTATTGCTAGAGGATTAGAAACAAAATTCTTGGCTTGGAACCCCAATTATCAAAAGTCCTAAATGCTAAATTCACCAGAATTAAAGGTTTAAAATTCCTAATTTTAACTTTTGAGTTCTATTAATTTTGAGTGTGATTTGCTTTCTTGAACGTCTCATCAGACTAATTAAATTTCAGTTGTTCTCAAAAAGGAGGTTTTGCAAGTGAGTTCAAATGTGCAGGGTATACAACTAAGTATTTTAGATTTGACGAAGGTTTTTGGCAAGAAAACTGTTTTAAACTCGCTGAATTTGGAAGTTGAAGCGGGTGAGTTTGTCGCTATTGTCGGACGAAGTGGTTGTGGAAAGAGTACCTTATTGCGTCTGGTGTCAGGATTAGATAGAGTAACTTCAGGTGGAATATTACTGGATGGAGAACCACTGCATAGACTCAGCCGTTTTGTAACAGTGATGTTTCAAGATTCCCGCTTGCTGCCGTGGAAGCGCGTTGTTCAAAACGTGGGGTTGGGCTTAGAAGGTAATTGGCGTGAAAAAGCTTTATGGGCACTCAATAAAGTCGGACTCAAAGATAGAGCTGATGAGTGGCCTTATGTTTTGTCTGGAGGACAACGGCAACGGGTATCATTGGCCAGAGCGTTAGTCAGTCAGCCCCGTTTGTTATTGCTAGATGAACCTTTAGGAGCATTGGATGCTTTAACTCGGTTAGAGATGCAGGCTTTGATTGAAAACTTATGGCAAGAACGAAGATTTACTGCATTTTTGGTTACTCACGATGTTGAAGAGGCTGTGGCGTTGGCAGACCGAGTGATAGTGATTGAGCAAGGAAAAATTTCTATGGATTTGCCTGTGAAACTTTCACGTCCACGGGATAGAAGTAGCGAAGTGTTTATCAATATCAGAGAAGCAGTTTTAGAACGAGTAATGAGCAATCAAAGTACTCAGCCAACTAATCAATTGTTGCAGTTGAGTAATTAAGATTTAGCTTTCGTTAGTTGATTAATATCATGCTTGAGGTAGCTGCGGTAAAATAGGCTACATCGAGATTAAAACTTCCTTATATTGTTCAAAGTAATTTCTTCGCAAAACAACTTTATTTATCACTGGGCTTTCAAATATATGGAATAGAGAAAATGGCGTATAAATTAAATAATCAATATTTCAATCTTGAATTTATGTATTTAAAAAGTAAACAAGAACAGCTAAATTATTCCAGAAGATCGTAATTTGTGCTTGGAAAAGAGGCTTTGGCATCCGAGAATTGATAGATGCAACCTTGCTAATTATTGGCGCTGGTGGTATTGGTCAAGAAATCGCCGCTTGTGCTAAACTTTCGGTTTAAGAATTATTGGCAGTCGCCGTCATTCCCAAGAGATACCAATACCAAATTTTGATAAAGTAGTGGGTGCTGATGAATGGCGTAGTTTACCGCCGTAGGCATCGCTCCTAGCAGGGGTAAATCATGTAGTTATTGCAACACCATGTACTTCAGAAAGTAGAGAATTTATTGATGAATCTGTATTGCGTTGGCGTAGCCCGCCGAAGGCATCGCTCCTAAATCATGCCTACTTAATTAATATTGTTTGCGGTGGCGTAATCGATGAATCGGCATTAATAAAAGCGCTCAAAGAAGGTTGGATTGAACGTGCAGGATTAGACGATACAGTTAACTTTGAACCCTTACCCCCAGAAAGTTTTTTATGGTAACATCTTAACATCTCGAGCGTACCTCATACTTTCGGTCATTCACTCAAAAGTAAACAGCGTTCAATAGCTCTATTTATCGACTATCTAAAGCGTTACCAAGCTGGTCAGCCGTTACGAAATGTAGTAGATAAAAAAGCAGGATACTAAACAATTAAAAATTAAAAATGAAGAGGTGCTGCCACTTGGGTTGCACAATCTAAAATCCAAATCGAAAATGGAATTAGGAAGTAGCAAATTGTGAAATTAATTTTACCCGATCATCTCATTGCAGATATAGAACCACACCTACCATCTAATATAGATGTCGTGGAGGTGGATAGTGAAGGTAATTTTGATGGTGATGCCAGTGATGCAGAGATTTATGTCAATGGATTTTACCTGAAAACCTCTACTCTTGACAAAGTATTGACAGCAGCACCCGCACTGCGTTGGCAACAGTCACCAAGTGCTGGCGTGAATCACATCCTCACGCCAACTTTTTTGCAAAAGGACATTATCCTCACCAATGGCGCAGGGGTTCATGCAATTCCAATTTCGGAATTTGTACTGGCATTTATGCTTTATCACGCCAAGAATCTGCGGAAATTACAAACTTTCCAGAATGAACACACTTGGGTAAGAGGAGTGTTTCTCGAAGAGTTGGTAGACGCGACTTTATTAATTCTCGGCACAGGAAATATCGGTCAAGCGATCGCATCTCGTGCTAAAGCCTTTGGAGTTATAGTTTGGGGTAGTCGCCGTCATCCCGAACCCCTACCGAATTTTGACAAAGTTGTCGGTGCTGATGAGTGGCGATCGCTCTTGCCGGCAGCAGACTATGTAGTTATTGCTACACCACTTACTCCAGAAACTAAAGGCTTGATCGATGAAGCTGCGTTGCGCTCTATGCGTCAGTCTGCTTACCTAATTAACATCGCTCGTGGTGCGATCGTAGATGAAGCCGCATTGCTTACCGCACTACGTGAGG
This sequence comes from uncultured Nostoc sp., assembly GCF_964247315.1. Lineage (GTDB taxonomy): Bacteria > Cyanobacteriota > Cyanobacteriia > Cyanobacteriales > Nostocaceae > Nostoc. The sequence goes on from NZ_CAXTTT010000039.1 coordinate 25,085, forward strand.
GCTGGATTGCGGGTGCTGGATTAGATACGGTTGCAACCGAACCTCTGCCGCCAGAAAGTCCCTTGTGGTCGTTGCCGAACGCTTTTATCACACCCCATTGTTCAGCCTTGTCGCCACGCCTGAGAGAGCGCATAGCACAACTGTTTATCGACAATCTCAAACGCTACCAAACTGGTCAGCCCTTGCGGAATGTCGTAGACAAACAAGCAGGATACTGAGCAATTCAAAATTCCAAAAAATTAATTATTGCTCCTATAACGATGCGATCGCACATAAATATTGAGGCACTACGATGTGTGCAAAGGGATTTGGGCAATCTCATAACCCAAAAATCAACAAGCTAGTTTTAAAGAGAGTGAGCTATTGCCCGCAACGTATTCCAGAAGCTTCAATCAAAAGCATTTGCCTCGTTATGTCGCTTGAATAAAGATAAATGATAGAGTATATAGCGATCGCTATGCGAAAAATGTAAATAAGATATGGCTGACCAAAAAGATAAAGCTCAAGAAAAAAACCGCGTTGAACAGCTTCAAGAAGAACAAGGCAACACAGATTCTAAACACTCAGGGGGTGCTGGCGCTTCTGGCGGCAACTCAGGTGCAGGCAAATCTGGCACATCAAAAATTTCTGCCAGTGGTACACCTGATGATATCGAAAAAATTGATCGGGAGTAAAGCTGACTCCGACAACGAGTCAAGGTTTAACTACGTTGGCTCTAATTAGTAACTCAACTCAATAAAGTCCTGATTATTTTAAGGGAACTGAGCATTGAGTATGGGGGAAGATTCCTTTCCCCTTGCTCACTGCTGCTTGTCCCTAATCCGTAGTCTTTAATCACTTGACTTTCAGTACAGACTTCCCTAATGACTGACAAATAACATCATTCTGTGGTGTATGTATACGGCTACATAGAACATCACGGTAGTGACGCTCTAAAGGATTCCTTTTTAATAAACCAGGATTACCAGTTAGTTCTAAGGCAATCTCCACAGCATGAATCGAGTTGGTTGTGGTGAGGTATTTAACAGCCTGTGCTTGTAATCCTACATTAGGCTCATATTCGCCCTTGTCAATATCTTGAGCTAAACTATAAATCAATCTATTATTAGCAAATAGCAGTGCTTCTATCTCACCCACGGCAGCTTGGAAGCGTGGCAGAGTTGCCAGTGGCTCTTGGAGATTAGAAGGCGATCGCTCCCAAAGATATTTAGCAAGCCAGTCTCGCGCACTAATCGCAACACCCAGATATAAGGCACTCACTGTCAAACTGCCCCAAGTGGAAATTAGCGGATCAAAAGATGGCACAGCAGATATGGGGTTGATACTTAGAGCATACTCTGAAGGAATTAATACATTCTCTAAAATGAGGTCGTGGCTACCTGTAGCCCTCATTCCCAGGTGATCCCAGGTTTCGACAATTCGCAAACCTGGCAGATCGTGCGGAACTAGAAAATTCCCAACTTGTGGTTCATCTTCGGTTGTCCGTGCCCAAACAACAAAATAGCTGAGGATGGGACTGCCCGTGGTGTATTGCTTATGTCCTGTTAAACGCCAGCCCTCTGCTGTTCGTTCGGCAATTGTCGCAGGCAATCCGCCTCTAGCTGGCGTTCCTAACTCTGGTTCAACACGGGCAGCATTCAGCAGAGCAATGCCTTCAATTGATTCACGACACAGCCGCTTATAGACTTCTGGATGCCAGCGACGGTTACGGGCTGCATGAGCATGTTGAAGATAGTGCATTGTCAGTACTAATGCGGTCGAAGCATCGCCACGCGCTATCCCTTCAATCACCCGGCAGATAGTTGCCAACCCCAAATCCTGACCACCAAATTCATGTGGAATGGTGAGGTTGAGCAATCCTGCCTCATGCAAAGCTGTAAAATTCTCGAAGGGAAAGGAAGCATCTCTATCGTGTGCCCCTGCGCGGGTGGCAAAATCTTTGGCCAGAGCCTCAACTCGGTCGAAAATATTAGGGAGAGTTTCTAAGCCTTTGGCTACAAAGGTGTCTGGCACTGCTTGCTCCAACTGTGACATAAATACTCCTTCACAATTCACTGTACTACTAAACCAGAGATGTTTTTCAATATGGAAGCATCTTAAGTTTGCAGAAATATCAATTTTTCGCACGCCGCCAGTTTTCCCTCAATACCCAATCCTCATTACACTAACTGTATTACTTCTAGCGATCCTGAAAATACTACTTAAAGTCGACCGAAATTTAGTAATTAGTAATTTCTGTAAGTAAGTATGACACAAACTACTTTCATAGAGCAAGCCAAGTAGAGAATTCAGCGATCGCCCCACAACTTATATCATGTCCGATTAAAGACTTATCATTAAGACCGCAGAGAGCAGAGGGGAGGGGTTTTTGAGCTTTCTCCATAGAGAAAGGGAATTATAACTAAGACTTACGCACACTCTACGAATCCTTGGCGTTCTTCTCTAACGAGACGCTTCGCGTTGGTGGAGCCTCTCCAAGAGTTGGCGATTTGGCGGTTCGATAAATTAAGCTTTCTGGTAATTTTTGCGTAAGTCCTGATAACATGCGATTAGTTGAGCGGTGAATCACAGTACTCAGTCCGTAAATAGCCTCTGCAACTCACAAGAGTTGAACTCTCAGATAGATGTAGGTTTGAGTCTTTTTCAAAGCCCTGCTCGAGCGGCAAAGCTAAAAAATCCTTGTTTGGAACCAAGTACGCAGAAACAAGCGTTGAAATATTCTCTGCTGAGATAAATATAAATATCCCTACATAACAGAGGGATAATTTTTTCATCAAGTAGATGTTCCAATGGATAGATATGTAGCAACGGCATTGCCGATCGCAACCAAGGTGATATTGGTTGCTTTGATAGCGGTTTCTCTGCTACTGAGGTATAACTTGACTTAATATATAAATTTTTTAACTTTGAGGATGTACCTCATCTGATTGAGAACTGCTATGGATGATTTCCTGTATTTTACCAAATCTCTGGTGTCACACTTTCGTCAGGGCACTGGCTCTATAACCACCATTTTTATCTATTTATTATCTTTACTCGATCGCATCGCAATCTTCGGTTTTAAAAGGCGAATTTGCGACTTATTGTCATTTTGTGAACTCTAAGCCCATTTAAACATGACGGTTATTTCTCAACTTCTATCAAGCTATAACATGTATTGCTGCTATGCCCTTGATAGAAAAAAAATGCTAAGATTACCATAGTTAACTAAGTGTGTGTGCCCGATCACAACATTCATGTGTTTTCCCTCACAGCTAATTTAAACAACTTAAATATCACCTTTAAGCAAACAATACTCGCCGTTCTGACTCTCATCATGTTATGCCGCCTAGCTATTTAAAGATTTAATGTTTAAATGGTTGTGAAATATGTTTTTTTTGTTAAAAATCATCTATTAAGTGACTTGTCAGAAAATTTACATTAAGAAACTCCTAAAATATCTAAATTTAAGAGCTAAGAGTGTAAACTAATTATGTAAATATCATGTTTGTATGTAAATATGATGTTCGCAAGTCTCTTTTAGGAACTTGCATTTATTACACTATAGGAGGTATAATACAAACGTTAAATAGCTTGCTAGATGTTCCCTCAAAGATACTAAGTAGTGCTGGAAAAAGATCCATCTTGGAATCTCCAAGCAAACTTAATCAATATTTGTTTAACTGGAATTTTGCTTAATTGGTAAAATACTACATTAAACAAAAATTGCGATGTGCTTTTATAGCTTTATAGCTTTATAGTTTTCTGTTTCCTGTAGCCTACTCAAAACCCTATTTTGATCGAGGTTGCACGATAAGAATGAAGCTATCTCGGAGACTATCCCCCAGACTTGCAAAGCACTAAGGGAATATGCCGGGAGCTAATTGCACATTGCGTAAATTTCTGATTAATACTACAAGGTTAGTCAGATTTGTAGTTGTGGTTTTTTTGCTGTCAGGCTTTGTTCACACAACTACAATGAATTGCCTTTTTCCATAATTTACGACTCAATGCAATTTATAACTACAATTATGTCACACCATTTAAGTCCAGACAAGGCTGTTAAAAAGTTAGGAATGTCTGAAAACATTCTTTTAAGAATTATTCCAAGTTAGGTCTTGTTCAAGAGCATAAAAGCTAACTTTTAGCCATAACATTGTCCAGAACTAGAAAAAATATCGAGAGTTTGTGATTGAGAAAGGAAATACTTTGCATAGCTATTGCTGCATATAGCAAATTACGATCCGAAAATAATTCCTCTTAATCATCACTTACAACCACAGCTGATTGCCAAAATGAGTAATCCATATTTGTGTGGAGTACGTCAATGTAGTTAGTTGCTCTTGAAGCTGAATGTAGGTAAACAAAGCTCTAGTTCGATATTTTGACATTTAGACTAGTTTATTGCCATATCAATAACTGGCTGCAACAAGTGGGTTGTCCACCTAATAAAAATCCTTTAATGTACTTTATATCTAAAAGATAGATGCTTTGCTACCAGACTATTTCTTTCTAACTTTACTCTAAGAAAGCTTAGAGTTTCCTCGGTGAAAACACGGGATTAAATAATAATATTTTTAATGAATTTTGGAATTGGATTGAGACTGATAACTAAATTTTTTTGTGGAGATTAGAAAATGCCACCAGTGCTTTCTGAGCAACATGTGGGTGAAAGACTTTTGTACACTTTAGGTACAAAACTTTCAGAAAAAGAATTAGAGAACTTCTTGGCAGAAATGGAAATTGTGGAGCCACCATCAGCAAAGCAATTCTGGCAATCTGCACAGAAAAATCCTGGTATATACATTATTCTTACAGGTAAAGTTCGACTGTTAGATAGTTCTGAGAATTTAATTACTACCTTTGGTGCGTGGTCTGTCTTTGGTGAATTGACTTTGTTTCCCGAAGCTAACTTTAGTCCTTATGTAGTTAGAGCTTCGACAAGCTTAAAACTTGGCTATTTCAGACAAGAAGCATTGCAAAGGTTGATAGACAAGTATCCTAACATTCGCGATCGCCTATTCGCCCGTGCAGAACTTTGGGATTTGTTGTTGTTATGTCGCCAAGTATCACAATTTCCACGCCATACATCACAAGTTTCAGGAATGCTCAAAGCCTTATCTTTGTTTGAGCGACACCAGTTAGAAACTGGCTCTGTAAGTCCACAAATATCCCAAGATTCACAGTTGTGGCTATTATACAAAGGTCAACTGCGGCATTCTGAAGGTCATTCTTGGACACCAGGTACAATCTTTGCTCAACCAAAACAAGGAGATTGGCAAACAACCCAACCAACGATTGCTTACATTCTGAAAAACGATCAGATGCAAACAGCACTAGAATACTTTCCAGAGTTGGGGGAGTGGGCTTTTGCCATGAGTGTCAGCAAAACGGAATCCGAGACTGAGGACTGGGGACTGACTACTAGAGAAAAAACTTTCCAATCTCCAAAATCTAAATCTAAAATTATTCCTTTTCCCCAAAGAGAGAATCAGTCACAACAACAGCCAACAAAAAAATCACGTTTTTACTTTCCCAGTCCGAAAGTACAAATGGGGCATTGGTGGAAACGTATCACCAAAAGCTATCCCTTCTATGCCCAACAAAGTGCAGCTGATTGTGGCTCTGCTTGCTTGGTGATGATTGGTAACTATTGGGGCAAACATTTTAGTATCAATCGCCTACGGGATATGACCAATGTCACTCGCAACGGTGCATCCCTAAAGGCGATGGCAGCAACAGCAGAATACCTGGGTTTTGCCACCCGTCCAGTGAAAGCCACTCTTGATAAATTAGCAGAACAACCTTTACCTGCAATTGCTCACTGGGAAGGTAAACACTTTATTGTTGTCTATGAAATCACCAAAAAGCGGGTGATTGTATGCGATCCGGCTCTTGGTCAACGCAGCCTGACAAAAGCTGAATTTCAAGCAGGTTGGACTGGTTATGCATTGTTACTGCAACCTACAGCTCTACTAAAAAGTGCTAAAAACGAAAGTAGAAGCTTCTGGAAATTTTTTGAGTTAGTCAAACCTCACTATCGAACACTGGTAGAAATTTTCATAGCTTCGATAGTAATTCAATTATTTGGGTTAGTAACGCCAGTATTTACCCAGTTGTTGCTCGACAGAGTACTTGTGCAACGCAGCGTTCCAACCTTAAACGCCATTGGTTTGGGAATGATTGTTTTTGGGTTGTTTGGTGTTGCTGTCAACGGTGTACGGCAATATCTCTTATTTCACACTGCTAACCGCATTAGTATCGCCTTACTCGTAGGCTTCATCAAACATACCTTCCGTTTGCCCCTTGCTTATTTCGAGTCGCGTTTCGTTGGGGATATAATCTCGCGCATCCAAGAAAACCAGAAAATTCAGCATTTCCTTACTGGTCAGACACTCTCCATTGTGTTGGATATGCTGACATTAGTGGTTTATCTGGCTTTGATGTTCTCCTATAGCTGGCGGATGGCATTATTCGTGCTGTGTACTGTACCGCCATTTTTTATCTTAGCGCTGGCCAGCACAAGTATTTTGCGCCGCATCTCCAGAGATATTTTTAATGCAGCTAACAAAGAACAAAGCTATCTCATAGAATCCCTAAGCGGAATTCGTACCGTCCGCTCATTAGCAATTGAACAGACAGTGCGTTGGCGTTGGGAGGAACTGCTAAATGATTTAATCAAAAAAGACTTTAATGCTCAAATTATTGGCAATCGCTTACAAATTATCAGTGGCGTTATCCAAACCTTTGTGAATACTTCATTGCTGTGGTATGGAGCGACTCAGGTAATTAATAACGAACTAACTATTGGACAATTAGTTGCTTTCAATATGTTGGTAGGTAACGTCTTGAGTCCTTTCCAGCGACTGGCTTTGCTGTGGAATGAATTACAGGAAATCGTGATTTCTACCGAACGGATTAATGATGTGTTGGAGGCGGAACCAGAAGAAGACTTAGCAAATAAACCCCGCAAGTCGTTGGGTAAACTCCGCGGTAACATTTGTTTTCAGAATGTTACCTTTCGTTATCACTCAGAAAGCGACACTAACGTATTAGAAAATCTCAGCTTTGAAATTCAGCCGGAACAGATGGTTGCAGTAGTGGGGCGCAGCGGTTCTGGAAAAACAACTCTTAGTAAATTGATTTTGGGTTTATACCCACCGACAGATGGCAAAATACTCATTGATGGTAGCGATATCACCAGTGTATCGATGCGATCGCTCCGTTCGCAAATCGGCGTTGTAGACCAAGATACTTTTCTGTTTGGTGGGACTGTTCGCGAAAACATTGCGATCGCTAATGCAAATGCTTCTTCAGAAGAAATTATCCAAGCAGCAAAATATGCTGGAGCCGATGAATTTATTCAAAAATTACCGATGGGTTACGAATCCGAAATTGGTGAAAGCGGCGGAATGCTCTCTGGTGGACAGCGCCAACGCCTAGCAATTGCTCGTGCTTTGCTCGGGAATCCTCGGTTATTACTGTTTGACGAAGCCACTAGTCACCTAGATTCAGAATCAGAACGGATTATTCAAAACAACCTCAAAACAATTCTTAAAGGACGCACAAGTGTAATTATTGCCCATCGCCTCTCTACAGTCCGCAACGCGGACTTAATCCTGGTTTTGGATCAAGGTATTTTGGTAGAAAGCGGTACCCACGACGAATTAATCGCTAAAAAAGGTCATTATTACTACCTGAATCAACAACAAATGTCTCAAGTTAGTTGATGGGACATTGGGCAGTCTTTTTGTTGTTTACGAGACTCTACACGTAGCTTGCTTCCCTGTAAGGGTACAATTTTAAATTTTGAATTGATTTCTCCCCACTCCCCATCTACTGTTATCGGAAATAAAACCATGCCACATCCCAATAGATCGTCCCCACTTCCCCAAGATAAGCAAGATGAATATCAAGGTTACAAACAGCAAGAGGAATCGGTAGAGTTTGACGAGCAGACAGAGGCAGAAAATGAAAGTCAAGATTTGTACTACGGTACAGAAAAACTACTTGATGCCTTACCTCAAATTTGGACTCGTGGCTTGTTGTATGTGCTCATCGCCTTTGCTGGTCTGTTCTTACCTTGGGCAACTCTCTCGAAAGTAGATGAAACCGGTAGCGCCAGAGGGCGTATAGAACCTAAAGGCGCAACTCAAAAATTAGACGCTCAAGCTGGTGGGAGTGTTAAAGCAGTTACGGTTAAAGAAGGAGATACAGTTAGAGCCGGCCAGGTTTTACTGGAATTGGATGCTGATTTGCTGCAAACGGAACTGCAACAAGTCCAGAGCAAATTGCAAGGGCTACAAAATCGGCAATCCCAACTGGAAGTGCTGAAAAATCAACTCCTAATGTCAACGAGTCTTTTAGAACAACAAAATAAATCCCAAGAATTAGAAAAAATGGCTCAAGTTAACCAGGTGCAGCAAAACCTGGATGCCAAACTGAGTAGCTATAACCTGCAAAAGTTAGAAAAGCAATCATTAGTTAAACAAGCAGAGGAGCAAATTTCCACCAGTCGCGACGATCAAGAATCGGCTAAAAAACTTTTGAGTATAAATTCTAACCAAGTTGCTCGTTATAGCCAACTTGTTGACAAGAAGGCAGTTCCGACAATCCAATTAGAGGAAAGCAAAAAACAAGAGGAAGAAAGCAAACGACTTTATAAAAAGTCTCTATCAGATATTAAACAAGCTCAATTGCGTTTAGCCCAAGAGCTAAATAATTATCAAGTAACGATCAAAACGTTGGAGTCTGATATCAAACAAGCAAAACTCCGACTGCAAGAAGAACAAAGTAGCTATAAAAGTGCCACGCAAGCCGGAGAACTGGCTGTAATGAAAAATCAGGAGCAGCTAAAAGATATACAGGCACAAATAACAGCAACGCAATCAGAAATTGCTCAGACTAAAAGCCAGCTTATATCTACAAAACTACAAATTCAGCAACGCGTGGTGCGATCGCCGATTAATGGGGTGATTTTTGAATTACCCACCACTAAGCCAGGAGCGGTGGTACAAGTCGGTCAAAGGGTTGCCCAAATTGCACCCACGAAAACAGACTTTGTACTCAGAGCAAATATGCCTAATCAGGATAGCGGTTTCTTGAAGTTAGGAATGCCAGTAAAAGTTAAGTTTGATGCCTATCCCTTCCAAGAGTATGGCATAGTACCAGGGAAAGTTACTTGGATCTCGCCTGACTCGAAAGTTAACCAAACACCCCAAGGCAACATCGAAACCTATGAGTTAGAAATCACCTTAGACCAGCAGTATGTCCAAAATGGCAACAAACGTATTCCATTAGGTGCCGGTCAGACAGCAAATGCTGAAGTGATCATTCGTCAACGGCGAGTAATTGACTTTGTTCTAGATCCGTTCAAGAAACTGAAAAAGGGTGGTTTAGAGATGTAGTTAAAGGTATCGCACTGGAATCAGGAAATAGGACAAGCCAGGCTGGAGGAATAATCAATACCCCGTGCCCGATGCCCAATTCCCAATCCACTTAATTATTGGAGATATCGTGTTATGCCCCACAATCTGAACATTTCCATTTCAGATATCATTCACAGTCTGAAACTCTCCTGTCAGATACCTGCTGTTGTGGAAGCGATCGCATCGCAAAGTATTATTGCCGAAGCAGCTCAAGCCGCAGGAATTACAGTCACACCAGAAGAACTACAGCAAGAAGGAGATGACTTACGGTTCGCCAAGAAGCTTGTTAAAGCTAAAGACACCTGGTCATGGCTAGAAAAACACCACCTCTCTGTAGATGAGTTTGAAGAATTAGCCTACAACAACATCCTTTCGCGGAAGTTAGCGAATCATCTATTTTCCAATCAACTGGAAAAGCACTTTTACGAACATCAGCTAGATTATATCGCCGCCGTTACCTACGAAGTCGTCTTTGAGGATCGAGACTTGGCTTTAGAGCTTTTTTATGCTCTAGAAGAAGGCGAAATTAATTTTCCAGATATTGCTCGTCTATATATCTCAGAACCAGAAGCCCGCCGTGCTTATGGATACCAAGGACTCCGATACCGCAAAGATTTTCGTCCAGAAATTGCCGCCGCTGTATTTGCTGCTGCACCACCAGATGCTCTCAAACCGATTTCAACTCCCAAAGGAGTGTATTTAATTTGGGTGGAAGAAATCATTCAACCCCAATTAGACGAACAGTTGCGCCAAAAAATCATTACAGAATCCTTTTCTGATTGGTTAAAGCAACAAATCAACGCTATGAAAATAGTTACTCAAATAGATTCAGACGGATCGCAAGAGGAATTAGTAGATATGTTATTCACCAAGACTAAATAATTTAAGAAATTTCAAATGTTTTTGTCGCTAAGTATCTCCCCTGACTTAGGGCAGATGTCTCTAGTGTTCAAAAATGTTGCAGATGTAGATTTTGTTTGCTTAAAAACTTAATAAGTTTTCTTTTATAGTGTTTTGTCAATATATCTACAAAGTGCTACTTTAGCGTTATTAAAAAATTAAACTAAATCGCTATAAGTCTTGCTAGGCAGCAATAATTTAAATTACTGCTTAGATTTATATTACATTTTTTTTGAATTCAATTATTACTATTTATGATAATTATTGAACTTAAATATATTAGTTTTTTTAATCATAAATTCTTCAAAAAGGCATTGACTTTTTTGAAAAATCAAGTATATTAAACATATAACCAACAAAAACAAGTTGGTTACACAAAACATTCCCAACAGCAGTTACAAATTTTAGGAGAAACTCAAATGATCATTTCTGATCTTAACTACTTGGAAAATACCTCAGAAGAAATTATTGGTGGTGGTAACAAACCAGTCTACAACAAGGATAAATACAAGAATTACTTAAACTTTGCAGAAGCCTTTGCAGATGCTTCTGCATCGGGCGGCGCCGTCAATCTAACTTCAACCTTTACTGACACAACCACCACTAAGAATAGTGCTACTTCTTCATCTGGCAGCAGTTCTCAAACTTCTTCTAAGTAGTAATAATTAAACTCTACTCACAATAAGTATTAACTTCTGCAAGTAGAGTTAGCCTCAAAAGCCTAGTATATTGATAAATCGCCGGAGGCTCTTAGCTCATTTGAGCCTTCGGCTTTTACCAAAAATACATCCTTTGATCTCAAAAAACTGTTTCCGCAATAAATTTTTACAACATTTTAGTCCTCAACCTATTTTACAGTCTGTTCTGTTTGCCCGCCCTGAATTAAAACTCTGGGCTAAGGATTTTTGTAAAAATAACCTAAACAATTTTTATGTGAAAGTATGTGAAAGCTAGATTTAGCAAGCTATTTCAAATAAACTTTGTTGTACAACTTATTTTTACATGATGCCTAATAGTCATAAGTGAGACACTTTACCGTAGATTTAAGCTTTCATAACTCCTCAAAAGGTAGAGAGTTTAGTAAGTAATCAAGCAGACATGATATCAATCGATTTTAAGCAAATTCAGTTATAAGTTTCAAAAACTTGAGTTCCTTGCAGATATAGGAACAAAAGACATATTAAATAAAACTGATTGTATAAATTATAACCCATAAATAAAATGAGGCAAGCTCCTAAGTTTATTTATGGGGATTGTTAATTTTGAATTTGGAGCAAAGCGACGTGACCACAATTCCTGAGGCTCTCCAACTCGCTAGTCAATATCACCAAGCCAAGCGCTTCACCCAAGCCGAAGAGATTTATCATCAAATTATAGACGTAGATCCCAAGCAGTCAGAGGCATTATATGGATTAGGTCTGCTGGCACAGCAGCGGGGACAATATCAAAATGCAGAACAATTTTTTCAAGCAGCTCTGCAATTACAGCCAGAAGCAGGGACAATATACAACAGCTTGGGGTTTACTCTGCAACAACAGGGTAAACTAGAAGAAGCGATCGCCTGTTATAAAAAAGCACTGGAAATTCTCCCTGACAGCATAGAAGTGCAAATCAATATTAATAATATTCTCCACATTCAAGGAAACCTGTCACCAGAAGAACAAGTCCACTACGCAGAGTTGAATGAGCAGTTTGCTTTAAGTAGGCAACAGGCAGGCGATTTCAAGATAGCAGAGTTATATTATCGGCAAGCTATTGTATTACAGCCAGATTTTGTATCATCTCATACTCATTTAGGAGAAGTACTGCAAAAGCAAGGGCGATTAAATGATGCCATCAATTCTTACCAACAAGCAATAAAAATTAAACCAGATTATCATCAAGCCTATCACAACTTAGGGTGTCTTTTCGAGGAAAAAGGAAAATTTGAAGAAGCAATAGAAGCTTACGAAAAAGCTTTAAGCATTCAACCTGATTTTGCAATTACTTATAACAATTTGGGATATGTTCTGAGGCAACAGAATAGATTTGATGCTGCCATAGAATCCTTTCAACAAGCTATTAAAATTAAACCTGAAATTGATTACATCTATTGCAACTTAGGACTAGTATTTAGAGATATTAACAAAACAGAAGCGGCAGTCCAGGCATTCGAGCAAGCCGTAAAGTTAACGCCAAACTATGATATGGCTAAATTGGGTGTTTGTATGAGCCAATTGCCAATTATCTATTCTAGTGTTGATGAAATTTCATTCAGGCGAAATCAGTATCAACAGCATTTGCAAAATTTAGCTAAATATTATAAATTAATTAATCAGGAAGAACGGGCAAAAGCATCTGAAGCTGTGGGAACATTTCAGCCTTTTTATTTGGCATATCAAGGCTTAAATGACCGAGATTTACAGCGAATTTATGGGGAAATGATTTTCCAGATTATGTCGAGTCGCTATCCCCAAAATTGCCAGCCGCTTATTCTGCCTAATTTAGATAAAAATCAAAAAGTTCGTATTGGTATTGTCTCTGGGTTTTTATCTAGTCATTCTAATTGGAAAATCCCTATTAAAGGTTGGGTAGAAAATATAGCTCGAAGTGAATTTGAATTATTTGGTTATTACACTGAGGACACAACAGATAATTCCACAGTTAGTGCCGCCAAGGCTTTTGATAAATTGGTTCAAGGCGATCGTTCAGTTGAAGAATGGTGTGAGGTAATAACAAAAGATAAATTACATATCTTGATTTTCCCAGAATTTGGGATGGACCCAATGGCATTACAACTGGGTTGTCTGAGATTAGCGCCAATTCAAATGACATCTTGGGGACACCCTGAAACGAGTGGACTCCCGACAATTGATTATTACTTGAGCAGTGACTTAATGGAACCAGAAAATGCTCAAGAACATTATACAGAAAAATTAGTTAGATTACCCAATCTATCTATTTATTACGTACCTTTAGCAATTCAACCCGATGAAATTAAGAAACAAGATATAGGTTTAAAAGAGGATGATATTTTCTTTTGGTGTTGTCAGTCATTATATAAATATTTGCCTAATCATGATGATGTTTTTCCCTCTATTGCTAAAGAGTTAAGAAATGCTAAGTTTGTATTTATTAAAAACTCAAGTGAAGAGGCTACAGAAGTATTTCGCCAGCGCTTAAACCATGCTTTTGCAGTATTAGGGTTGAATTATCAAAATCATTGTTTATTTTTGTCTACACTAAATAATAAGAAGTTTGCTGGGACTACAGCCTTAGCAGATGTTTTCTTAGATAGTATTGGTTGGTCTGGATGTAACTCCACCCTCGAATCTATTGCTCATAATATTCCGGTTGTCACTTTACCAGGAGAGCTGATGCGGGGACGGCATTCTCTGGCAATTTTGCAGATGATGGGTATAGAAGAGACGATCGCTTCAAATAAAGCAGAATACGTACAAATCGCTATCCGTCTGGGGAAAGATGCTAAATATCGACAATATATTTCCCAGCAAGTTGCAGAAAATAAACATAAATTATATAGCGATTTAAAGCCAGTTAGAGCGCTGGAAGATTTTATTTTGCAGCTGGTTAATAAACCAAGACAATTTAACGCTCAAGAAGTTGCTGAACTTTTTCAACTTGCACTTCAAGATCATCGAGCTAATCGCTTAGACGCAGCCGAACAGCTATATCGTCAAGTGATAGAAAAACAACCAGACTATTCAGAAGCATTATACGGTTTAGGAATGTTGGCACAGCAGAAAGGTGCGTTACAGGAAGCCCAGAAGCATTTGAGTGCAGCTTCGCAAGTTCAGCCTAACTCTGTGAAAATTTGGTTTAGTTTAGGCAATTTGCTGCAAGGCCAAGGACAGTTACCAGAAGCTGAAGCAGCTTACCAAAAAGCTATTGTTTTGCGACCAGATGCAGGGACAATTTACAACAATTTGGGCTACACCTTGCAACAACAAGGTAAGTGGGAAGAAGCGATCGCATCTTATCAAAAAGCTCTGGAATTTCAGCCCAACTGCACAGAAGCGGAAATCAATTTAGGGAATGCGCTTTTTGCTCAAGGGAGGCTTTCAACACAGAAACAAGCCTATTATGCAGAATTGAATCATCAGATGGGCATGACCCGCAAACAAGCAGATGATCGGCAAACTGCTGTTGTTTACTATCGAGCTGCGATCGCACTCAAGCCTGATTTAGTAGAAGCTCATTATAACTTGGGGGTGGTACTGCAACAACAAGGAGAGATAGAAGAAGCGATCGCTTGCTATAAAAAAGCTTTGGAGTTCAATGCTCAACACCAGGAAGCCAACATGAATTTAGCACAGATTTACCAAACCTAGCACCAAGAAGTTACACAATTTGACTCACTAAAAATTTATGGTTAAATGGTCGTCTCAAAACTTTTTATGACGGACAAAAAGAATCATTTTTAAGGAGAAAACAAGAAGATGTCTCTAGAAATTTTAGAAAAAGTCAAAAGATTCATCATCAGACTCGTCAAAGACGAAGCTTTTCGCGCTCAATTAATGAGCGATCAAATCGACGAAGTAATCAAAGTCATGGAAGAAGGTGGCTATAATTTTTCTCAAGAATAATTTGAAACAGCCTCTATTCAAATATTGGAATTAAAAGAATTAGGTCAGTTTGATGATCTCAGCGAAGAGGAATTAGTGGGGGCCTTTGGTGGGCTTACAAGCACTAATGATAAAGTTGCTCAACCATTGTATGGTGCTGTAGTTTCACCACCTCCCAAAGACTGTGCAAAACCACCAATTAAATGGATTCCCAGACCATGTCCAAAGCCATTGCCACAACCACAGCCCCTGTATGGCAAAGTAATCGGTTCGCCTGTACAAGCGTCATACGGAGCAGTTGTCCAACCAGAAGTACAATAACCCGATAAAATGATGAAGACGTAGAATGTATTACGTCCCTAATACACCCTACAATAGTGATAAGTTATGAAACCCACATAGTAAAAACTTCTCTGCCATAGTAAAGAGGTTTTCTAATTAATTTCATAACTTTCCAAAGATCCAAGTAATGTTGAAAAAGGCTCATTTAACTATGGATATCCATGATTTATGTTATTTAGAGAGTGTTACAAAAGACGAGTTGATTTTAGGTTCTGCTAGAGTCACTATCACATCTAAGGCATTTGCTTCAGGGTCAAAATATGCTAGTGCAATTAGTAGTTCCACAGCAACAAGTGATGGTTTGACAGCAAAAGGTACAGGATTCGCCAGGGCAGTAGGCGCTCATACTACGGCTAAAGTAACAGCCCAGGGTAATGCTTCTTTAGTAATTAAGAGATTTAAATCCAAATTCTCTAAAAACAGTGCGACTGCAAGTGGTTTTGTAATTGCAACTAATTGGTTCTAAAACCAGACTTTTGGACGAGTATTTTCTACTTTACTCAGCATTCACCACTGAGTAAAGTAAACTTTTTTCTAAAACCGAGATTGAGAGTTAACATGACATATCACCGCAAAAGCTATGCAGTTTGGGAAATTACCTTAAAGTGCAATCTAGCTTGTAGTCACTGTGGTTCCCGTGCAGGACATGAACGCACCAAAGAACTTTCCACAGAGGAAGCTTTGGATCTCGTCAAGCAGATGGCAGAAGTTGGAATTAAAGAAGTTACTCTCATTGGTGGTGAAGCATTTCTGCGTCCAGACTGGCTGGAAATTGCCAAAGCGATCAACGAGGCGGGGATGTTATGTGGTATGACTACAGGTGGCTATGGCATTTCCTTAGAAACCGCCCAAAAAATGAAGGAAGCAGGAATTTGTAGCGTCTCTGTTTCTATTGATGGCTTGGAAGCAACTCATGACCGCCTGCGGGGAAAGAAAGGCTCTTGGAAATATGCATTTAAAACCATGAGTCATCTACGAGAAGTGGGTATTTCTTTCGGTTGCAACACCCAAATTAACCGCTTGTCAGCGCCAGAGTTTCCGTGCATCTATGAGTGCATTCGTGATGCTGGTGCTCGTGCTTGGCAAGTTCAGCTAACTGTACCAATGGGAAATGCAGCCGATAACGCAGATATCCTCCTCCAACCCCATGAACTGTTAGATATTTACCCCATGCTTGCCCGTGTGGCGCGTCGTGCTTACCAAGAAGGTGTGCAACTTCAGGCGGGAAACAACATTGGTTACTACGGCCCTTATGAACGACTGTTGCGGGGACGGGGAAATGAGCATGAATTCTCATTTTGGCAAGGTTGCGGTGCAGGACTCTCCACTTTGGGAATTGAAGCTGACGGAGCAATTAAGGCTTGTCCCTCATTACCGACTACTGCCTATACAGGTGGTAATATTCGAGAACAGACCTTGCATGATATTATCGAAGGTGCAGAAGAACTACGCTTCAATTTAGGAGCAGGAACACCTGAAGGCACAAAACACCTGTGGAGTTTCTGTAAAACCTGCGAATATGCTGAACTTTGTCGTGGGGGTTGCAGTTGGACTGCCCATGTTTTCTTTAATAAGAGAGGTAATAATCCTTACTGTCATCATCGCGCTCTTGTTCATGCCAAACAAGGTATGAGAGAGCGTGTAGTTCCCAAAGTCAAGGCGCAAGGATTGCCATTTGATAATGGCGAATTTGAGCTAATTGTCGAGTCTACAGATACTTTATTGCCAGCAAGCGATCGATTATACTTTACTGCTGACAGTATTCAGTGGTCGGAAAGTTGGCAACAAGAACCTGAATTTCATTACTCTATTGTCAGATAATAAATCATGGCAGAAAATTCAGAAATTACCACAATTCCAGAGAACAAAACTGACCTTGAGTCATTACCATCTCCAGAATTAGAAAAAATCTCCCTGCTTCCACGTTCAGGTTGGAATAGTCAATTAAGCTATTTAAAAGTGCTGTTAAAAGCAAAGCAAGTCCTGGATAAAAGCTGATAATTTCATTAGGGATATTGAGAGATTTAGCTCGTAAATTAGGAGAGAATTACTCCCCGAATATTTACGCGCAAATTTGTTAACTCACAAAATCAACACAGGTTTTTTATGGCATCAAGAGTAAGTCTAAGACTAACACCTCAAAAGTTACTTTCTTTCAATGGTAGAGTTAATCTCAATAATAAGCCCGATCCCAAGCCCGATCCTAGTCCTAATTTTGTTACCGCTGAAGGGGATGCTACTTTTTCTAATTATAGTGAAGGTACTGCAAGCATTTTAACTGCTACCCAGGCAGACACATTAGTTAAAGGTGGGGTAACTGCTGCAATTGCTGAGGCTCAAGCAAGTTTTGACCCAACTTTTTCATCACTTTTCACTCAGGCTGCTGTCGTTGGATTAAGTGGTCAGTTTGAAGGTACTTCCAACAGCGAAGCAAAAGTACTTGCTAGTTTTGCGGTTGGCCGTAATGAAGATTTCTCTTTTGATTTTTCAGCAGATTTAGAACTGACAGCTAAAGAAATTGAAAATCCTGACGTTGAATATAACAAGGGTCAGTCTACAACCACTTTTTTGGTATTAGATACCACAAATCCTAACAAGGCTAAAGTTTTAGATTATTTTGGCGTTCAGGGTAAATTAGTCTCCTCCGAGCAAATCGGCAATCTAACATTTGGTCGTAGTCGCAATGTCACAATCGACAGTCGTGATAAAGATTCTGATATTGATGGCGACAATGGTACTGACTTCCTGAATGGTAGTGCTGTTGGTACTTATGAGCGGAATTTTAATCGCAATACCAACCTAACTATAGTCAAAATTAATACTAGTTCTGTTGAATTGGCAGGAGATACTTTAATCGGCAACCTGGGTAAAGATGTTATCTATGGCACGATTCAGAAGGATAATCTGACGGGAAGCAACGGGGCGGACAAACTTTATGCCAGCTTGGGAGATGATAAGCTATCTGGAAACAGAGGTAATGATGACCTCGACGCCGGCCAAGGTAATGATTTGCTAAATGGTGGCGATGGCAATGATACACTCTATGGCGGTAAAGGCAATGATACTCTGAATGGTGGTAGTGGTAATGATGTCTTAATTGGTGGCGATGGTAATGATACATTTACTTTCAAACGTAGCGATACCTTGTTGAAAAAAGACTTTGATGTCATTCAAGATTTTCAGGTTGGTGTTGATAAGCTTGTATTAGATGGCTGGGGAAGTCGAGGTAACATCACAGATACCAATGATGGCGCTCTTCTCACCTTAAATTCTTTGTCTCTCGTTAATTCTTTGTCTCTTATTAATAATCCTCAACAAAGCATACTATTTTCAAACCTGAGTGCCAGTGACATTAGCTCGGTAATATAATTTGCTTAAGGCTAATTGCTCGTTTTATTCCCTAACAGACTCTGATTTCCAAGCCTCTGAGTCAAAAAAATTAGGTGAGTAAAAAATCTGATTGCACAAGAAAATGTCAATACCTTTTCTAGAAGAGATTTTGCCAACAGTAACCCCTATAGTGTACGCATTGAAATTACTTGAGTTGGTAATTTTTTATTACTAATTTAAGGCTTATTTCTCAGGAGCATCCCAATGCAAGCCAAAAGACACAGGATTGATACAAAAAACCTGTACAAACCTCTTTTCTTTGCGTCCTTCTCTAACGAGACGCTGCGCGTAGCTTGCTTCTCTGTAGGAGTATACGGTTCGTTATTTCATTCTCTGCCTAAGTCCAAATACTGTATAAAAATAAACTTGCACATTTGAGATGCTTCCTATTTCTCGCCCATACTGTTGACAAAACCTTTCTTTTATCTTAATTTAATAACCTTATTTTCTTATACAGGCAAAAACAGGTAAAATATTTTATTAATAGTTATCACTTATCATTCTAAAGTTATAGTAATCTATAACAATCTAATATCAAATTAAATATAGTTATAGATACTACATAATTATGGATACTACAAATATTTCAGAATCTAAAATTAAATCTCTTATTGAAATTGCAGTACAGAAGCATCAGTCAGGTCAAAAGGATGAAGCTGAATTGCTAGATAAAACAGAAGTAGCTGAAATCCTCGAACTAGCAGTTCAACAGCAACGAGACAATCGTTTAGTGGAAGCAGAACTGCTATATATTCAAGTTTTGGAAAAACAACCTGACAACCCCGAAGCTTTATATGGTTTAGGGATGTTAGCGCAGCAGATGGGACAACCCCAAACTGCTGAACAGTGGCTAAGTGCAGCTTCGCAAGTTCAACCAGATTCTGTTAAGACTTGGTTCAGTTTAGGTAATTTACGTTTAGCTCAGGAACAGTTTTCAGAAGCAGAGAAAGCTTATCGGCAAGCTTTAGTTTTATTACCTAACTCACTGCCAATTTACAATAACTTGGGCTATACTCTGCAACAACAAGGATTATTTGAAGAAGCAATTAACTATTATCAAAAAGCTCTAGAGTTAAAGCCAGACTTTATAGAAGCAGAGGTTAGTTTGGGCAATGCGTTATACGCTCAAGGTAAGCTCTCCAGCAATCAACAAATGCACTATGCACAATTAAATAATCAATTGGGTATTGCCCGGAAAAAAGCTCTTGATTTGAAAAATGCTATTACTTGTCACAAGCAAGCGATCGCACTACAGCCAGATTTGTTAGAAGCTCATTATAACTTGGGGTTGGCGCTGCAAGCACAAGGAGAATTAGAAGAGGCGATTATTTGCTATCAACGAACCTTGGAACTTAATGCCAACTATGGAGAAGCTTACCTCAAGTTAGGTGCAATTTACCAACAGCAGAACAATTTTACAGAGGCGATTTCTGCTTATCAACAAGGGTTAAAGCTGATTAATCCCCACTATGCTAAAGCATTAGCAGCTACCCAAGCACTTGAGAACACAGATGAAATATCAGTAACTCCTCTGTATTCTCAAGGGGAGGTGCAAATAGGTAAGTATTACTTTCCACTAATCCCTCCAGTATCCGAAACAGGAGATAAGCGACCTTTTTGGAGTGTGGTTATTCCTGCATATCAACGTACTGACTATCTGCTAGAGTGTTTGGTCAGCGTCCTAGCTGAATGGTCAGGAACTGAAGAAATGGAAATACTTGTGATTGATGATGCAAGTACACCACCTCTATATCAACTAGTAAATGCGATCGGGCGAGGAATAGTACGCTATTACCGTAATCCCCAAAATCTCAGACAGCAAGGAACTTGGAATGCAGGAGTTAGTAATAGTCGAGGATTGTGGATTCATTTACTTCATGATGATGACTATGTGTTGCCAGGTTTTTATACTCGCCTCAAGCAGAGTCTAGAAGGTTGTCCAGATTCCGTTGGAGCAGCTTTTACAGGTTATGAAAATATCAATGAGACAAGAGAAATTACTTTCCGCCAACAATTGTACGGGCAAAATAGAGGTATAGTTTCAGATTTATTGCTATATGTTGGTGTAGCAAACCCATTGAATCCGCCTGCTGTTGTGATTCGTCGAACAACTTATGAACGGCTAGGTGGATATCATCCAGAATTAACCTCTACTCTCGACTGGGAACTTTATAAACGGATTACCACTTTCTATGATTGGTGGTACGAGCCAGAAATTTTGGTTCATTATCGTGTGCATTCCCAAAGTATGAGAACTGAACTTTCCTTATCTGGAGAGCGGGTAGCATCGATCCGTCTTTCTATTGAGATTTCTGAGAGCTATCTTCCGGCTGAGTTTTGTGCAGAAATTACGGCAAAATCACGTAGACATTACTTTATTAGTTGTTTAGCAGATATAGAAATTCCTTTAAAAGCTGGTCATATTGCTGGAGCTTTTCGCACAATTCAAGAAGTTCTCAAAATTGATCGCTCTCCTCAAGCATTGGCAAACTTATTCGCTTGGTTGGAACAAGATAGCGCAGCTCCGTTACGGGATGAGATCGCCTTAAGGTTGACCTCACTACCTTTGAATAATTGTGTAACGTGAGTTGCTAGTTAGTGTCTATAAACTGTATCATTTCTGATAAAAAAAGCTAGTTTTAAAGTATTGCTAAATACCAAAAAATAAAATGTTGTAATTAAGTAAAGGTACTTTTTGATAACTAGCAACTTGGGTTGTAGAGCGACAACTTGAATAATGTTCATAACAAAAGAGAATTTATATGACAATGCTTACTGAAGCCCTCGAACAAACATGGGAGTTTGCTAGAGCTAATCACACCAGAGAAAAATTTGCAAAGGAATATCGGAAAACGGTTGAAACCCTCATAAACAACCATATTTTATCACGTTCTTAATGTTGCTCTTTTCAAAAACTGATATGAACACCATTTCTTCAAACCTCCAACTTGCTGTGCAGCATCATCGCGCCAATCGTTTAGCCCAGGCTGAACAGAGTTATCATCAGATACTGGCAGAACAACCAGACCACCCTGAGGCTTTATACGGATTAGGTATGCTGGCGCAGCAAAACGGTCAGTTGGCGGTGGCAGAGCAGTTTTTGAGTGCTACCGTTCAGGTGCAACCAGATTCTGTTAAAGCTTGGTTTAGTTTAGGTAATTTGTCTTTAGCTCAAGAGCAGTTCTCACAAGCAGCGATCGCTTATCGTCAAGCTTTAGCTCTACGACCTGACTCACTGCCAATTTACAACAACTTGGGCTATGCTCTGCAACAACAAGGACTATTTGATGAAGCAATTAACTACTATCAAAAAGCCCTAGAGTTGAAGCCAGACTTTACAGAAGCCGAGGCAAATTTGGGTAATGCACTCTACGCCCAAGGCCAGCTTTCAAAAGAACAACAAATCTACTATGCTCAATTGAATAACCAGTTGGGTGTTGCCCGGAAACAAGCAAGAGATTTGAAAACTGCTGTGGCTTTCTATCGAGCTGCGATCGCTTTACAGCCTGATTTACTAGATGCTCACTATAACTTGGGAGTTGCGCTTCAAGAACAAGGTGATATGGAAGAGGCAATAGTCTCTTATCAAAAAATATTGGAACTGAATCCTCACAATGGAGAAATTTACTTCAAATTAGGCAAAATTTACCAAGACCAAAACAAATTACCAGAGGCAATCGCTGCCTATCAACAAGGGTTAAAGCTCACCAATCCCCAGTACCTCAAAGCATTTATAGCTGAACCAAGAACCGAAAACGCTGAGGAAGTACCGATTACACCGGAACTTCCTCAAGGAGAGGTAATTGTGAGAAACTATAAGTTTCCTAAGATTCCAGCAGTTGCAGCTAGTGAAAAGAAGAGGCCATTCTGGAGTGTGGTGATTCTTGCATATCAACGTACTGACTATCTTCTCGAATGTCTGGCTAGTGTTTTAGCACAATGGACTGGCGAAGAGGAGATGGAAATTTTAGTAATGGACAATGGCAGTACGCCGCCACTCTTTGATCTAGTGAATGCTATTGGCAGAGGTATAGTAAGCTACTACCGCAATTCGCAAAATATTGGGTTAGTGGGAAACCATAACACAGGTATTACACTCAGTCGAGGGCAATGGATTCACATACTTCACGATGATGATTATGTTCTCCCTGGTTTTTATTCCCAACTCAAGAAGAGTTTAGAGGATTGTTCGGATTCTGTTGGAGCAGCTTTCACAGGTTTTGATAATATTGACGAAAAAGGGGTGTTTGTTTCCAAAGGAGATATTTTTTACTGGTATGGAGAAGACAGAGGTATTATTCAAGATTGGCTGTCACAGATTGTAGTGACAAATCCGTTGAGACCCTCGGCAATAGTTGTTCGTCGGCAAACCTATGAAAAACTAGGGGGATATTGCTCTGAGTTGAACGATCTTAACGGGTGGGAACTGTGTAAACGTATTGCTACTTTTTATGATTGTTGGTATGAACCAGAAATTTTGGCTTGTTATCGCCTAGATACAAATTTATATACTAACAAAATGTCGAATAAGCTTTTTTTGACAGGAAATCACGCAGTATTTCTTCGCCGTGCCATCGAGATTACAGAGAGCTATCTTCCGGCTGATGTTTGTACAGAGATTACAGCAAAAGCCCGTAGCTATAACTTTGAATATCTTCTAGAAAGGAGAGTAATCATTCCTCTCAAAGCTGGTAATCTGACTGGTGCTTTGCGTATGCTCCAAGAAGCTCTAAAAATCGATCGGTCTCCTGAAGCGGTAGCAAAGTTATTTGCCTGGTTGACTCAAGATGAAGCCGCTCCCCTCAGAGATGAGATTGCTGCCAAGTTGCTTGCTATTCCGGGAGAAAATATTCCAGACAATATTCTTACTGAATTAAAATCCCCACAAACTGCGATCGCACCATAGGATATGAAAGTACTTGTAACTGGAACTGAAGGTTATATCGGCTCGTTATTAGCTCCCCTGTTAATCCAAGAAGGTCATGAAGTTATTGGTTTGGATACTGGCTTTTATAAAGTAGGTTGGCTATATAACAGCACTAAAGTAACTGCCAAAACCCTCAACAAAGACATCCGTCAGATTACAATAGAAGACCTGCAAGGCGTGGAAGCAGTAGTACACATGGCAGAACTCTCTAACGACCCTTTAGGTCAGTTAGCCCCTGATATCACCTACGATATCAATCACAAAGGTTCAGTACATTTAGCGAAACTGGCGAAAGCAGCTGGAATCCAACGCTTTGTCTACACTTCGTCATGCAGTGTCTATGGTTTTGCCACTGAAGACTACGTTAGCGAAGAGTCTACCATCAATCCCCAAACAGCTTATGCCAAATGCAAAGCACTTGTCGAACAGGATGTGAAACTCCTTGCTGATGACAGCTTTTCTCCCACCTTTCTCCGAAATGCTACAGCCTATGGTGCCTCTGGGAGAATGCGCTTTGATATTGTCTTAAACAATCTAGCAGGTTGGGCATGGACAATTAAAGAAATCAAGATGAACAGCGACGGTACACCTTGGCGTCCCCTAGTGCATCTGTTGGATATCTGCAAAGCAATTATCTGTACCTTAGAAGCTCCACGCGATGTAATTCACAACCAAATTTTTAATGTCGGTGATACAAATAGCAACTATCAAGTCAAACAAATTGCTCAAATAGTTGCAGATGTCTTTACAGATTGTCAATTGAGCTTTGGCAAACACGATCCTGACAACCGCAGCTATCGGGTTTTATTTCATAAAATTAACCAAAATTTACCAGGATTCAAATGTGAATGGGATGCCCAGCGCGGTGCCCAACAACTCTATAATGTCTTCCAGCAAATTGATATGGATAGAGAAACATTTGAGTCTAGAGGCTTTACTCGTCTGAAACAACTGGAATATCTCATTCGCACTCAGCAAATCGATCGAGATTTCTTCTGGCAGACTGTTTAAAATATAAGTTATGAATTTACTACAGCCAACAAAGAATCAACTAATAACTGGTAACTGTCTATTCTGTGGGACAGGGTTACATCATACCTTCGTAGATTTAGGTATGTCTCCTCCCTGCGAAAGTTATCGCAGTCTCAAACAACTCAATGAAGTAGAGCCATTTTATCCTCTACATGTCTATGTTTGTGAGAAGTGTTTTTTAGTTCAACTCCAAGAATACATTAGCCCAGAAAATATTTTTAGCGACTATGCTTATTTCTCTTCATACTCTGATAGCTGGTTACAACACGCCAAAAAATATGTTGATTTGGTAGTAGAACGTTTCCAATTAAACCAGGAAAGTCAAGTAATAGAAATTGCTAGTAATGATGGCTACTTGCTGCAATACTTTGTTGCCAAAAGCATCCCGGCGCTGGGAATAGAGCCAGCAGCAAATGTTGCTGAGGTAGCAATTAAAAAAGGTATTCCTACAATTGTCAAATTTTTTGGTCAGGAGATAGCAAAAGAACAGGTTGCTAAGAGCAAACAGGCAGATTTATTACTCGGAAATAATGTCCTTGCTCATACACCATATCTGAATGATTTTGTCAAGGGAATGAAAATTATCCTCAAACCGCATGGTGTAATTACTATGGAGTTTCCCCACTTGATGCGGTTAATCGAGGAAAATCAGTTTGATACTATTTACCATGAGCATTTCTCTTATTTTTCCTTTCTTACTGTAGACAAGATTTTTGCTGCTCACGGTTTGACAATTTTTGATGTAGAAGAATTAACTACTCATGGTGGTTCTTTGAGAATTTATGCGCGCCATAATGAAGATTATTCTAAACCTATTAGCGACCAAGTATCAGAACTGAAAAATAGAGAAGAAGCGGCTGGTTTTACGCAATTAGAATACTATTTTTCCTTTGGAGAACAAGTTAAAGAAACTAAACGTAACTTATTAGATTTTTTGATCGAAATTAAGCGGGAGGGAAAATCGATTGTTGGTTACGGTGCTCCAGGTAAGGGAAATACTCTCTTAAACTATTGCGGTATCCGCACAGATTTTCTTGACTATACAGTAGACCGTAATCCTTATAAACAGGGTCAATTTTTACCAGGAACTCATATTCCGATTTTTCATCCAGACAAAATTGCTGAAACAAAGCCTGACTATATACTAATTTTGCCCTGGAATCTGAAAAATGAAATTATGACACAAATAGCTTACATTCGGGATTGGGGAGGCCAATTTGTTGTACCAATTCCTGAAGTTAATGTTTACTCTTAAGTATTTAATATTGTCGATCGTCAAAAAGAGGTAATTGATATGAAAGTAGTTTTATTTTGCGGTGGTTTAGGAGCGAGAATGAGAGAGTATTCAGAAAGTATTCCTAAACCAATGGTGAATATTGGTTATAGACCTATATTATGGCACGTAATGAAATACTATGCTCACTATGGGCACAAAGATTTTATCTTATGTCTTGGTTACAAGGCTGACCTAATTAAAAGCTATTTTTTGAATTACAATGAATGGCTTTCTAATAACTTTAGCCTTTCCAATGGAAGCAAAATAGAGTTGTTTAATCGGGATATTCAAGATTGGAATATCACATTTGTAGATACAGGGTTAACTGCCAACATTGGACAAAGATTCAAGGCAGTAGAAAAATATTTAGAAGGAGAAGAAGTATTTTTAGCTAACTACAGTGACGGTTTGACAGACTTACATTTACCAACTTATATTAATAATTTTTATCAACGTGATAAAATCGGTAGTTTTTTGTGTGTTAGACCAAGCCAAAGTTTTCACCTAGTTGATATGAACGAGGATGGGTTGGTACAAAATATCGAAGAGGTAAAACAACGTGATATTTGGATTAATGGAGGATATTTTATCTTTAAAAAAGAGATTTTTAACTATATAAATTATGGTGAAGAACTTGTCCTTGAGCCTTTTCAAAGATTGATTGCCAAAGAAGAACTTTTTGCGTATAAATACACTGGCTTTTTCGGAGTAATGGATACGTTTAAAGAGAAACAACAGTTGGATGATATGTATGCTCAAGGTAAAAGACCTTGGGAAGTTTGGGGAGATCAACAACTAGAAGTCGACCATGTATGATCCAACTTAGGTTGAATAAGACAGAAGAATCTGAGTACAAAATTCTTTGCCTCGGTTCTCATTGTGATGATATCGAGATTGGTTGTGGAGGCACAATCTTAAAACTGATAGAGAATTACCAACACGTTGTTATCTATTGGGTTGTCTTTAGTTCCAATGAGCAAAGAGCAGAGGAAGCAACCACAAGTGCTAGTCTTTTCTTAAAAGAAATCCCAGTTAAGAAAATTATCATTAAAAATTTTCGAGATGGCTTTCTACCTTTTCAAGGGATAGAGGTGAAGGAATGCTTTGAACAGTTGAAGCAAGAATTTTCACCAGATATAATCTTTACTCATCATCGAGACGATCGCCACCAAGATCACCGCTTAATTTCTGACTTAACTTGGAATACTTTTAGAAATCATTTAATTTTGGAATATGAAATACCCAAATATGATGGTGATTTGGGTATTCCTAATTTCTTTGTTCATTTAAATGAAACACTCTGCCGTCGAAAAATTCAATATATTTTGGATGCGTTCGCTACCCAGAATAATAAGCAGTGGTTTACAGAAGAGACTTTTCGTTCAATTCTCAGAATTCGTGGGATTGAATCAAATTCACCGAGTAAATATGCTGAAGCATTTTACTGTCGAAAAATGTTTTTCTAAAAAATTAGAATTTGGATTTTCCCTTATGTTTGTAAATTTATGATATTTACTGAAACTAAAATAAAAGAAGCATTTATTGTTGATTTAGAACTGCACCGAGATATTCGGGGCTTTTTTGCTCGGAGTTTCTGTACTCAAGAATTTCAAAATCGTGGTTTAAAACCTACTATTGCCCAATGCAATTTATCTTTTAACTATAAAAAAGGAACGTTGCGGGGT
Organism: uncultured Nostoc sp.; assembly: GCF_964247315.1. Lineage (GTDB taxonomy): Bacteria > Cyanobacteriota > Cyanobacteriia > Cyanobacteriales > Nostocaceae > Nostoc. The sequence goes on from NZ_CAXTTT010000039.1 coordinate 52,609, forward strand.
ATGCATTATCAAATGCCTCCTTCTCAGGAAACAAAATTGGTGCGTTGCATCAAAGGAGCTATTTATGATGTAATTATCGATTTGCGTCCAGATTCTCCTAGCTATTTATCTCATATTGGTATAGAGTTAACTGCTGAAAATCGTCTTGCTCTCTATATCCCAGATAGGTGTGCTCACGGTTTTCAAACTCTAAGCGATGAGACGGAGGTGATGTATCAAATGGGTGACTTTTATGCACCAGAATATGCTGGCGGGTATCGCTATGATGACCCAGCTTTTGGTATTCAATGGCCTCTGTCAGTAACTGAAATTTCGGATAAAGATCGGGCTTGGAGTTTATTTGAATCGGAAAAAATTGTAACGCCTACGGTGACGTAAGACTTTTAAAGGCAATTTAAAAATATATAGTTGCTGAGTGAATGTAGGATTAGAATCGCACAGAGGCGCAGAGACAGAGAAAATCAGAATTTGAAAAATTGAATTTTGAGTTTCATACTTAACACTGTGTTCAAACTTTGTTACAGCAGATGAGGAGCGAAGTGAATACAATTTATTTTGATTCGATTTTTAGTGATGAAATCAGACGCAAGCATCTTTATAATGGACAAATGTTTGTCTTTTCTCCTTGCGCCAGTGCGATCGCTCTATGTGATTTTGCTCGTGGTATGCTTGAAGAAGCGTTTGCCCCTTTAGATCCGAGAGAAGCACAACATAGTCTGCCTGTAGAGAAATATGTTGAGATTTTGGCACAACTCAAGCCAGCTTTTATCCATCACCCTGAATCTAAACAACTCATTCAAGGCATCTTGAAACAAAGTGGATGTGACTTGAACAAAACCTATTTCGATGTACCTCGCCTGAGAACAGCAACCAGCGATCGCTATCTGACTGCTGGTATTGCTTACGCTTTTCATCCTCATCGTGACACCTGGTACTCTGCTCCTCTATGCCAGATCAACTGGTGGATTCCTGTCTACGATATTACCCCAGAGAATGCGATGGCATTCCATCCGCGCTACTGGAGTCAACCAGTTAAGAATAGCTCAAGAGATTATAACTACGCTCAGTGGATTAAAGAAAGTCGCAAAAATGCGGCACAGCACATTAAAACAGATACGCGCAAGCAACCCCATGCGGAAGAAACTTTAGAAATGGAGCCGCAATTGCGGTTAATTACACAAGTCGGTGGCATGATTCTGTTTTCAGGAGCGCAGATGCACTCCACTATTCCCAACACATCAGGCTATACCCGTTTCAGTATTGACTTTAGAACTGTACATTTTGATGATGTCATAGCTCAAAAGGGTGCGCCAAATATTGATTCAGCTTGTACAGGAACTTCTTTAGGCGACTTCTTACGAGGCACTGATTTCTACCCGATTACTGACACATTGTTGTTGTCTACAACAAACAATCTCTTGTAGAAGAACTTTTGTTTTCCAAACTCCAGTCTATGAGCAATAAATGGTGAACTCTGTTGAAAAATTGTCTGGACAAACAATACTGATTACAGGTGCTAGCGGATTTCTAGGATCTCATTTAGTCCGTCATTTATGTCACAATGGTGCAGAAGTACATGCTGTTTCTCGCAATTTTCATACTTCTGATATCAGCTGCTTGCGATGGTGGCACGGTGACATGGAAGACATTAAGTTTGTTCAAAATCTTTTCCACAGCATTAAACCTGACGTAATCTTCCATTTATCCGGTCTTGTAACAGCAGTTCCTAATCTAGAGTTCATATTGCCTACCTTTCACAGTTTACTGACTAGTACTATTAACTTATTGACGGTAGCTGCCGAAATTGGCTGTAGTCGCATTGTGTTAATAGCTTCTTTAGAGGAACCAGAACAAGATCGTCCTGAAGTAGTTCCTTCTTCTCCTTACGCTATTGCTAAATTTGCTAGTAGTAATTATGGTCGGATGTTCCATCGACTCTATCAGACACCTGTAGTTCTTGTTAGACCCTTTATGACCTATGGGCCAGGGCAAAATGTGTATAAGATCGTTCCTTCTGTTATTCTTTCCTTGTTGCAAGGGCAAGCTCCAAAACTTAGTAGTGGAAAGCGTCAAGTTGATTGGATTTATATCGATGACGTGATTGCAGGACTTCTCGCTGCAACACAAGTTCCTAGTGTAGAGGGTTGTACATTCGACTTAGGTTCGGGAGAACTAGTACCCATTCATGCAGTTGTGTCCCAGCTTGTTAATCTGGTCAACCCTCAAATCCAGCCACTATTTGGTGCTTTACCTGAGCGGCCGATGGAAAAAATAAGAGTAGCTGATACGGCTTATACATACGATAAACTGGGTTGGCAATCTTCAACTCCTCTAAAAAAGGGCTTGGAATTGACTGTAAATTGGTATACAAAACATCAACAAAAGATTGGATACCCCAGTTAACAAGGATTCTACTTATGGTTGCAGATAGACTTCAAAATATTAATTTAATTGATCTAAAAAATTCTTTGAACCTCAAGGATATCAGTCTAGAAATTTACCAACTAATTTCTGATTTATATCCCATTTGCCGTAGTATTACAGGTAATGGTTTTAGAGAAACTTTAAAAATCCTCCAGCAGTATATTCCTTTGTCAGTTCATGAAGTGCCGACAGGAACAGAGGTTTTTGATTGGACAGTCCCTAATGAATGGAATATTAAAGATGCCTATATTAAAAACTCTCAAGGTGAAAAAATTGTAGATTTTACTAATTCAAATTTGCACGTTGTTAACTATAGCATTCCCATACATCAAAAATTATCTCTTGAAGAACTTAAATCACATTTATTTACACTTGTCGATTATCCTAATTGGATTCCTTACCGAACTTCATATTACAAGGAAAGTTGGGGTTTTTGCCTGACTCACAATCAGTATTTGCAACTAGAAGATGAAGAATATGAAGTATGTATTGATTCTTCTCTAAAACCTGGTTACTTGAGTTATGGCGAGTATTATATTCCAGGAGACAGTACTGATGAAATCTTGATTTCTTGCCATGCCTGTCATCCTTCACTATGTAATGATAATCTTTCGGGAATTGCGATCGCTACTTTTATCGCTAAATATTTAAGTCAAACTACACCAAGATATTCCTATAGATTTCTCTGGATTCCTGGAACCATTGGCTCAATTACATGGTTGGCTCTCAATGAAGCTAAAGTCAATAACATTAAACATGGCTTAGTATTAACTTGTTTAGGAGATTCAGGCAACTTTACCTACAAAAAAAGCCGTAGAGGTGACACTGAAATCGATAAAGTTGCTGCTTATGTACTCAAAAACTCAAAACAAGATCACAAAATTATAGATTTCTTCCCCTATGGCTATGATGAGCGACAATATTGCTCACCTGGATTTAATTTAGCTGTAGGTTGCTTCATGCGATCGCCTCATGGTAGTTTTCCTGAATACCATACTTCAGCTGATGATTTAAATTTCGTTCAACCCCAATATCTTGCCGAGTCATTCTTTCAATGTAATTCAATGTTGTATATCCTTAACAATAATGAAATCTACTACAACAAAAATTCTAAATGTGAGCCACAGTTAGGTAAAAGAGGAATATATCGGACAGTTGGTGGTAACAAAGATAGCGGACTAAATGAAATGGCAATCCTGTGGGTTTTAAATTTATCTGACGGTCAGCATACTTTATTAGATATTGCAGAAAGATCGGGAATGTCATTTGATGTGATTAAATCTGCTGCCGATACATTATCAACACATGACTTATTAACAATTAAAACCAACTAAGTACAGCTACCCCTGAAGTTCGTAGCGAATGGACTCAAACAAACTTTGCGCTCCTTTGCGCTATACTCTGTGTCCCTCTGCGTTTAAACTCAAACCCTCAATTGGTCATGAATTTACGAAACTGTATACTAAGTTTGAAAAATATTGGGAAAATGAAACTCGCTACGACACAAATGTAGGCAAGTCCTTCTCACCAGGTAGTCTAAAAGAAAATCCAGGCTTGAAAACCCCTGGAGGTGGGTTTGATGTGTATAGCCGCGAATTCTATTTGCTAGGGCTGCCAACTTTTTCTATATTATTATCCTCAACTGTTCTGTGAGAATACTTATTTTGTATTGATATATTTAATATTATTTTTACATTCAATTTATAATTACTGCCCACAAAGTAGCTTAACTTCATAATCTAGAATAAACTTCATCTCTTGACTATTGCTTGGAAAAATATCCTATTCAACTTCATGATTACTTGAACTAAATGTCATTACTTATACCATTGTAAGAGCAGTTTAGATGATTGATATTAGAGAAGTAGTTTAAAAACATACCTTGTCTAGTACATGAATAAAAAATGGGCTGTTAAACGACTTACAATCAATCTCACATCAGGTGAGGCACAGAAGCTTGAACAATACTGTTCAACAACGGGCAGACCAGCAACTGATGTAATTCGGGAGTTAATTCGCTCTCTTTATCCTAAAGATGAAAAAGCCTCTGAAACCTCGTGAATCAGACTGCAAAAAAATCAAACAGGATAAGTACATCTTAATTTGTCAGTGAAATATGCTGCTTAACAGTTATCAGCTAACAGTGAATCCCTATAACTAAAGTTAGGGAATTTAAATAAGAATACTCTCTTACAAAGTTCAGAGCCGAGGAAATCTTCGCTCTGACTTTTGCTTTGAATATAGTGCTTGGTTATAAATCAGCCAAGGGTAAGCAAGTCCGTGGACGAATTGAGGGTTTTTGCTGGATTTATAACACTCAGCTTTGCGATCGCCTTGTTAAGGGTTCAAAATCATACCGTTTTGGGCAACCTAAAATACAAGGTATAAATAAAAGCTTGGCAATGACAACGACCTCCATTTGCTTGGGTCTGTGCAGTAGAATATAGCGGTTCCTGATTGAGTGCAATACAGTATGGGATAATGGAGTATATT
>NZ_CAXTTT010000040.1:0-56775 GCF_964247315.1 uncultured Nostoc sp.
AGTTGAGGTAAAGCCTATTGAGATTGGAGAGTTGACCAAACTCTGCTGGCAGCGTTAGCAATTGATTGTAGCTGAGGTGAAACCATTTGAGGTTGAAGAGTTGACTAATCTCTGCTGGCAGCCTCGTCAGCTGATTGTAGCTAAGGTGAAGCCTGCTGAGGTTAAAAAGTTGACCAATCTTTGCTGGCAGTGTTCTCAGTTGATTGTAGCTAAGGTAAAGCGTGCTGAGGTTAGAAAGTTGACCAATCTCTGCTGGCAGTGTTGTCAGTTGATTGTAGCTGAGGTAAAGCGTGCTGAGATTAGAAAGTTGACCAATCTCTGCTGGTAGGCTTGTCAAGCCTCTGCCAGAAAGGTCTAATATTGTCGCTTTGTATCTAGCAGCTTTTTCAATTATTTTCAGCAGTTTTTCGTTGGTCATAGGCAGAGTTTTCACCAAAGCACTCGCAGCAGTAGCATTGAGCTAATTACTAATTTACCTTGTATCAAGGGTTGCATTGAAGTGCTAAAGAAAGATGAATTAGGCTAGTCGCCAATTTAGCTCGTTTGAAAACTGAGACAAGTGTATACTTAGCCAGTCGTTTGCGTAGCGTCTTGTAGAGAAGACATTGCTCGACCTTTGAACACCAACTGTCGAGCAAAAAAGGCGATCGCTCCACCTTTGAACATCAACTGTCGAGTAAAAAGGGCGATCGTTCCACCTTTGAACACCAACTGTCGAGCAAAAAAGGCGATCGCTCCACCTTTGAACATTAACTGTCGAGCAAAAAGGGCGATCATTCCACCTTTGAACACCAACTGTAATAATTTATAAACTTTTCTGTTTCTTCTCTTGGCGCTCTTGGCGGCTTCTCTGCGAGACGCTACGCGAAGGCGGTTCGATAATTTTCATAATTTGCTTCAGATAATAGGTGCGATCGCGGCAAAATATCTAACTTGTTGCATTTGATTTTAATATTGTTGTGTGTCCCTATGTAACTTGATGGCTATAGCTTTCCATATTGCCCAGCTTCGATCCCAGATTCCTATGTATAAATATGCCAAAAACTAAATCAAGTTCTCATGCAGATACAAACACATCAACCAAAGCTGATACCTTAGCTGCATCTGTTGTCTCCTCTTCTGCTCCTGGGCAAATCTACGATGTTGTAGTGGTTGGCGCTGGCCCAATTGGGTTAGCAATTGCTATTGGCTTACGTAAACGTGGTATTGAAAATATTCTTGTCGTTGATCAAACTCGCGCCTTTCGTGAAGTTGGACAAATATTGGATCTTGTACCCAATGGATTACAAGCTCTCAAACATTTAGATCCTAACGCTTACGAAGAAGTCAAAAAAACTGGGCTTGGTTTATTGAATCCCAAGCAGTCTAATGTCCAGAAAACTGTCGAAACTACTCAAGAGCAACAACCTCCAAAGACTTCACCCAAATGGGTTTCTAAAAATTTACAGGGGCAGATAATTCGGTCAACCTCGCTTAGTTTCGATGACTGGTTTAAAGATTATGGCGAGGGTCGAGTGTCAATTTCTTGGTACAATTTGCAGACAACCCTCAGACAGCTACTTCCCCAAGACCGAGTTAAAGCTAATCACCGTTGTATTAATGTTGTGAATGAGCCGGAAAAAGGTTGTGTTCGGATAGATTGTGTAAGTGACACAGGAATAGAAGCCAACCCCTATGCGTTTTGGACAGATGACCAAAAACATAATGACACGCAGTCCCAAAACTCAGATGTTGCCCCCCAACAATTAGTAACAAAATCGATTAGAGCTAAACTAATTGTTGCAGCAGACGGGATTAATTCTACAGTTCGGAGGCTGCTTTACACAGATACTCAATACCATGATTTTGCCCAACCTGAATACTCTGGCTTTGCAGCTATATTTTGTTGGGAAATAGCTGAGATAGCAAAGGAACTGTGGACGAAATTAGAAGAAGATTTCTTTCAAGACTCAACAGTTGTAACAATCACTAATGATGAAATATCTGGAAATTCTGTTTGTACAAATAACATTAGGATAATTTTATTTCATAGACCAACTGGTGAACTAGGGTACATAATACATCTTGCTTTGCCTTTAGACTCGTTGCAAGGAAAGTCTGAAAGTTCTTTAATTGACTTAGCTCTCCAGGAGTTGGAGAAGGCAGGCTTTCCTGATGCACTTAAGCAATTAGTACGTATATCTCCTCCTGCCAAGATACAGCAGCGTCCATACTATATTCACCATGCTACCATTTCGGATTCTCTACAAGTTTCTAACCCAACAGACCTGAATACTGAAGCTGATGCTGCCAAAATTCCACCAGCCTGGAGTGTAGGGCGAATCGTATTAGTTGGCGATGCCGCACATGGAATGCCTCCCTTCATGGGTCAAGGAGCTAATCAAGGATTTGAAGATGCGCTAGTAGTTACAACACTCATCACTAAAATTGCCGAGGAGAATAACTGGGATGATCCGCAAGCTATAGCCAAAGCCTTCGAGAAATATGAGTGTCTTCGTCGCCCATTGATAGCATACGTCCAACACGCAACATTAAAACGCTCACCCTACTCGTCAGACAAAGAGTGGCAAGAATACGCCCAACAGGTGTATCGCCGCAATTTCGAGCAAGTAATAGAGGCGCTGTAGTTTACCGGCTTTAATCCTCAAAGTTGCGACTTTAATCTTCATCATTCAAGTTCTGAAAAAGCTCACTATTTCACCTCTAAACACTAATTGTCGAGTCAAAAGGGCGTAGGCGTAGCCCGTCGTAGACATCGCACCTTTAAGCTAAATTATGGTGTTAGAGGATGTTTTAAAAGTCCTATTGTCGGTATCAAAACGTTCTAGATTCTCCTAAATCCACGCCACTGGCTCATGGGGATCTCCCCAAGTGGAGCGACTGGTGTGGGTTAGGGGGGATCAATAAGTGCCTAAAATCACAGCCAAACACTTTTAAAACATCCTCTTAATAAATGCTTCTGTTGTGAAGCTAATTTTCTCTGGTGATATACTCAACATCTAAGTATGATTCCGTACAGAAAGTTTTTGTTCAGAACATTTACGAGATGGGAACTCTAGGTAATAAGCTTAATTACAGTATCCCACCTTATACTGCCAATCATGTCCCATCCTGCTCACTCCACATTGGGCCAATCTTCTTACCCTCGCTTGACTAGAAGCCTAAGTGCTGTTGAAAGTTGGGGTTTTGGTTTGACAGCTCATATTTCTTGGACAGCATTGGTTCCAGCGATTCATGCTGCTCTCGGTTCCCAAGCTATTTTTGTCTGGATACCTGCGGTGATTTTCGGAATGCTGCTCAACTATCAGGTAAAACGCTTAGGTATGCATTTCATCAATGTAGCTGGAGGAACACCTAACTATGCTACCAAGCTACTGCAACACTACCCAGGACTAGCTCGCTATGCAGCAATTGGATATCTCCTCAATTGGGTTTCTTACCTGTCAGTGAATACAATCGTACTCAGAGATTTAATTAAAGTAAATTTAGAGACGCTGGGTATTACCTGTCCAGACATATTTCTGGATATTAGCTTTACACTGTTGCCCTTTATCGTGGCGTTTAGTGGAACCCGTGCCCTGAGTATTTTACATTTGTTTTTTGTCATTCCAGCCTTTGGACTGCTAATGACCTTCTGTGTCCAAGGTCTTGGCTGGTTAACGTTTTCTCCCTTTAGTCCTGGGTTTTTTCCTAGCAGTTGGTCATCTTTGAGCTTTGTAGATTGGGCAAAGTGGTTCTTTTTCGTCACTTATGCAACCTACAGTTGTGAAACAGCTTCTTCCTTTGTCGCCGATAGCCGCAACCCCACTCAAACGCTACGGTTTCTAGATGTTGCAGCCTGGATGATGCCACCCATCTTTTGGGGAGGTTCTTGGGTAGTGATGCGGTTAGCAACAAATCCCAACCTTAAAGACAATGCTTTTCTGAATCTTGCGGCAGCTTCCCTGCCCTTTTGGGGAAGATTCACTGGTGTAAGTGTTTCTTTTTTGCTAGTAGCTGCTTGTCTACTAGGTTCGGCAACGGTGGTTTCTAATTGCCCGCGAATTTTGTATCAACTGGCCTTAGATAACCACATTTCACCAGTATTTTCTGTCGTCTCCCGTCGGGGTGTGTTTGTCCCAGCATTGACATTAACACTGGTATTGTGCTTAATCTATCTGATTTGGGGAGATGTGGCGCGAATCGTAGCTGTTGGTAACATCGGTTGGTTCGTCTCCTTTATGTTACTGCATCTGGGGCTTTGGCTGCGGCGCGATCGCCCGGAAGTTTTGTTTCCTCGCATATCTCTGGGTATTCTGCTGTTAGAAGTTGTAGTGCTGTTGGTGGGCGGATTTGCCTGGGGTTGGCTCAACTTGCTAATTGGGCTATTATTTCCCATTGGTGTCATAGCAATAGATGCGGTAATTCGCCGTGTGAACTTCCCTGCTTTCCATCCTGATTGGTGGATGCGGCGATATCGCACGCGCCCTGTAGTAATCATTAAAGATTCAGTCATTCTTCAGGTGAGCATCCTAATTTTTTTACTGTGCAGCGCTGTGGCAGTTGGCTGGTTATTTGGCGTCAAACTTAATAAAGTAGCAACTGCGGGCGGTGAGAATATATTTGTGGTGCTGCTAATGAGCGTGGCATTTGTGGGAGTAGCGATCGCTTGTTGGACAAGTTTACCGCAAGTGGTTGCGATTGCAGAAGCGCGAGAATCTGCCGAACACCTGTTTACTGTCGCCCAGGATGGTATTTTAGTCGTAGATAATCAAGGCATTATCCGGCAAGCTAACCCAGCCACGGAATCGTTCTTTGGTGTCAACCCATCTGAGTTACTGGGAAATCACCTCAACAAATGGCTACCCGCATTAGTCTACTATCCAGAGCAGTGGACAAAGCGTAGCGAACAAATTCTAATCGGTAATGGGAAAAACAGAACTCTGGAAGTTTCCATCTCAGACCGACCCCATCGGGATTTTCAGGAATATGTCGTCATTCTCCACGATATTACCCAGCGCAAACAAGCAGAGCAGATATTGCGATACTCAGAAGCACAATTGCGCCAAGAAGCAAAGCAGTTAGTATCTCAATTGGTGCATAGTGAAAAAATGTCCAGTTTGGGACAGTTGGTAGCAGGTGTAGCGCACGAAATCAATAACCCAATCAATTTTATTTATGGCAATGTCGGCTATGCCAATCAATATATCCAAGATTTATTAAGATTGCTGCAATTATACCAGAAAAACTATCCTAATCCAGTAAAGGAAATTCAACAAGAAACAGAAGCGATCGACTTAAATTTTTTGATTACCGACTTGCCAAACTTGCTAACTTCTATGACAGTTGGTGCAGAACGAATCACAGAAATTGTCTTATCTCTGCGAAACTTTTCTCGGTTAGATGACGCAGAGATGAAAGCTGTGAATATCCATGAAGGTCTAGATAATACGTTAATGATTCTGGAACATCGCCTCAAACCTAAATCTTCTAATAATCTAGCAATTGAAGTGATTAAAGAGTACGGCAACCTGCCATTAGTAGAATGTTATGCCGGACAGCTGAATCAAGTATTTATGAATCTTCTGGCAAATGCGATCGATGCTTTAGAAGAGTCATTAGTCATTAGTCATTCGTCATTTGCAACCGACAAAGGACAAATTCGCATTCACACTCAACTCACTAACCAAAAGCAAGTAGTTATTCGCATTGGCGACAATGGTTTGGGTATTCCAGAAGATGTACAAAAACGTTTATTTGAACCATTCTTTACTACTAAACCAATTGGTAAAGGTACTGGATTAGGTTTATCTATTAGTTACCAGATTATCACTCAAAAACATCGGGGAAAATTACAATGTATTTCTGCTCCTGGCCAGGGGACAGAATTTGTAATTGTAATTCCGTTAAACCAGCAAGCTATCTAATTGTTAACATCATCTTACGTAGTTAAATTTTTAACCGAAGTGAAATGACTAACTTTAGTCGAAAGGGGAAAAAGTCACTGCTCAAAATTAGTAATGGTGATATAGCTTATACTAATCGACTGCAAAGATTGCCACCAGAACATCAACTAATTTTTGCATTTACTACTCTTGCTATTTCCCTTGGATGCAATGCTTTTATAAACAATTCAAAAAATTAATCATTTCATACAATGAATGATAAGTATATACAGTCTGGCTGTTTGTGATTTTCCACATAAATTGTTTATAGTTGGATATCACTTCTACTGAGATTGGTAAGCTATTTTGAGTTTGATTAACTTGGAAGCCTGCACGTTTTAAAGCACGAATAGTCCATGTTACAGCAATTCCCTCACCTATCATATTAATTTCTCCCTTATGGAATGTATAGAGATGAAATTCTCCAGAAGCAACATCGAACTCCACACCTTCACTCTTAAAAGTATCAGCAAATGCACCACTCAACACTAAATCTTCTGGTGCGCCAACGTGTAAAATACCATTAGTTGATAATAGCCAAACTTTATCCGCGAGACGCAAAGCTAAATCTAAATCATGGGTAGAAAGGAGAATCGCCTGATTGGTTCCTCGTGCTAACTGACGCAACAATTGCATAATTTCCACGCGTCGTGGTAAATCGAGAAATGCTGTTGGCTCATCAAGTAACATAACAATAGGCGATTGAGCTAAAGCACGAGCAATTATAATTTTTTGATGTTCACCATCACTTAATTCGTTAACTTGGCGTTGTGCTAAGTGTACTGCTCCTACAGATTTGATTGCCCAATTGACTATTGCTTCATCTTCGGGTGTCAAATTTCCCCACCAATCAGTGTAAGGATATCGTCCCAGAGTCACCAAGGTGTAGGCTGATAGCATTCCGACATCAACTTTCTCGGTGAGTACCAAACTTAGACGTTTGGCTAATTCTTGTGGTGCTAACTTGTAAATATTTTCTCCCAAGAGTCGCACTTCACCATCGATTGGGGGTTGCATTCCGGCGAGCGATCGCAGTAATGTAGATTTACCCGCACCATTGGGGCCAAGTAAACAAACCAGTTCCCCAGCTTGCAGAGATACCGAAATATCTGATGCAACACACCGAAAAGTTTTTCGGGATGTTTTATAACCAATAGTTAAATTGTGAGTTGTTAAAATTGCATCATTCATGAGGGAAAAGATTTTTAGGAATTGCGTCGCAGAATTACCCAAGTCACAACAGGAGTTCCAATTAAAGCGGTGACAGCATTTAAAGGTAAAACCACCTGATTTACCGCAACTTGGGAAAACAAATCTGCAAACAATGCTAAGATTGCACCCATCATTGTTACACTAGGAATTAATATCCGATGGTCGGAAGTATTGAACAGACTACGACAGAGATGAGGAATTGCTACACCTAAAAATGCGATTGGGCCACAAAAAGCAGTAATTGCTCCAGCTAATATAGATGCACTCGTAATAATTGAAAATCTAGTTTTCTGCACCGTTAAACCTAGACTACGTGCATAAGATTCACCAAGTAAAAGTGCATTCAAAGATTTCGATTGCAACACTGCTCCCAATAAACTCAAAAATATCACAGGAATTAAAACAATTAACTGTCTCCAAGTCACCCCAGCAAAACTACCAAAAGTCCACATGATATAACTTTGAATGCGTTCTTTTGAGCTAAACTGCAACAAAATACTTACTATTGCACTAGTAGCATAACCAAACAATAAACCTAAAATTAGTAGTGTCATCGTATCTTGCACTCGGCGAGAAACAACTAACATCATCCCTAACACTGATGCTGCGCCGAGACTTGCTGCTATGACTAAACCAAAATCACTAATTATTCCCAAATCTACTAATAATGTTGGTGTCGTAGCACTTGCTGTCAGCACAACTAACGCTACACCTAAACTTGCGCCAGAACTAATACCCAATACAAAAGGCCCAGCTAAGGGATTTTTAAATAGGGTTTGCATTTGCAAGCCACTCACACCTAAAGCTGCACCCGCTAAAGTTGCAGTTAAAGCTTTAGGTAGGCGAAATTTGAGAATAATATGAGTCCAGGTAACTTTTTCTGGTTCAAGTCCTAGCAAAATTTTTATTACTTCATTCAGGGGAATATCAACTGAACCTAAAGCCAAGTCTAATAAAAAAGCCAAGATTAAAGTTATAAGTATAATTAGAAAAATAATGGTTTTGAAAACCGGAGCATTTGGGGTTAGTAGGAAAATTTTAAATTTATATTTTTTGTTTAACATTATTAATTAATTTTGTGGTAATAAAATAGTTTATGGTTAGGTAATATCTCTAGATGTAGTATTTTAATTAAGTCAGATAAAACCATATCTGGATTACTGATTCCACCTTCCCAGTAATCATTACCTCCACTTTTATTAACACGGGCATTATTATTGTAAAGATTGCCTGTTTTCACAGCCTTAAAATCAGTATAGCGATTATCTTCTGCTATTAAATCTTTTAAATACTGCCAAGATTGGCTAACATTCAACCAGTAGTCAGCATTGGCTGCACGTTCCAAAACAACTTCAAAAGATAAAGGTAAACCACCAGAAGATTTATCATCACTCCAGAGATAGTTACCTCCAGCATCAGCAAGATATTTGGCTACATAACTATTCCCACCAGGCATAAACCAAGTACCTTTAAAATTGAATCCCACGAATACAGTTGGACGATTTTTTACAGATTTAGCTTTTTGAGCTACTTGTTCATATCTATTGGCAATTTCACTAAATATTTTTTCTGCTTGTTCGTCTTTATTAAAAAACAGAGCAGTAAATTTTAACCATTCGCTTCTTCCCAGTGGCGTGTCTTCCATATATTCAGAATTTATCCCCACTTTCAAACCCGCCTCTGTGAGTTTTGCATAACTATCAGTTTGGGAGTTTCCAGTACCAAAAGTTGTCACTAAGTCGGGATTTAATTCTAATAATTTTTCTATATCCACATTTGAATTATCACCTAATTGTATTACCTTTCCGACTTTGATTCTCTCGACTACATCAGGAGTATTGACTTGTTTACTATTACTAATACCAATCAGTTTATCAACTACACCTAACTTGGCTAGGTGGGGTAAATGAGTAGTAGATAAAGAAACTATGGAATTTATCGGTACTGTGATTACCTGTGCTTGATTAAATCCTTTTGGTGTGGAAGTTCCACATTGGACTAAAACATATTGAAACTTTGTGTTGGCATTCTGCCAAGGATTTTTTATCGTGACGATTTTGTAGTGTTTATGATACTCTACTGCGAAGCCTGTTGCATGAGTAATCTTGATTTTATTAGGGAAGTAATCAGTATTAGGGTCATATTTTTGAATACAGCCGTTATTATTGGTATTTGTAGATGTGTCAATTGCTGTACTATGGCAAGCAATAATTAAAGTGGCAATTAAGAAGAATTGACATAAAAAAATAATGGGTTTTGAGTGAGTCAGTTTTACCAATTTCATGGGATTTGAGATAAATATGATTTTTATCAAGCATAGACATGGAGGAGGACACTTCCTGCGCGGGTTTACCGACTTGTACCCCTATGGGTAAGCAAGCTACGTGTAGCGTCTTTGTTAGGAAAGGAAAGTGTTTTTCGCCCAGAGAGGAATACCAAGAAAACTGCTTTATATCTTTGCGTGAAATTTTTAAAAGGGTGAATTACACAGACCCTGGTGGATAGCAATGTTCAATAATTTTGTTACCTTTTACCAAGTGTTCATTGACAATAGTTTCAGCTAGATTTGAGTTAATGCGAGTGTACCAAGTCCTATCATCGGAATAAAATACAACCGGCCCTAGTTGGCAAACTTCCAAACAGCCAGATGTTCTCACTTCCACATCTAAACCTGCTTTTTCTACTGCTGATTTTAAAGAGTCCTGCATTCAAACTATCTGCACCTGCGAATCGTAATTCTTTATCAACTTCGACAGAATTTGTACTTTTCAAAATCCGGGGGTCATTTGCTGTATAACCAACAAAGGCGTAGATATTCTTCGCTAGCTGCAAATTGAAAACTGCTTCAATTCCCGTAGTACGAACTTTACCAATATTTTTATAAGTAGCTACTGGAACAGCAAAATTATAGGCGATTAAATCTGATATTGTGTTGTTGAAATAGGTCAAGCGCAATAAACCAAAATCGCCTAATTTCTGGTCAATTCCGATATCATAACTATCGCCTTTCTCTGGACGAAGATTGCGATCGCTATCTGTCA
This sequence comes from uncultured Nostoc sp., assembly GCF_964247315.1. Lineage (GTDB taxonomy): Bacteria > Cyanobacteriota > Cyanobacteriia > Cyanobacteriales > Nostocaceae > Nostoc. Next base: position 10,178 of record NZ_CAXTTT010000040.1, read on the forward strand.
ACGAGTTAAAATAGCCTTGACCAAATAATGGTTCAGGAACGGGGACTCCTCCTGGTACTCCTTGGTCTTTACCTAAATAGAGGGTTGAAAGGGTTAGGGTGTTGCGCTTTCCTAAATCCGCCTCCAGCTTGACATTAAAGTTATTGTAGAGAACATCATTATTTTCCCTAGTCCCCTTGAAGTTCGCCTCTGGGATAGAAAAAGCATAATTATTTTCGGCTTCGGTACGGTTGTAACCTACAACCCAACCAATATCCCCTATTTTCCCACTACTGTTGATAGTCTGCTGATTTAACCCATGTGCGCCAAAAGTAACTCCTGCTTGCGTTGTCACTTTTTCTGTAGGACGACGAGTAATAATATTAATCACCCCTCCAATTGCATCAGAACCATAAAGGGTAGAACCACCACCAGGTAATACTTCGATTCTTTCAACGATATTGGTAGTAAATTCTGAAAGGTCAAAACCACCAGAACCAAGTTCGTTAATTGGTCTACCATCAAGCAAAATCAAGACTTGTGCAGAGTTAGAACCTCGGATAAATTGACCACTTAAGGCATTCACTTCTGTACCAACTGTACCATCAGGCAAGATACTAGTCAGAAATTTTAGCGCTTCTCTGACAGTTTTAGCACCCTGCGCTTCCATCTCTTCACCTGTAATCACATAAACCGGACGGGTGGAATCTTTTACTGTCCCCTCGCGGCGAAAAGGTGAGTAAACAGGTTCATTGAGTAGCTTCTCGATGACTGTTAATTCAATATCTGGTTCTTCTGTGGATGCTGGAGTATTTTCAGGTGTTGTTTGTACAACTGGTTGTAAGTCTCTTGCAGAACCTTTATACCTGGGAAACTCAGATATTTGTGGAACTTGATTAGCGTAGGTGTAGCCCGCCGTAGGCATCGCTACATTTCCTCCACAAACCATCGCATAGATTGTGCTAAAAACGAAGATTTTTGAGAAAAATTCACAATAAGTAACTATACGGGAAGTGGACATGAAACTCCTCGTTCTCAGTAAAGACAGGTATTTATTTGTGCTGTTGAATTTTGAAGATTTAGGCTTTAACTAGCTTGCTGCAATGCATTGCCATACCTAAATCATGATGGATACTATTTGGATAGCAAAAAAGACTCTGTGGTATTTTTTATGGATACCCAAATTCCTATAGCACAACCCAAAATTGAGTGTCGTTACTAACAGCGAAGCGAACTAGTAAAACTTGCAGAGGGTACTGTCTTAAAACAGTATCTGTACCTATAAAATTTTTTAATTATATGTATCATCTGTACCTCGCAGATAAGTGTTTTGTGTCTAGAGTGAGTCGGCGGGTATTCTGACTTTGAGATACCTTATATTCGTCTCATTACAGCTGCGGGACAGCGCCGGATTTACACCGAACTTTCCCCCTTGCGTCTGATGGCTGATCCCCATCAGAACCGATTTGATATTGGTTTTATAATAGCATTATTATGAATTTAAGAATACTTAAACTTACTGGTTGCAATAGCTACAATTTCTCAGACTCGATGCCTGGGTTGGATGTAGCGATGTCTACGGCGGGCTACGCCTACGCTAACCCGCCTCACTAGCTGAAAAAGCAAAACTTAAAATTGAGGAAGTATAAACACTCCAAATTCTATTGTTATGCTACCTCTATAGTGTCGAGGAAACAGAGTAATGTTGAAGGTTTTTGCTGACCGTGGTGGTACATTCACAGATATTGTTGCTGTTACTAATAATCAAGCAATTATCGATGGAGTTTCAAAACATCCTGAACGTTTTTTAATTGTGACTCTGCCCAATCAGCAATGGATTATAGTCTACAAACTACTTTCAGAAAATCCCGAACAATATGAAGATGCAGCCATCCAAGGTATTCGAGATATTGTGGGTATTACTAGCAACGAACCTATTTTTCCTGAGGCGATAGAAGTGGTAAAAATGGGGACAACAGTAGCAACAAATGCGCTGTTAGAAAGAAAAGGAGACAGGGTTGTTCTTCTGATCACCAAAGGGTTTAAAGATGCACTGCAAATTGGCTATCAAAATCGTCCTAACATCTTTGTGCGCCAGATAATTTTACCAACGATGCTTTATGAGCAAGTGATTGAGATAGATGAACGCTACGATGCTAACGGAAATGAATTAATACCCATAAATATTCAACAAGCAAAAAGTGACTTACAAGCAGTCTACCATATAGGAATTCAGAGTTGTGCTATTGTTTTTATGCACAGCGATCGCTATCCCGATCACGAACAAAAAATAGCCCAGCTTGCCCAAGAGATTGGCTTTCCTCAAATATCCATATCTCATCAAGTTAGTCCCTTAATGAAGTTGGTTAGTCGGGGAGATACAACAGTAGTCGATGCTTATTTAACTCCTATTTTAGGTCGCTACGTCAACCAAGTAGCGAGTCAGTTACCAGGAGTCAAATTAATGTTTATGAAATCTGATGGCGGTTTAGTCGCAGCCCAAAAATTTCAAGGAAAAGATAGTATTTTAAGTGGCCCGGCTGGCGGTATTGTTGGCGCAGTTCAAACTAGTAAAAGGGCAGGTTTCGAGTTAATTATTACCTTTGACATGGGAGGGACAAGTACAGATGTTGCCCACTTTCAAGGAGAGTATGAACGACAACTAGATTCGGAAATTGCTGGGGCGCGGATGCGAGTTCCTGTATTAGCAATTAATACCATTGCTGCTGGTGGTGGTTCAGTTCTCTTTTTTGATGGTTCTAGTTATCGTGTTGGCCCTAAATCTGCTGGATCAAATCCTGGGCCTGCTTGTTATCGACGTGGCGGGCCATTAGCGGTTACTGATGCCAATGTGATGTTAGGTAAAATTCACCCGCAATATTTTCCCTCGGTTTTTGGAATTGATGGCAATTTACCTTTAGATAAAGATATTGTTATTCAAAAATTTACCCAATTAACTCAAGACATTCAAGCCGCTACATTAAATCATTGTACTTCCGAAGAAGTAGCAGCTGGATTTATGGCGATCGCAGTGGAAAATATGGCGAACGCAATTAAAAAAATTAGTCTGCAACGCGGTTATGATGTTACCCAATATGTGCTTTGTTGTTTTGGCGGTGCAGGTGGGCAAGTTGCTTGTTTAATTGCCGATACCTTGGGAATGAAAAAAATATTTCTACATCCTTATGCTGGAGTTTTATCTGCTTATGGGATGGGATTAGCTGATGTCCGGGCGATTAGAGAAGGAGGAGTTGAGCAACCTTTAACTCAAGCACTAATCTCTCAACTACAGCAGTTAATGGAATATTTAGAAACTCAAGCTAAAAGCGAAATAGATGAAGTACTAAGTCAAGTAGAAGTAATCCGAAAAATCAACTTAAAATATGAGGGTACTAACTCTACCTTGACCGTTAATTTCGCCGATGATGTGTTAGTGATGCGACAAAAGTTTGAGACTGAACATCAATCTCGTTATGGTTTTATTCAATTAGAGAAAAGTTTAATTGTTGAATCCGCTTCAGTGGAAGTAATTCAGAAAATGGATAATCCCGAAGAACCTTTAATTATTCGTACTCGCCCTTTAGATGAAGTGCCCGTATCTGTTGAGACAATAAAGATATTTACTGCTGATAGATGGCACGATACTCCTGTTTATCGACGGGAAGATTTACAACCAGAAGATAGTATTAATGGCCCTGCGATCGTTGTGGAAAAAATTAGCACAATTGTAGTAGAACCTAATTGGCAAGCGAAATTAACTGAACAGAACCATCTAATTTTAGAACGTCTATAAACTAGCTATTGTGCTGGAAAATACTCACCCTCACTACACTAACCTCAACACGGTTTTACAATTAAAAGGCTATCCATTCATGGACTCTCGCATCCAGTCATATTTGCGCTTCGCGGTAAGCCAGCAACGTGATACGGAGCAAATAGGGCCTTTCTTGGCTAGCTTTAACCGCCATAGCGCCAATCCTTTTCTTAACTATGCCATCCCCAATGACGCAGCCACACCCTCACTCACTGACGTCAAGGCACTAATCGCTGCCTATGAAAGTCGCAACCGAAAACCGCGTTTGGAGTACGTTGCTTCCCTTGCGCCTGCTGTAGAGGAGGCACTAGTAGCTGCTGGTTTCACCGTTGAGGGACGCTTGCCACTTATGATTTGTACTCCTGGTTCAGAACAATTGCTTCCTGCTCCCCCGGATATTGAATTAATCGTGCCAGTTTCAGACGCCCAGATACTTGCTACAGTTACGGTGCAAAACGAGGCTTACGGAGAGTCTGCACCAAGCCCCGAAGATGGTAAACGTCTTGGCAATAGTTTAGCAGCAGGCGGAATCGCTATACTTGCTCATGTTGCCGCAACAGGCGAACCTGTGGGGGCTGGAGTGTGTTCCGTGCCGGGAAATCAGATAACAGAAATCGCTGGTATCGGTGTGCGTGTTCCTTTTCGCCGACGCGGCATAGCAGGAGCCTTAACAACCCGGTTGGTGCAAGAAGCTTTTAACGCTGGTGTTACGGTAGCGTTTCTCATGGCGGCACATCAAGAAGAAGTACGAATTTACACCCGTGCCGGATTCTCTACAATAGGCGGAATTTTGCACATTTCGCTTCCGCCGAAGTAGACAGTGATAGCTAGTAGTAAACATTGAAGTATTTAAAAAAGCGCTTAAGCGATTACTAGACAATTTTTTAAGGAATTAAAAATGTACACAACAACTCAACCCGATCCTGTCCGCTTAGAAATATTCAAAAATCTATATCAATTTATCGCCGAACAAATGGGAATTGTGTTACAAAACACGGCTACATCAGTGAATATCAAAGAAAGGCTTGATTTCTCCTGCGCTATTTTTGACTCATCGGGATTATTAGTAGCAAATGCCCCCCATATTCCCGTACATTTAGGCTCAATGAGTGAAAGTGTCCGCAGTTTAATTAACGAGAAAGGCGACACCCTAAAACCAGGAAATGTCTATCTATCAAATAATCCTTATAACGGCGGTACACATCTCCCTGATGTCACTGCAATTACCCCTGTTTTTTTGGAAAGTAGTGAAAATAATCCATGCCCCATGCCCAATGACCAATGCCCCATACCCCTATTTTTTGTTGCTTCTCGTGGACACCAAGCAGATATTGGTGGAATTACTCCCGGTTCTATGCCTCCCCACAGTACCACAGTAGAAGAGGAAGGAATTGTTTTTGATAATTTCCTCTTGGTTGAAGAGGGCAATTTTCGAGAACTCGCAGTCAGACAGCACCTTTCAAATCATACTTATCCTGCTCGCAACCCTGACCAAAATATTGCTGATTTTAAAGCACAAATTGCAGCCAATGAACGGGGAGTACAAGAACTTCGTAAAATGGTTTTCCAATACAAGCTCGATACTGTTCAAGCTTATATGAAGTTTGTACAAGCTAATGCTGAGGAGTCTGTTAGACGTGCGATCGCAGTTCTCAAGGATGGCTCATTTACTTATAAAATGGATAATGACGCACAAATTCAAGTTAAAGTAACCATTCATCCAGAAAACCGCAGTGCTACTATTGATTTTACAGGGACTTCTCTACAACTAAATAGTAATTTTAATGCTCCTAAAGCTGTAACTCAAGCAGCAGTCTTATATGTCTTCCGTACTTTAGTTGATGATAATATTCCTCTCAATGCCGGCTGTCTTAATCCTCTAGAAATTATTATCCCGGTTGGCTGTATGCTCAACCCAACCTATCCAGCCGCAGTAGTTGCGGGTAATGTAGAAACTTCTCAAACTATTGTCGATGCTTTATATGGTGCTTTGGGTGTTATAGCTGCTTCTCAAGGAACGATGAATAATTTTACTTTTGGTAATGAGCAATATCAATATTATGAAACTATTTGCGGCGGTTCTGGTGCAGGAATTAATTTTGCTGGCACTAATGGTGTACATTCCCACATGACTAACTCCCGCTTGACCGATCCAGAAGTTTTAGAAACCCGTTATCCTGTACTTTTAGAAAGCTTTAGTCTTCGTCCCGATAGCGGTGGTAAAGGAAAATATTCGGGTGGTAATGGAGTTGTGCGCCGCATTCGATTTTTAGAACCCATGACAGCTAATATTCTCTCTGGTCATCGGCTTGTTCCTCCCTTTGGATTAAATGGTGGGGAAGCAGGAAAAGTAGGACGCAACTGGATACAACGACAGAATGGAATTGAAGAAAGTTTAGATAGCACAGCAACAGTAGAGATGAAAACTGGAGATGTTTTTGTGATAGAAACTCCTGGCGGCGGTGGATTTGGTAAAGTCTTTTAATAATCAAAAATTGGTATAAGCTGGCTTCAACTTCCCCAGAAAATTGAGCATAGCTGAAACTACAGCATCCGGCGACTCAATCAAGAAGCCATGACCACCACGTTCGATGACTACAAGTTCAGTATTGGGAATACCTTGAGCAAGTTGTTGGGAAAACTTTAACGGCGTAAGAATATCTTGTTTACCAACCAGAACTAAGGTAGGACAATGAATTTCTTGGAGGCGGTCTATTGTGTCGCTGCTAAGGATGGCTTGGCTGTGATGATAAAGTGAATAAGTTGCAGGTGGGAAAGGATATCTGATAGCAAATTCAATCAGACCTTCGATCATTTCAGGAATTGAGTAGAAAGCATCTGTAAATATCCAGGGCAATACGACTTTTTCATAAAGTTTTAGGTCTACATGACTAGGAAGTTCGCCCCAAGTCTCGATGATGCTGTTGAATAATGCATCACCTTTTGCCAAAGATGAAAGTAGCATCAGACTTTTTACCTTTTCAGGGTGCGCTAACACTAGTTCTTGGGCTATCTGACTACCCATTGAATGGCCTGCTAGATGTACCTGATTAATTCCGATGCGATCGAGCAATCCTGCAACGTCACTAGCCATCTGTTTCAAACTATAGGGATTTTCGGGAGCAGAACTTCTCCCCATACCTCGGTTATCCAAGCGAATGACTTGATACTGCGAAACCAGTGATGGCATAATCAGCGACCAATAGGCATGATCGCAAAGAAAGCCAGCTATTAATAGCAAAGGCTCACCCTTTCCCTTAATGTCGTAGAATAAATCAATCCCATTAATCTGAACCTTGGGCATAGTAAATAATTCTGCTAGACCTTATTTTTAAATAAGATAGATTAAGCTAAACTCCTATGTCTTGAATTTCTCGTCCACGGGAATTTGATAGCCGTTGGCGAGGCGATTGGTCATATTGGCTGTGCCTGCGATCGCCATTAGTTCCCCAAACATAGTATCATTCATACCCTTGGCACGCGCCGACGCTGTGTGTGAGGCGATGCAGTACTCACAGCCATTTGTTGCACTCACGGCAATATAAATCAGTTCGCGCATCAGTGGATCGATCTCACCAGGGCTAACCATCACTTCCTTTACTGCTTGCCACGTTCGTTGCAGGGTGGGGGGATGGTTGGCTATAGCTTTCCAGAAATTATTAATGTAGTCATTCTGACGTGTAAGGCGGATGTCATCATACACTGCACGTACTTCGTCGCTGGCTTCTTCGTATTCAATCAGCTTAGTCATGTTTTAATTCCATATAGATTTCCCCAGCGAGTGGGAACCCCTAGATTGTAATACTGAGTTGCAATTAAAGATAGTAATATCATGTCCCTTTGGCATCTATTGGTGAAAATTCTACATCGTCTACAAACGACTTGGCATAGACTAGCATTTATTGGGCGTTCTAGTAGAACAGACTAAACAGGAAATTTACACTATCCTGTCAGAGAAATAGGTGGGGTTGTCCATGAAAAAACTGATCCAGCGTATTAGGAGATTGCTCAAATATATCCTCAAAAGGTCTGCATCTAATTCTCAGCAACCATCGCCCTTAATAAATTATCGATTAGAAACTTCTATTCCAACCGTTTCTCCCCGATGGGAATCTGGTTTGGTGCTTGTGTGTTCACAATGTGCAAACGAGCAGTCAGGCTCAACCGCTTCCGAAGATTTAGAGAATTGGTTGAAATCTCGTTTAAAATTTGAGGGATTATGGGGTGAATTTCGGGTTGTTAGCACCAGTTGTTTAGGAGTTTGTCCACGAATGGGTATTACTGTTGTTATTGTCAGTAATGGAAATCACGGTAATAGTCCATGCTTAATTGTAAATCCTCGGAGCGATCGCGAATTTCTATATTCATACATTAAACAGAATAAAGGCTGACTACAAAGGTTTGCTAAAGTTTAAAATTCTTGAATTCAGAACTGTATTTTATCTTGTACTATGTTTTGAACAAGTGGCAAAAAAAAGGGGTGAATATTTGAATTCACCCCTTTTTTCAGGTCATCAGGGAGGTAAATAATACTTATCCAACGCGTATTAGTGTTATTCCAATCTAAAGAATTATTCTTTTAAACGAGGTATATTTGGTCTTACAAAGGTAGCTGAGGAATTAGTACTTCGAGCATTAGTACTTGAAGAAGCAGTAGTTGGCGAACTGAGATTCAAGAAATCAATGAGTTTAAGGGTACGATTACGAATTTTCCAGCGTCCATTTCTGTTAACGACTTGATCTTCATAAGTGCCATTAGCGACATCAATACTGGTTTCCGAGCGTTTGTGAGTCGCATGGAGGTAAGAAGTCATCGTTGCTTGATTATTTTGAACTGAAATGTTTATTGTACCCATCAAATGTTGAGTAGCTGTATAACCATTTCCTTGAAATACTGAATAGACAAAATCTGCCCAAGAATCTGTGCCATAACGTGTTTCACTTGCCCCATCAGGAAAAATAGCAGTGAGGACTGAATCTTGAGTAAAACAATCTCGATAAATCTTCTTTCCCTCAAGTAGATTTCCTCTACCAATAGCATCAGTTCCCAAAGAGTAACAAGATGTTAATTTTTGAATTTCTAGTTCCGCGTTAGGTTGAGCTGCACTTGCTAGTTCAAACCTACCTCCAACAAACAGCACAATAGTGACTGCAAGCACAATCAAAGTTATACGATTTAACAGGAACGAAATAGCCTTTGAAACTATTCCCCTATTTTCTCTTCTTTTTTCCACAAGATGACTTCCTTAATTGTTTACAATTTTCGCATTTTGTACTTTCCTACAAACTAAAGTTTTGGCTAATAACTTTTAGCTTGTGAAAACTACCAATATACTTGTAGATTTTGCTAGCGATTATGTTTTATATTTGCTAGAAAAGCTCTTTTCTAGTAAATGATAAAGCTAGTATGTACAAGATGTGATGTATACAATTAGTTATAACAGTTAATTAATAAGCTACAAGTGTTAATTCCGACTAAGTTTGTGTTGATTTGATTAAGTAATAAAGTTACTACTTACATAGTTTGATTAACAGCAAAATGAATTTAATACCAATTTGAAAAAAGAATGCGACAAATAGATCATTTGTAGCGATTCATCGCGTCTTTACCCAAGGATGTGTTGCAATCATTAATTGAATTGGTATAAGTTTACCAATTTTCAGAAATTAGATAAAATTACTCTAGCAATCCTGGAAGATTCGTGATAAGCTGCTCAACTTCTTGGAGAAGGTGAGAATTTGCGGTTACAACTATCAAAAATTCCTTATTCTCCTAAAATGGGAATAGAAATTATAAATTGTGTTCCTTGTCCCAAGACTGATTCACAAATCAAATTTCCACCATGATTTTCAACTATAATTTGCCGACTAATAGATAATCCTAATCCCGTACCTTTTCCTACACATTTGGTAGTAAATAAATTTTCAAAAATGCATTCTTTAACTGCTTCAGGCATTCCTTTGGCATTATCTTTAATCTCAATTACCACCTTGTCATTATCTACTTGTAGATAAGTCTCAATAGTAATAATATTAGGATACTTTTCTTGAATTTCTAAAAAATCACGACCGATATTTGCTTCTTCTAAAGCATCGATTGCATTTGCAATAATATTCATAAACACCTGATTCAATTGTCCCAAATAGCATTTTACTGATGGGATATCTGCATACTGCTTAATAATCTTAATTGCTGGACGATTATGATCAGCTTTCAGACGATGTTGTAAAATCATTAAAGTACTATCAATACCTTCATGGATATTAGCTAATACTTTAGAGGTAGTATCAGCACGAGAAAAAGTACGGAGAGAGGTACTAATATTACGAATGCCCTGTGTCCCTACTGTCATACCATCAATCATTTTTGGTAAATCCTTTAGCAGGAAATCTATATCTATCTCTTCAGCTTTTTCTTCAATTTCAGGGCCAGGATTGGGGAATTTTTCTCGATACAGTTGCAGATAGTCTATTAAATCTTTAACAATATCTTTTGCTTGGGTAATACTACCTGTAATAAAACCAATGGGGTTATTTATTTCGTGTGCTACACCTGCAACTAAATTACCCAGAGAAGACATTTTCTCACTTTGGATAAGTTGTAGTTGTGCCTCTTGTAAATCTTTTATAGATTGTTATAATTTTTGAGATTTCTCTTGCGCCCTTGTGTACAAACTGGCATTTTCTATTGCAATAGCCATTTGAGAAACTAAGACTTTTAATACCTCTACCCTTTCTAGAACAAAAGCTCCTGATGATAACTGGTTTTCTAAATAAATAATACCAGTAAGCTGTGATTGATACATAATGGGCAAACAAAAGATTGATTTTGTTTGAGATTTTTGGATATAGATATCAAAATTAAAAGGCTCTGTAATTATTGCATCATTTAATACAAGATATTGCTGGGTTCGGAGAACATAATTAATCACAGACAGCGGTAAATCTTGATAGGTTTCAATAGGAATAGAACGTAAAAGCGTCACCACATCGTCAGTAGCATTTCCAGAAGCTTCAATATACAGGTGGTTATCTTTAAGTAGGAGTAGTACTGCTTTTTGGGCGGCAGCATTTTCTAGTAAAATTTGGATCAGCTTACCCAATAAATTTTCTAAAACAATTTCATTAGTAATCGCTTGTGAAAACTTGATGAATGCATTAAAATCTAGAAAATCGCTCAAGCTGCTATTGGTAGTAGTATTAATGGTAATATGAGTTGTATCAAGTTTTGAACTAGTGTTTTCTATGGTAGTAGTTTGTCCTACTAGAAAAACATACTTTAATTCTAAGTGTTTAACTTTAGCGATCGCACCCCAACGAATATAGGCATAATATGCTTTAGTTATATAAGTTTGATGAATTAATTCTTTACCTAGAGACTGATAGAATTTTCCAGCTAACTCATAGGCTAAAGCTTCTTCTTGGAGAAAACCGTTTGCTTGAGATTTGGCAATAGAGTTTTCATAATAGTCCATTGCTTCTAGCTTTTGACCCAAAACCTGATACCGTTCTGCTTCCACGAGATAAAATCTGTGTAAGTGATTGGTGGGAGCATGAGTAGCCCAGAGTTCCATCTTTTGCTGATTAGCTTGGACTTTTTCTAGAATAGCTTGCTTCTCAGACTCTTTAGCAGTATGATAAATAGCTAAGTGGGCTAAAGAATCGTAAAAATAAAACACTGGAACAACAAACAACCCTGTAACACCACTTAAAGATTTTTCTGCGATCGCAGCATTTTCTACAGCTTTAAAATACTTCCCAAATATGTAAGAGAGCATTAGTTTATTAACAAATAAATGGTTAATTGTGTAAAGGTCGTTTACTTGCTGATGAATTGGCAGCATACTTTGCTCGTCGTAGGCTTCTCCAATTAAACAATCCACATTTTCAAAACTTCCTTTCAAGTTCAGAACTGTTTGCAAATACACTGAGTTCCAAGTTAAAGCTACTTGTTGATTGATTTTTTTCAACGAATCACAATAAGCTATCAGTTCTTTTTCTAGAACCCAAAGTTCTTTACCCAGCCAAAATGAATGATAGGGATAAATGTAACCACAATAACCAGCATATTCTAAATCTCCAGTTTCCAGACCACTAGAATATCCTGACACTGATGATGTTAATGTCTCTCCAACATGCTCTTTCCAATGCATAACATGGGCACTAACAACCGTCAAAATCTTAGCCTTAAGTTCTTCAGCATTAAATTGTGACACCAGGCGTGAAGCTAATTTCCCAAATTCATAGCCAGAATCAATTTCTCCTTGAATTCCACAAAGAAGTAATCCATAAAGACTATAACCATAGGCAGATACAGCCGTATTTCCATACTTTAAGGACAATTTGACCATTTTACAAACGATAATTGGCATCATTGCCGGAGCAGTTTGAAAAGCCGCAGGGAGAACTCCCATTAAAATTCTCATAGCTGCAATCTTGTTAGGATCAGTCATTAATGGTAAGTTAATTAAATCTGCAATGGCTTTTCCCTTCAAAGAAGTAGCAATTTCATCCATCCCCTGCTGAATATCAGTTGATGTCGGTTCGTCTGGAAAACTTATTCCTAACAATTGCAGAATTAATACTGCTATTTTGATGGCTTCTAGTTGCTTGCTTTGAATTATAGAAGCGATAATCTGTACTTCATAGACTTTCACTTTATCTAAAAGAATTTTGGCTTCTTGCTGCACCACCTCAGCCCATTTTTGCATTTGCTCAAAATCACCGCCCAGATAGGCTACCTCTGCGGCTCCTTCATATAAACCGATGCTTAAGGTATATTCAGTTTGCCAAGCGTCTATATTTAAAAGTTCTATCCCATTTGTGAAGTACTTAAGAGCCGCTTCGTAAGCTGTAGAAGCTTTAGCTTTTTGTCCAGCAATTAAATTTAATCGTGCCAATTCAGTTTTTTCAGATTGCTCTATCAGGTTAACAATACCTACATTCAACTGATTGACAATATCAAAAATATTAGCTTCTATTTCCTCTTTAGGTATATTTTGGAGAAGCAATTGCCCAATTCTCAGGTGAGTAGATTTCTTTAGTTCTTCTGGAATTAAGGAATATGCTGCTTGTTGTACTCTGTCATGCAAGAACTTGTAACCCACCCGTGAAGTGTCGAAATTTAAATTAACTGCTTCTTCTTGATTAAAAACTAAAGGAATGCGGTAAGCTTCACTTAAAGGCAAAATTAATCCCGCTTGCAAAGCTGAGTGTAAATCATTGGCTGTCAAAGAAGGTGATTTTTCATTGACTATCGATAAAACATCCAAGCTAAATCTGTCACCTACGCACGCTGCTAATTTTAAAACATCTTGGGTGAACTTTGGTAATTTTTCAACTCTACTGGCAACTAACTCAACTACATTTTTATCGGTAATTCCAATTGCCTGAATATCCTTTAGACTCCATTGCCATTTAGCATTATTAAAATCAAATGTTAATAGTTTTTCTTGATGAAGTGCCTGAATTAGTTGTGTTATAAAAAATGGGTTGCCACCTGTTTTGTTACAAATTAACTCAGCTAGCTGAATAATTTCCTTTTTAAAGACCCCGGGCTTCACCTCTATTTCTTGAAGAGTTTCGCTAACTAGCTGAGTTACATTATCTAAATTTAAAGGTTGCAGTACAAGATTATTAACAACTGTGCCACTATTTTTAATTTCTTCTATCTTTTGGATTAAAGGATGTGCTGAACTAACTTCATTATCCCTATATGCACCAATAAATAAAAAGTATTTGCTATCGGTATCAGTTATTAGCAGTTGAATTAGATTTAAAGTGGCAGAATCTGCCCATTGTAAATCGTCTAAAAATATAACTAATGGGTGTTCTTTTTGAGTAAAAACTTGGATAAATTCTTTAAAAACATGATTGAAACGGTTTTGTGATTCTGTTGCACCAATTTGGGCAACTTCCGGCTGTGTACCGATGATTAATTCTACTTCTGGAATTACGTCAGTAATAACTTTTCCATTTGTTCCTAAAGCTGATAATATTTTATGACGCCATATTTCTATTTTTTCATTATTCTCGGTCAGCAAACACCGCATTAAGTAAGCAAATGCTTGGATTAAAGAAGCATAAGGTATATTTCGTTTTAACTGGTCAAATTTACCAGAAATAAAGTATCCTTGTCTGCGAGTAATTGGTTTATTAACTTCATTGACTAGAACTGATTTCCCAATCCCAGAATAACCAGAAACTAGCATCATTTCACTAGTTCCAGATGTAACTCGCTCAAATGCAGCTAAAAGTTCATTAACTTGTTCTTCACGACCATATAATTTTTGAGGAATTAATAACTGACTCAATATATCTAAACGACCTGGAACAAAATCAGTAATGATTCCCTTCGTTTCTAACTGCTTGAGACATAATTTTAAATCTGCTAATAATCCTGTCGCACTTTGATATCTATCTTCTGCATTTTTCGCTATCAGCTTCATCACAATTTCAGAGACAGCAGTAGGAATTTGTGAATTTAATGATTGCGGGTTTATTGCTTGAACAGCAATGTGGCTATAAACTACTTCTAGAGGATCTTGGCTAAAAAATGGTATTTTATCAGTGAGCATTTCATATAAAGTCACGCCAAGGGAATAAAAGTCGGTGCGATAATCAAGAATGCGATTCATTCTCCCAGTTTGTTCGGGAGACATATAGGCAAGTGTGCCTTCAACGCAGTTAGGGTTATTAAATTGGGGATTTTCTTTATTGAGACGGGAGGCTATACCAAAGTCAGCGAGTTTAACAATACCTGTCTGGGAGTTAATTATGATGTTATTGGGTTTGATATCTTTATGAATAATCTGGTTATTATGCAAATAATCTAAAGCTTTAGTCAGTTGAATAGCAATATTTAAATGGTTAATTAAGTCAAGTTTTTTTGTTTGTAGCAGTTGAGCTAAAGACTGACCACCAAAGTCTTCTAACAACAGTCCTACACGGTTTTCAAAAGTTTCTATACTAATAGCTTTAACTATATTAGGATGGTCTAAACCTTGCTGAATTTGATACTCATTTTTAAGGCGAGTAAAGGCTTCGAGAGTAGGATATTCATTTTTAAGCAGCTTGAGGATAACTCGCTGTTGCGTCTTTGGCGTTTGTACTTGATAAATAATTGTTTGGATTCCTTCGTGGAGAGTCGAGTTGATTTGGTATCCAGTACGATTTGGCATTGATTTTTGACTATAAAGTTATAAAATTAGCATCATCCCTGTTCTATCGTGAAAGGGATTCTAGTTTAATTATTCCCAGTACGTAGAAAATTATTAACATTGCGCTTCAGTATCCAAGGGTTGTAAATTAAAAAGCGATTATTTCCTTGTAACGGAAACTAATGGCTAAAATCTGATTGTAACTTTTACGCCAACCGCAGATAAGGACATTTCTGTAAAAATCCAGATGCCTTATTATGGGCATCTAAATTATAAGTATGCGTTGGCGTAGGTCGAATAATGCCATCAAATAGGTCGTCTAACCCGTAAGGTGTGAAAAATTGCCATTGTCCTTGGGTATTTAGTCGAACTCCCACAGCCGTAGCGGTGTGCAGCCAATCTGTGATGCCATCCTCTGTACTAGTATAAGGTCTGCTACCAAGACGCCAGCGAGCAAAACTGGCTTGATTTTTGACATCAAACTCGTCATCAGGAAATTGTTCTGTGAGAGTCGCCTTTGCTGCTAGTTCTTGGGAACGGTTTCCCTCTATATCAAAGAATGCAATATCAAAATCTTTAATACCTAACCCACAGTCATTGCCAAAAATTGAAGACCAAGCGGTGTTTCGGACTGCACCCCCGGCTAACCACCAATTAGGTAGATTTAGTTGAGCGATCGCTCTTAATACTGTATTAATACGTGTATCAGCTAAAATCATCTGTAAGCGAGTGTTACTATTCATATCAAATTCCTGGGATTGTCAAGTAGAAGGCGAAAATATTATCATTCATATTTCATTAAACTTACGGTGTTGATAATCCTGTTGTGACACTTTGCAGTTCAATGTTTATCAGGAGAAACTCTGTAGTAATAGTATAAATAAAACAGGTTAAACAGAAGGTGAAATTGTGAATTTAGAATTTAGAATTTTTATTTATGGAAGATTTATTTGCGCGACTAGAACGCACACTCAATCCTGAACTGCCTTTCCTAACAGAGTCACAACAAAAACTCTTACAAGAACTCAGTATTGATGAAAATCAACCCGGTACGATTCTGCATGACTTTCAAACTCTGATAGATTTATTACAACCAAATGGAGTAGAAGTTAGTAGTGTTAATAATCTTTTACCGTTAAAAGTACTATCAGAAGTTAATTCTCGGTTAAGTCACCCAATTGAAACCAAACTCAAACGCCCCGTACAGAAATCATACCCATACATTAATGGACTATATCTGTTATTACGCAGTTCTGGAATAGCCCAAATTAAATCCCAAGGGAAGAAGCAGTTTTTAGTTTTAGAAGCAGCAACTTTGCAATCATGGTCAAGCCTCAATCCAACCGAACGCTATTTTAACTTATTAGAAGCTTGGTTGATTTGGGGAAATAACGAAGTTTTGGGCGAACATCAAGATTCATTCGGGAATTTATTTAGATGTATTCAACTTTGGCCTCGCGTTCCCGATAAAGGTTTCAAATTTCCTAAATATGAAGATCAAAACAATATTAGTTATTACCCTGGACTGCATAATATTGCCCTTTTAGAATTATTTGGATTGTTATCTATCAAACATGGGAAACCACAAGAAGGCAAGGGGTGGCGCATTACTAGTTTACAACGCTTACCCTTTGGTGATGCTCTGTTGCAATTCCTCTTTCCATTAGGTATACGAGGAGAATTACAGGATGACGTAAATATAAATTTTGGAAAATTGCAGTCACATTTTCAACCATTTTTTCCCGAATGGGAGCATAATTTACTTGTTCCCAAGCAAGGCTTCATTGATGGTATTTATATTTTCAAAGTATCCCTTGTTAAGGCTTGGCGACGCATTGCCATACCAGCAAAAAAACCATTAAGCTGGTTAGCAGAGATAATTCTCGATGCTTTTGACTTTGATTACGATCACCTGTACGAGTTTAGTTATAAAGACCATTTTGGTCGCATAATAAAAATCGGTCATGCCTACATGGAAACACCCCCATTTGCCGACCAAGTGCAGATTGGTGATTTGTCTCTAAAACCAGGTGCTAAAATGACCTATCTTTATGATTTTGGTGACAACTGGAAATTTGATGTGCAGTTAGAAGCTATTAATCCACCTGATAACAAAATCAAGAAGCCGAAGATTTTAGAGGTTTACGGAAATGCACCTCAACAGTATTGGAGTGAGGATGATGAATTGGATGAAGATGAAGGATGAGGAAGATTTAGAAAAGTGTAGATAATGAAAATTTCCTCGTGTCTTTTGTTTGTGTCTACTAAAACCCGCTTTAAGATTAAATAGTTTTAGTTACAATAAAGTCATACAAATTGTCAGGAGATAAAAGCTGTGAATCTTCCATATACTGGAGGTTGTCAATGTGGACAGATTCGTTATGAAATTCATGCTCAACCTTTAACCCTATACTTATGCCACTGCAAGGAGTGTCAGAAACAATCGTCTAGTGCCTTTGGTATGTCTCTTACAGTATTACGAGATGCTGTTGTAATTGTTCAGGGAAAACCGAAAGCTTGGACTCGGAAAACTGATAGTGGACGTGAAGTAAACAACCTGTTCTGTGGCGACTGCGGAACGCGATTGTTCCATGAACGGACTTACAACCCAAATACTATCAATGTCAAAGCTGGAACCTTAGATGATACCAGTTGGTTACGCCCAGTGGGTAATATTTGGACACGTAGTGCCCAATCATGGGTGATAATTTCAGACCAATTGCTCAACTATGACGGGCAACCAAAAGATACGCAGGCTTTATGGGAAAAATGGAAACAACAACATCCATAAATGCATAACTCCTGATATTAGACATCATCTTCCTGACACTTAAATCAATGCCCTTGGTTGTTAGTCTAACTCATGACTGTAGCAAAGAAGATAATGATAATATTTTACTGGGAAAGTGCTTTAAGGAACATATTAAATTATTTAAAAAAGTAATAGTAAACTCAAATTATAAGTTCAACTTGTGTATCATATATATTCCACTTGTCTGCAAATCATTAATAAAGCAAACACACTATTAATATTTCACATGAAAACTTACTGGATATTTTCAATCAAGTAATTTAAGTGAAATTAGATAAGTAAGGCGATTTTGGTTCATTTTCAACACTTTTAACAGTTATTTCTAGACAAGCTTGATGA
Source organism: uncultured Nostoc sp. (assembly GCF_964247315.1). Taxonomy (GTDB): domain Bacteria; phylum Cyanobacteriota; class Cyanobacteriia; order Cyanobacteriales; family Nostocaceae; genus Nostoc. The sequence continues at coordinate 28,281 of NZ_CAXTTT010000040.1, forward strand.
AAAACGATACACCGCAAGAATTGAACCCAGACCAACAAATTGGGCGCTTGATTGATGAGGTAATGTCTTCATCTCTGACTGATGAACAGTACCGCAAAAAGATGCAGCGACGCAAAGAAGTGCAAGACAAACGCATAGCAGAAGCTGTACCAGAAAAAGGGTTAATTATTGTAAATACTGGTAACGGTAAAGGTAAAACTACTGCGGCTTTGGGGATGGTATTGCGATCGCTCGGTCATGGGTATAAAGTAGCGATCGTCCAATTTATCAAAGGTAGCTGGGAACCTTCCGAAAAAAGGGTTTTCAGCTATTGGGAAGACCAGATAGAATTTCATGCAATGGGTGAAGGCTTTACCTGGGAAACTCAAGACCGCGATCGCGATCTTGACAAAGCTAGCGCCGCCTGGGAAAAATCATTAGAATACATCCGCAATCCAGACTTTCAACTGGTATTGTTAGACGAAATCAATATCGCCCTCAAAATGGCTTACTTACCAGTAGAAGACGTTTTAGCGGGTTTGGCCCAAAAACCCGCTAACAAGCACGTTATTCTCACAGGTAGAGGCGCACCACCTGCTTTAATTGAGCGTGCTGACTTAGTAACTGAAATGACTCTAGTTAAGCACCCTTTCCGCGATCAAGGTGTGAAAGCACAACCGGGAATTGAGTATTGAATCAAAATTCAGAACTCAGAACTCAGAATTCAGAATAACGTGTAGCTAAAGCGATCGCTGCTTGACGGTGCTTATTTACTAATACAGAAGGTGAAAGCATTTGAGCTTTATCCATGTGACGATAAATCCATAAACTAAACTCGTCTAAAGAGCGATTTGGCAAATCAATTGTATAAATTACATAGCTAGGTTTACCAGTAGTCTTGTCAATAATTCCAGGGGTAACTTTTTGTTTGGGATGGCGACGTTCTCCTTCCAAAATAAATCCTGTCATCGGAGGAAAAAAACGAACTTCAACTTTGGTTAACTCTAAACTTCCTTGGAGTTCTAATTTTTGAGATTCCAGATCGCCTAAGTTCAACCCCCAACCATTTTCTAGTAGTTGGTAAGCCTTATTGAGGCTAATTCTCTGTAATTCTAAGCCACGAGGAGGTATAGTAAGAGTTTTACAGTGGTTTCTGAAACGGTTTAAACGTCCGATTGCTAAATGCCCATTTTCACAGTATTCATACAAGAGATACCAAGCAATATCTTGGTAGATTAGCTGTAAGGGAAAAATGTGTATTGGCCCAATACGATTGTTGCCATAAAGGTCAATACCACGAGAAATTTCTATGGCTTGTCCCTGACTAATGGCTGTTTCTACTAAAGGCAATTTGTGAAATAACGTATCCTGATTTTTGCCCTTTTCAGCCATTTCTTCGGGGTCAGAATACACTATTGTGCGGTTGAGATATTGTCTGGTAGGGTAAAAAAATGGGGATATTAATTGAATGGAAACCAAAGTCAACTTCACTTTCGTAGCGATCGCATTCCCACTCGCTGGGGATATTAATTGAATGGAAACTGCAATCGTTTCTGATAAGTATTGATTTGAATAAAATAATTCCCACTCGCCGGGGATATTAATTGAATGGAAACTATCACCTGCCTTAGTTCCAAATTACTTAAAGCTAATTCCCACTCGCCGGGGATATTAATTGAATGGAAACGTCGCTATTTGATGAAAACAAATAGCCGCGTTCAAGGATTCCCACTCGCAGGGGATATTAATTGAATGGAAACTCAACAATAAAAGTAAAATTAGCTTTTTTGTATATTAAAAAACACTCTCTGCGGAGATATATTTCTTTTTAGTATTTCCCACTCGCTGGGGTTATTAATTGAATGGAAACCCAAGGGGGTTAGGTTCACCATAGGAGTTGTAGGAAGATTCCCACTCGCTGGGGAGATTAATTGAATGGAAACTAATGACGCTTCCGCCCAATAGCTGAATAGTCTTTAAATTCCCACTCGCTGGGGATATTAATTGAATGGAAACTCGTAGTCAGCCGGGACTACTTGCAAGTCATACGAAGGTATTCCCACTCGCTGGGGATGTTAATTGAATGAAATGGAAACGGATGGATTTTAAGCTAAATAAGCTTTGAAGGGGAGTTTTCACTCCAGAGGAATATCATTGAAGAAGAATTCAGAAGTCAGAATCAATTAGTGACGGGTCTGAATTTCCCACTTTCTTGTTGACCACCCAATTTTCAATTTGGTGGCGGTTTTAAACCCGTTTATTCAGACGCTCATGGACTCGCTACCGCTACACTATCCGCCAGTCACACAGAATTCATGCTGTTAGCGGTAGCGGGGCGTTTAGCCCATTCTGGCTCCTGACTCCTGAATTCTATTTCAATAAAATGAAAACTACACAAATGATTACATTTGTCAAAAAATAAAAAATATTTATATAAAATCGAAACAATTATCTCAAAGCTTTGCCAGAAGGCAAATTGAGGCATTGAGCTATCTTTGTGTAAATATTGACTATTATTGGACATTCCTAATATAAATTTATACAATCAAACCGGACACCATAGAAAGGAATTCACCGATGTCAGAACCATACTGGCAAGCAAAAATATGGGGATTACTCCATGATCCGGTGCTAAAAGCGTTACATAATAACACTGGGCGCGGTGAAAATAGCTTTTGGCAACAATTAGAAGTGATGCAACCTTGGGTGCAGAATAACTATAATCCTGAAGAGTCCGGGCGTAAAATCTTAAAACATATACATTTAGCTGATTTCATCGCCTCGGCCAGTGATAGAGGTGCAATTGGCAGCGTTGCCCAAAGTATAAATTATGCACCTGGAAAGAATTCTCAAAAAGGGTTAGAAATCTCTCATTTGCTCTCTGGCGAAAAACAGCAATGGAAAATTAAGTCACATTCAGAACTGTTGGTAAAGCGCAAAGATTACTTAAATAGTAAAGAACAAAAGCTGTTAGAAGCTATACCAGAATGTTTGAAAACAGATATTGAAGGAAAAAAAGATATAAAAGGGCTGTTTTGGTGGTTGTGGCGTTGTTTACCAGAAGCTACTTGTCAAGAATTTGACGATGCATCCTTAATGCTAATGCCAGCCGAAACCCGCTTACCAGATAGTTCAATATGGAGTCATGCAAGTATTACAGCATCGCTGGCTGGTGCTTTAGCAGGGTACGACTTGACGATGGCAGATATAGAAAGATGGCCATCAGGCAAAGAATTATCCCATCCTTATTTGGCAGTTTTTAGCTTTACGCCAGTGCAAGAACTGATTAAAGCCAGCCGCAAAATGCGCGACTTTTGGGCAGGTTCTTGGTTATTGCACTATTTATCTGCTAAAGTTTGCTGGAAACTGGCGCAGCAATACGGGCCTGATAGCCTACTTTATCCCAGTCTTTACCAACAGCCTTTAATTGACCATTGGTTATTAGAAAAATATCCAGTGTTTAAACAATGGATAAATCAACCAGAAGCAGATTCCCTCTTAACCGCAGGATTTCCTAATGTATTGGTGTTAATTCTACCAAAAGATAAAGTGCAAGCTGCCATGCAAACAGCGAAACAAACGCTGCTAAACGAATGGCGAGATATTAGTAAGTTAGTTTTTGCAGATTTACAAACCAATCGCCAATGGATGCCAAAATTGCAACTAGAAAGTAGCACTTGGCAGGGTTGGTTACAATCCCAATGGCAGTTTTATTGGACTGCTTTACCAATTGGGAAAGAAGGAGAAAACCTGAAAAATGCTGCCATTCCTCAAGATAGAGAAGTAGAATTTAAAATTTGGCTGAATGCCCAAAATGAAGCTTATAATTTGGGTGGAAAACAAAAACTTTTTCAACAGGCGGAACTAGAATTTCTCCGCGAGGCATATCAACAACGTTGGGAAAAACAGAGTAGAAGGTTTAGCGCTAATGTTGGTTCTTGGTGGGGAAATATTTTTGACCAAACCCGATATGCTTTAGCATCGGTGAAAAATCCCCGCAATTGGGAAATCCTTACAGCCTTTGGCCCTCGTTCCACAATTTCTGGTATTGGCCCAGTAGTTAATCCCGGTAAAGATGGAAAGGACTGGATAACAGAAGGGGAAACTAAAAAACTTTGGGAACAACACGCCGGTTTATTTGATGGTAGAGAACAATTGAATGCGACGGAAACAGTCAAACGAGGCTTACCAAAAGTTTTGAGTGAGTTGTTAAATATAAGAAATGAGGATGCTATAGCAGCATCTTACCCAGATTTAACTGGCGGTGTTGCCGGATATCTTAAAGTCTATGATGCAGAATATCAGCATGAATTGCATTTTAACAAAGCTTGTAAAAAAATTATAGAGAAATTCCCTTGGGCTGAGTCTGTTATTAAAGAGATGAGAAGCAAATGGGGAATCCCTTGGATAGATGACGACAATGCACCCAAATACCATCCTCGTTTACTTAATGCTGGTTGGTTAGTAGAAGACTCTAAAACTACAGAATTACAACAGCTGCAAGACCAGTTTAAAAATGCAGATGATGACGATAAACAAGAAATCCAGCGAAAAGTTCTTGAAATCAAGATAAAATATCGCAGTGAAATTCAAAAGATAATTGACAAATTTTATCCTCACAACAACCCCGCCGATTGGTATGTGTTGGCAGCAGGTGACGGTGATAGTATGAGTGATTGGCTAAAAGGCAAAAACCTACAAAAATATAGCGATTACATTCCATCAGAATTATCTATTTCTTCAAAAAGTTTCCAGAACTTTTTAGATTTACCAAAACGCATGGGGCCGAGTACACACAGCGCCCTGAGCCGAGCTTTATTAGACTTCTCCAATCAACTGGTTCCCTACCTGACTCAACGACGCTACGCCGGACGCTTAATTTATGCTGGTGGTGATGATGTCTTGGCTTACACCAATCTTTGGGAATGGGATAACTGGTTGTGGGATATTCGTCAATGTTTCCAGGGTAAACAAGACCCCAAAGATGAATTTAAAAATGATGGCGACTATTGGCAGTATAAAGTTGAAGCCACTTGCCCACCGGAGTTCAAGCGACCCTTATTCACAATGGGCAAGAAAGCAACTATTAGCTTTGGTATAGTCATTGTCCATCATTCAGTACCACTAGCGATCGCTCTGGAAAACCTCTGGTCAGCTGAAGAAGAAGCTAAAGAACATAAATCTGCTGCAAGCGTTGCCAAAGACGCAGTGCAAGTGCGAGTGTTGTACGGGAACGGTAATATTTTGAAATCAACAGCGAAATTTGATGTTTTCCATGAGTGGCAAAACCTGACCTCAAACCCAGCTTTGCAAACAGAGGCGGCTATTTTTGAACAAGCAGCCACACTTTGGAGTCAGCATCCCGCCCCAATCATAGAAGCAATAGTACCTTGGACAAGAATGTTTTGCGATCGCCGTGACCAATTTCTTGGAGACGAACTTGCCAAAAAAGATTTTCAGGAGGCTCTATCAGGGTTTCTCAAAACTTTGTGGGACACCACCCATCAGAAAAATAAAGATTCAGAAGTCCAAAACTGGTTAAAGCTAGCAGCTTTCGTCAAGCGTAACCGCGAAATCAAGCTAGGAGGTGGTTGTTAATGTTTTGGTATACCTTAACTCCTCTAGATATACTACTTTTGCGAGATGCTAAACCCTTCACACCAGGGGAGAGAGCATGGGCTGGCAGTATATTTCCGCCTAATGGACACAGTATTGTCGGCGCACTACGCGGATTGTTATCAGAAAAGAAAAACTTTCGTCTTGTCGGGCCTTTTCTATGCCGCCAAACTGACACAGGGGTTAAGCTTTACTTGCCTCGTCCTCTGGGATTTTTTAAATCAATGCCTTTGATGCCTTTAGCATGGGAGTCTAAATCTCACTTAAGAAATGCCCTGTGGGACAGGAGTCAACCTTGTCCTTTAGTGAAACCTGCATCAACACCTCCAGATGACGACGTAGAGATTGTTGCCACAGAGAAAAAATTTCGTCAGTATCTGCCCTACGAGGTTATCAGCAAATATCTCAAAACCGGAATAATAGACGAAGAAGATTGGTTAGTCGTTAAGGATAGTCATGAAGACAAACCTTGGACAGTAGAAACTCGTTCTCACAACGCCATTGAACAAGGAAGCAGGCAAGTTAAAGACGCGGATGGTTACTTTGTCGAGAATGGTATCCGTCTTCATGCTGGCTGGAGTTTAGCTATTGGCATAGATACAGAAATTGAGACTCCTAGCACTGTACGGCTCGGTGGAGAGGGACATCGCAGCATAGTTCAGCAGTGCAATGAATTAGGGGAACAATGGGCTAATCTGCAAAAGATTTCTCAGCAGAATTTTCAGCAAGGTGATAAGTCTATAGCTTACTTGGTTACTCCTGGCGTATTTGAACGCAAACAAACAGATAACTTACATAATTCATCTTTGTGTCGTGCTTTCCCTTGGGAATGGAAATTAGCGTATACGGTGAACACTAATCAAACACCAGGAAATTTAGTTAGTTTAGCCACAGAGAAGCCAGTGCCGATAAGTTGTCGATTTCGAGATAAAGAGCAGTCTAGTAAAAGTATTCCTGCGCCGCAAGTATTCGCCGCCCCACCAGGGAGCTTGTATTACTTGAATCAGCCCCAAGCTTTATTTCAAGATGATTCTAATAGTAAAGTACATACTTGGAGAAAACTTGGCTATTCTGAGTTACTTTGGCTTACATACAAATAAAAATAGGTAAAACAATGATTGACTATATCTACTTATATTTGCTTTCTCCATTACATACAGGCGGCACAACTCAAGAAGGTAATTTACTGGGAATTGCCCGTGAATCTCATACTAACTTACCTTACATTCCCTCAAGTACGATTCGGGGTAAAATCCGGTCAACTGTCACAGATAAAGACATACAGGATAAACTATTTGGCAATGATTTAAAAGATGGTAAACAATTAGAGCAAGGTAATATTTGGATTGGTGATGCTTCTATACTTTGGCTACCTGTACCTTCTTTGAGCCATAGTGTAGTTTGGATTAGTTGCCACATGTTATTACAACGTTGGCAACGTTTAAAAGATTGTAATTTAACTATACCTGCGGAATATAGCTGTAATTTTACTAATGGACAATCTGCGGTTTACCTCAAAGATGCAATTATTAAAGCTGAACACTTAAAACAGTGGGCAAACTGGAAGGATTTTGTACCTCAAACATTAGAAACTAGCGCTATTAACCGCGTGCTAATCCTACCAGATCAACATTGTACCACCTTAATTCAAATGAGTTTATGGCGACAAGTAAAAATTAAATTGGATGAACATAAATCAGTAGATGGAGGATTTCGTTATGAAGAAGCAATTCCCCCAGATACTTTAATGTACTTGCCTTGGGGAATTACATCTCAAGCCAATGGAGCATCACAAAAATCCTACACCGATTTTAGAAATTTATTAGCTGCTAATAGCATCTTACAAATTGGCGGACAAGAAAGTTTAGGACGAGGATTTGTCCAGCAGTGGATATAAAAAATAGTATTTCAGGAATTAACCAATATGACATTTGATCCTAGAACAATCGCCACACCGATTTATGAAGCTTTAAATAATTTGCGTTCTCAAACTAATGATGGGACTCGTTTGAAACAGCAAAAAAGTCAAGCAGTTGAACTTTATACCTATCTTTCTACTTGGGGAATGCTGCGTTTGAAAGCTGAAGAAAAAGCCTTAGCAGACAACATGATTGGTAAAAAACAGGTAGTGAAAAAGTTTTTTGAATGTTTACAACAAGTATCAGGAATAGCAAATTTAGCTCATGAACAAGGTTTAACAACTTTAAAGAATCTTAATACCGATGAATATTTAGGTTTAACAGGTTTAGGACTGGCTTTAGCACAAGAATTTAGTTTTTGGGCTACTGCTATTTATTCGGATATTCAGGGAGACTAAGACCAATGGTATTTGATAGACCTCAACCTAATCAGCCTAGAAAACCCCAACCACCTGCAACTGCAAAAGCAGATATCAGTAGACCCAGAAGAATTATTACTGTTCCTGTTGGTGGTAGTGGAGGAAGTCGTAATGGTGGTAGTCAACCTTCCCCTTGGTTGAACCCAGAAAATCCACCTCAACCACATCCAGAGGCCAGTTTTGTAGAATATCTGCGCTGGATGCGATCGCTCGATCCTGAATCTAAATACAAAGACCTCACTAAAGTACAATTATTACAGATAGCGGAACAGGGGGCAAACTACTCAAAGCGACTAGAAGCCCTCAACAAACGCACAGAATTAATCGCTCAAAATACATTTAAAGTCCAGTGTCCTTGGCGAATTCGAGTCGGTGGACATCGTGGCCCAGAAAGTATCTTGTTACCTGCTTTTGATGCTTTAGGCATTCCCTACATTCCATCTAGCACTTTGCGTGGTGTAGCTAGAACCCAAGCTATTCGGGAAATAATTAGACAACAAAATATTGAATGGAAAGATGCAGAAAAACAAATTGCACCTTGGTTTGGTTCTTTAGACGCGAAAAATAAAAATGACCTTTCAGGTAAAGTTGTATTTTTAGATGCTTACCCTTTACCTAGTCAAAATGTCTTAGCCGTAGACATGGCCAATAATATTTGGCAGTGGGAAAACAATTCACTAAAATATAGTCCTAATCCTAACCCATTTTTAAGTTTAGAAAAACCAACCTTTGTGATTGGTTTACGTTTAGCGAGTGGTTGTCAATATCGTGAACTTTTAGAAAAAGTTAAACAATGGTTAATCACCGGATTACAAGCTGGTATTGGTTCTCAGGTTAACACTGGTTATGGTCAATTAAATCTTGCAGGTAAAGTTACTCCTCAAACTGAGTTTTTCCGAATTAAATTTATATTGCAAGGTCAATTAATTCACGGTAGACAAAAATTTAAAAACATTAATCAACCTTACAAACAAGATAATCATGGAAATTTAAAACCAGATACAGTTACTAATGCAGAAGTACGCCCTGTAGCTTTTAAATCTATGCTACGCTATTGGTTCCGAGCTTTTGCTTTAGGAGTTTTAGAACCTACACAAGTTCAAAATTGGGAGGCTAAAATATTTGGCGCAATTACCCCAAATAAAGAATATGGGTGGTTAATGGTCAGAGTTTTAGAGTTAGCAACAACTCAAGGTGAACAAGAAGGAATTTTAACATTAAATTATTCTTCCTCTACACCAAAAGATAAACAGGATAATTTAAAGAAATTGACTCAAAATCTTACTTGGTTAATGTTTCATTTAGGTGGTATTGGTCAAGGTGCAAGAAGACCTTGTTACTCTCGTCAAAACTATCCCTATGTGCGTGGTTCTACTCTCATACCTGATAGTAAGGATTCATTTTGGAAATTACCAAAAACTCCTAAAGAATTTCAACAATTATTTAGAGAAAGATTAAAACATTTTTATCAAGCGCTACAAGCATTAGGTGCTAATTGTAATTATCAGTTCCTAAAAAATTGTGGAACAGTCAACTCTTTTACTTGGTTTGAAGCTTTAGATATTAATGCCAAAATTGTAGTTGTTAGTGGAGAAAATACTGATAATAAGCAATATGCACTAGACATCTTACATCAATATTTTCACAAATTAGAAAAAGAAAATTACACTAATGCTAAAAACTTGTGTGGTGGCGTTAATAAGGATTATCCATATCCAAATACGAATATTAAACGTGAGGTGATTCCTTCTCCTGTATGGATTGCAGATTTAGATGATTATCAAGTTGTGACGATATTTGGCGCTAATGCTGACCCTCGCAAAAAATATTTAGAAACATTACGTAATTCCATCCAAATTTTCCCCCTATGACAAACAAAGCAACTGAAACCAATCGCGTAGATACTTTAATTATTACCGTTGGTACTCGTCAAATCGGCTGGCGTTGTCAAGATGGAGTTATTCGTTCTTTTGGTGCAGATGGTAATATCGGCTATCCTGCCCATGTAAACCAACTTTATCAAGAACTAGGAATAGAACGCGGCACTTACCAGGAAAATGATAAAACTTATCCTTGGAGTGCGCGAGATTTAGGTCAACGCTATTATGATTATGCTAAAGAATGGCTAGGCGGTGACTTCGAGCAAGTTGAACTGCTGTTAGATCAAAAAATTATTGAAGCTGGCATTCAACAAGGATTAAAGCATATTATTCTTTGGGGAACTGACCAACCAGAAACAGTTTCTTGGTTTCACCGCCGCTTAGATACACTATGGTTAGCCGAATTAATGGCAGGGAAAATCAAAAGTATTTTCCCCGATGTCAGGATTGACATTCATACGCCTAAAATTAATGCTAATGATAGTGATGCTATTCGCCAAGAATTAGAACTTTTAGTTTTAAAGGAAGCCATAAATTCTTTTTCTCCCAATCAAGATGAAGAATTTGTTTTATGGATACAGAATAAAGGTTGTACGCCTGCAATAGCATCTGGTGTAGAAATTTGCGCGGCGGCATTAGTGCGTCAATGTCAAGTATTTAATGCTAGCCCTGATGAACCAGAAGAATTCTTTCCCACTTTGGCTGATGGTTCTAGAACAGCTACTCATTCCCAAACATTCAAATTAATTCCGATGGGAGAGTACTTTTGGTCATTAGAACGATTACGGATAATTTCTGCCTGGGAAAGAGGTGATTTTAGCGAAGCACAATTTTGGTTAAAGGTGCATCAAAATCGACATAAAGTTTTATATAAATTAGCTGGTATCTTAGCTAAGTATACCAATTGTGAATCTGATAAGAAATTTTTTCAATTTCTTGAAGACTGGCTACGCTTTAATGATGTCAGCAAGATAGCAAGTAGTGAAACAATTCAAACTTGGCAAGAACAATTACATCAGATGAGACAGAACGATCTGATTCAAGCTTGGGAGTCTACTCTGCTTATAGAATTAGCCCTTTATCGCCAAAATTACACTGCTGCATTCATTCAGTTCGCCCAAATTTTAGAGCGATTACTATATATTCAATTCCAATCACAGAATTGGCTATCAAAAGGTTTTCTGACACTACCACCAGGTAAAGAATATTTAGGCAACACCTACGAACCAGGGCTTGCAGGTTTAATGCAAGGATGGTGTAAATCTCGAAAATTAAGTCAGGATAACAAATGGTGGAAATTATTAGACCGGATTCGTGATAAACGAAATCATGTTATTCACAAGGGGTCATCTATCATTTTGCCTCAAATTCGTTCTATGTGGGCTGAGGATGGTTTATTTCCAGTAAAATATCCAGAAACCTCAGAAGTTGTGAAAGATTTGATGATGGATGTACTCAAAGAAGTTAGTAATCCTCCTAATTTAGACCAATTGTTGGTGCGATCTCTTTATAAATGGAGTCTTAATATATTAAAAAATGCTACTTAGTATTTGAAATAGTACGGCTTTAAAGGCAGTAATATATGCATGTATGGAAGATGTGATTAAGTCAAGAAACTATCCTTATAAATCAATACCTTCGCCAATTTACGAGGGTTCAACGGCTGTAGAAATATTGTGAATACAACCGAGAGAAGTAAGCTTGACAAAAATTTGGGCTAATAAAATAGGCTCAGGCTGTTCGGGAAGCATTTTTAACATTTCACGAACATAACGAAAGCCACGATAATATGCTTTAAGGTCAATAATGCCGGAGTCAGGATTATGTTGACGGAAATCGCTGATTGTAACTTTTGAGTTGTCCTTGTGAGAGACAATAACTCTACTACGTCAGGCTTACCTCTTCACACTCTTATTTTGGCTAAGGTATTGGTTTATATAAGTCCCATTTGTTACTTCTTATTCCAAAGATTTAAAAATGCTTGAGAGATGGCTGGGGTAAGCTGACTTTGTAAGTGATTTAGTGCATCACGATGGTTTGCATTATTGTCATCATAATAAGTAAACAGATTCGTCAGCTTGACAATCTCAGGATTTTGATCGTTTGTCCCCCTCCATTTGTTAGTAACTTTGTGTAAAACGTCCTTGGGTAAATTTTGTTGTAAGTTATTTAACGCTGCGATGTAAGAAGGATTTTGAGGATTCTTTTGGAATTGGAAACACAAATCTCTCAGCTTGACTTGTGACTGGGGCTGGGGCTTATCTGTTAGACTAGATTGCTGTAGAATTTGACGCTGTTCAAAAGTAGCAATACCATTTTCAGTTAAACCTTGAGATTTCTGAAATTTTTTGACTGCTGTATAAGTAGCTGGCCCATAAAAAGGCAAGTCTTTTGGAATTTCAGCATTGGTTGCAAAACCATGAAACTTCAATCTATTCTGAAGCCCTTTGACTGTATCTTCCATTACAGTTCGAGTCTCTGCATCAGCATTACCATTAACCGTAAGTTTTTGTGAGTACTGTTTCTGAAACTTTTTAATTGCTTCTTCAGTAGGATTGTCTGTCAAAGAGTTGTTATTCCGCTTCCAGGGAGCAAATTTAGTGAGATCGGGCTTAGGATCGATCTCAGGAGCTAAATATCCCAATCCGATCAATATATGACGGATGACTTCAGGGCTACTAACGGCCATGCTTTTTGGTTCCTTTACAACTAAACTACCATTTAATGTATCTTGTTTTACAAAAATTAGGTAAGTAGAAATAAATAAATCTAACATTTCTTGTTTGCAAGGCGTTCCGAAAGTTAAGCGATGTGTGACGAAAAGCTGCAACTCTTTGAGACGTTCGACGTAGGCGAATACAGAGAGTGAAAAAGAAAGAGATGCGATCGCTTATTCTCAACTATTAATGATACTACGTGTTCAGGGCGAATTGGAAAACTTTTTGTATTTTGCACGTGTAACTCTGCGCTAACAACCGAAGTTAAGGAACTTAAGAAATAAAATTAAAACTTTTTGATCGGCAATTTTCCAAAGCTTTGCTCAGTAAGGATTTCACTTAGCAACAACCTCAGCAAAACTTCTGATTTATCTCTGGCAGTTCTGCAAAAAATGCATCGTCAGTCACAATAGATATCTGGTGAAATTAAATCTGCGTTATCCAGAACCTTTGTATAAACGTAACACTGGTATGTCTCTATATTCATATTTCTAATATTCATAATATTTAACAAACCTGATTTCAGGGAAAGCACGTCTCATCTTTGTAGCACCCTCTTAAGTGAAGTAGATATTTTGGTGGCATATTATAGGCGCTAACTACTGACTATTACTTTATGAGTGTATGTACAAAACTTAAAGGACATTAATGAATCCACTACAACGCAGGCGCAAACGGGGTGTTATTCTTACACCTGAAGGATTTCAGAAACTTCAAACGGCGAAATGTCAGGCACAAAGTTGGGAAAATTTAGATAAACGTTACACTTTGGAAGATTTAAGCGATCGCACTGGCTTAGATCCAGATACACTGATGAAGGTATTTCATTGCCAAGTAGGAGTTGACAAGCAAACTCTAAACATCTGTTTCAGGGTTTTTAATTTATTACTTGAATCAAGTGATTATCAACTACCTCGGACTGATGAAGTAATCAGTAATCAGCATTCAATCCAAAATTTAACTGATTGGGGCGAAGCACCTGATATCTCTGTATTTTTAGGACGCACAACAGAACTAACAACACTAAAACACTGGATTATCGAAGAACACTGCCGACTAGTGACTTTGTTAGGTATGGATGGGATGGGCAAAACTAGCTTATCAGTAAAGCTAGCAGAGCAAATTCAAGATAAGTTTGAGTTTGTAATTTGGCGCAGTCTCCGCAATGCTCCACCAGTCAAAGATATGCTAGCCGATCTAATTCAACTTTTATCCAAAGGGCAGGAAACTAATTTATCAAAAACTTTAGACGATAGAATTTCCCAGTTTCTTCATTATCTAAAAAATGCTCGTTGTTTATTAGTATTAGATAATATAGAGACATTTTTACAAGATGTTTTAAATAAATATGATATTGAATACTATCGACAAAATTATGAAGGTTATAGCGAACTTATCAGACGAGTGGCACAAACACTTCATCAAAGTTGCTTAGTGCTTACAAGTCAGGAAACGCCGAGAGTAATTAGACGACTGCTAGGAGAAAACTTACCTGTTAGGGCATTGCAACTAAAAGGCCTACAAATCACAGAAGTAGAAGAAATCTTTCAAACTAAAGGTGCTTTTTGGGATTCAACTGGTGATTTGCATCAACTCGTTGAGAGCTATGGCGGTAATCCATTGGTATTAAATATAGCTTTTAATAAAATTGATAAATTATTTGATGGTAATATTTCAGAATTTTTAAACCAAAAAACATTAGTTTTTGGAGAGATTAACCAGCTTTTAAAAGAGCATTTTAAACGCGTGTCGGTTACAGAAAAGATGATTATTGAGTGGTTAGCAGTTAATTCTCAGCCTGCCTCACTTTCAGAACTGCGATCGCAAATATCACATACTATACCAACACCACAATTACTAGATGCTTTGGAATCTTTGCAAGAACGCTCTCTAGTAGATAATAATGCTAATCTTTTCTCTATAACACTCATGACTAGAGAATATATAAATCACCAATTAATCCAAAAACAAATTAGCTACAATATCAAACAGCGTCAGCGTCCATCACAAAAACATCCCTCAATTACTACTAGACAAAAAAGCAAACTCTCGTTTAATATTCCAGCGCTTCCCGTCGTGAAGCAGCAAGGTTGATTTGTCAGCAGTAAACTCAAAATGCAACTGACGATTTTCAAATTCTGACCAAGCAGCTTTAAAGTTCTGCTTCGTTAAATCCCGAAATGCAATCGTTAAATGGGGTGCAAAAGGGCGGGTTTTAGAAACCCGATCAACAATTCCCAAGTTGCTTTCTGTATGAGCCATTAAATCAGCTTGCAAAGTTAAAAGCTCTTGACTTATGACAACATTAATGTATATTACACGAGGCGCAAAGGCATCAAATCCTTTAAGTGTAATTGCCACTGGCTGTTGTCCACTGGCAAACTCCTGCAAAGATGCTTCTAACAGTGGCAAGTTAGCATCTGCCCATTCAAAGGGCGGTTGCAGGGTAATATGAGGCGGAGACTTTAGCGCCCCGCTACTAGCATATCGGTCGGCAAAGTACTGCTTAATCTCGTTGGCGTAGTCTTGAATATCTTGCGGTGGTAAGAGGGCAATAAAAAAACGGCTCATATCTCTATCTATATTAATTTGTGAATCGCTGTAGTTCGTGTAAATTGCTACTCAAATGCTACCCAAAAATAGTCATAACTAAAGCAGACTGTCTGTTGTAACTGGAGTTAAGAAGCTAATGCCGTGGTTTGTAAAAATTGAAGAAGGCAAAGTCGATAAACCTAGCTTTGACCAATATGTACCTGCCCACAAAGCCTACATTCAGAATTTGATTGCTAAAGGACACAAAGCGCGAACAGGCTATTGGGCAGAGCAAAGAGGCGGGATGTTGCTGTTTGAAGCAGCCTCAAAGGAGGAAGCAGAAGTGATTGTGGCTGATGATCCCTTGGTGAAACACGGCTGCGTCAACTATCAGCTTTATGAATGGCGAATTGTAATGGAATAACACACACTTAGTGAATTTTAATGTTATGCTTATAGAAGACCTGGATCTATGCGATCGCAACACCCAAATCTTGTCAGAACCGGAAGGTAGCAGCAACACGGGAGGCTTGTGGTAGGCGTAGTCTCCGGGTCGCCCTATTTTTAGGAGCGGTTAGCAATAATGCCTGGTTTTGGAGATATTGTTCAAAAAGCTTTTTACCTCGGTGTTGGATTAGCTTCTTACGCAGGTGAGAAAGCAGGGGGAAAATTAGCCGAAGTGCGATCGCAAGTCCAAAAACTGGCAGATGAAATGGTGGCAAAGGGCGAAATGAATACAGAAGAAGCCCGCCGCTTCGTTGAAGATATGATGAAGCAAGCCCAACAAGCCCAACCATCTGGTGTAGCCTCACCAGAAACGCCCCCTTCTCAACCTCGCCGCATTGAAATTTTAGAGGAAGATGAAGAGCCAACGGTCAAAGAGGCGTCAAATGATGAAAATGTAGATAAATTGCGCCAAGAAGTGCTAAACCTGCAAGACGAGTTAAAACGATTGCAACGCGATCAATAAAAAGTATTGTTTGAGCGGAATATGATTAATAAGTGGCATTTTGACATGACACTTCGGATAAAACTTGATAAGATACATTGCTTAGTGTGTATTTTAGTGCTTTAAGCCAGATAATACAAAGCGTCCTGTTTATAGCCTGCAAAGGTGTCAAGTTTATGGAACAGTGGCAAAAAGATTTAGTAGAAATCGTCGAAACAGTAGCTGATGAAGTAGAGCGCTTCTTTCTGGGAATGAGTGAAGTGGTAGACGCATTTTTGGAGCTAACGGAAGAAGTCAGCGAGCAAGTACACAATAATATTATTACTGAAGTCGATCAGTATCTACAGGATTTGGCTGAACCGATGTTGGAAGCTTACTGGGAACTGGAAGACATTGTAGCAGATGTCGATCCGGGTTTTCCTTATTCAGTTGAACCTACATCTGAAAAAAATCCTGCCTGTATCGGTTGTAGTCACTACCACGGCCAAGTTTATGGTGGTAATTTGTTAGTTTGTGCGATGCATCCCCACGGTTGTGAAGATGAGAATTGTCCAGACTGGGAGAAGGAAGAGTATTAATAGGCAGAGGGGCAGGGGCAGGGAGAGTAAATGACAAATGACAAATTACAACTAAAAACTAACAACTGACAAATGACAACTGATAAATTATCTGAAAGTACATCCCAAACCAGCCAAGAAATGAAGTATGGCGAACGCGACATTGCAGAAGGTAAACTAATTACCTTTCCGAATCCGCGTGTGGGGAGGCGATATGACATTAACATTACTTTGCCGGAATTTACTTGTAAATGTCCGTTTTCCGGTTATCCTGACTTTGCGACAATTTATGTTAGCTATGTGCCCGATGAACGGGTAGTGGAATTGAAGGCGCTCAAACTTTATATTAATAGTTACCGCGATCGCTACATTTCCCACGAAGAATCTGCCAATCAAATTTTAGATGATTTTGTGGCTGCTTGCGATCCGTTGGAAGTCACGGTGAAAGCAGACTTCACGCCTCGCGGGAATGTACATACAGTGGTTGAAGTGCATCATCAAAAGTAACATTATCATTGATGGATGCAGATGGATATTAATCAGCTTCATTCAGCAATTTTCTTAACGGCAGATTGCACTTGAAGCACAACTTTTTTAGACAAAGGAATATATCCAAGTTCCAAACTGGATTTTTGCCCCTCAATCACAGCCCAATTGATAAAATTTTTCAGCGCTTGAGCTTTGACTCGGTTGGGATATTGGTGATAAGTTAAAAGCCAGCTGTAAGTGACGATCGGATAAGACTGGGCATCTGTAGGATCGGTGATAAAAGCAATCAAGTTATCAGCAGGTAATTTTACTGCTTCTAAAGTTTGTGCTACTGATTTTGGTGTCGGTGTAATATAATTACCAGATTTATTTTCTAAAGCAGCTACAGGAAGTTTGTTTTGTTTGGCATAAATGTATTCTACATAGCCAATAGCTCCTGGTATCTGCTGAATCAAGGCTGTAACACCTTCGTTACCCTTTCCACCAATTCCCACTCGCCATGCTACAGATTTACCAGCCCCAATTTTGCTTTTCCATTCTGGACTTATAGTGCTTAGGTGTTGCGTTAACACGCTTGTAGTTCCACTACCATCAGTTCGGTGTACAACCTGAATTGGTAAATCGGGCAAACTTACTCCTGGATTAGCTGCGGCTATTCTAGGATGATTCCAATTCGTAATTTTTCCGAGAAAGATATCTACGTAAACTTGGCGTGGTAGCCTTAGAGCAGTTGGCACATTTACTTGAGGCAACTGTTGTGCAACTGGTTTGAGATTATAAGCTAAGACAATAGAACCAGCAGTTATTGGCAAAGCGATTACTCCCCGTTTTATCTTAGCTGCTTGTTCGCTTGTAATTCCTACATCACTAGCTGCAAAGTCTACAGTACCGTCGATGAGCTGTTGCACTCCGGCACTGCTTCCTATAGCTTGATAGTTAATTTCTACATTTGGATTTTGCTGGTTGTAATCTGAAAGCCAACGCTCGTACAAAGGTGCGGGAAAACTTGCCCCAGTACCAATAAGGGAAACACGCTTTATATTTTTCTGCTCGGCAGTGCAAGAAGTAATACTTAACAAGATAGCGATTAAAGGTAGAAGGCAAACCCGTCCCTGAGATTGAAGTTTGGCAGACATAGAAATCTTTTTTTCCAATGTTTAATAAATACCTCTAGTAATTTCAATGTTTGTAGGCGTGTGGACGTAATTAATTGTAAATAACTTTGAAACGCAAAGGGACGCAGAGGTTAACGCAAAGGTACGCAAAGTAATCCTCTGCGTACCTCTGCGATTTCCTTTGCGCCCCTCTGCGTTTAAACTTCAATCGCCGTCTCTTTCTCCTCACCTTTTGGCTGTGAACTCAGCCGATCTAAAATCTCTAAAACTTCTTGTTCAAAAGCAACTTGGGCACGATTAGTTTTGCCACCCACATACAAGCGATCGCCTTTTTGCAATGCCCAGATTTGTGAATGAGAAAAGTAACTCATCACCACACCCAGCATTAGTAAACCAAACCCTGTATAAACAATTGGTATGCCTGGATCGGCTTTAATTTGTAAGCCAGTACTACCAATGACATCCAAAATTTTCAACTTCACGCCATTAACTTCGGTGAACATCCCAGAGCGGACTGTATCAACAAGTTTGCCAGTGGCATCATAAATTAATACCATCCCTTGCAAGTCTTTCGCTAACAGGGAGACACCCTGACTCAAATCCGGTTTCGTTGGTACCCAGGTTCCCCAAATGCGTCCGTTACCGTTGGTGTTCAATTGCGCCATCGGTAGCTGAAAAATCGGACTGTTGTTAAATTGGACGCGAACACCTGCAATTCCCCAATCAGTTTGATAGAAAGTTATGCCATGATAGCGCAGAGGCTCGTTGACAAAAATCTTCTTGTGGTCAATTTCCTTTCCCTGATTATTCAAGACAGACATATCTGAATAAAATTGATTGATGCCGCCAGATGGTGTGTAGTCAATCCAAAAACGATTGACGCGCACAGACCAATCTTTCGGGATTTTTGCGGCTATTGGGCCAGCATCGACAATATTTGTCACTTGAAATGTATCGCCACTAGCAACCATTTCCTGAGCGAGAAACCCAGTCATCGCCCCCCAAATTCCCCCTAGCAGAATAGCGACGATGCCAATATGAACGATAATTGGGCCGATGCGTCCGACTATTCCTTTACGGGCGTAGAGGAGATTTTCTTTTTCTGGATCTGGAAAAATTTTATAGCGGTGTTTCTGTAATATTTCGCTGAGGGAATTTAGAGAACCATTATCTAGTTCTGTACTCAAAGCTAACTTTTGAAATTGCCGTGGTTCTTCGTAATATTTCCAGCGCTGGGCAGCTTTTAAGGCTGGTAACTGACGGGTAAATGAACAAGCAGTTAAGCTAGTGCCAAACAAGATGAGTAATGCTAGAAACCACCAGGTACGATATACGTGGTCTAACCCAACTACTTGAATTACTTTCCAAGTTAAGAAACCAAATAAAGCTGGATGTTCTGGGTAATTGGCTTGGTAAAATGCGGGTGACTGACCTTGCTCGATTACAGTACCTGTGGAACTAAAGATTGCAATCAATAGCAGTAGTGCGATCGCTAGTCGTAAGTTAGTCAATACAGGCAAAAGCTCTTGGCGTAAGAACTGCCCAGGTATCGCCCACCATTTTAATTCTTTGGACGCCGAATCTTCTAAAGTCATTATGTCTAAAATCTAACAAAGTACTGTTATTAAAAACTGCCGAGGGGAATCCGAGAAATCAAGGAAAATACACCGAATCCTACCAACAGCGCCCCACTAACTGGATTAATCCAACCAGACCAGCGACGCAATTCCAGTAATTTTTTAATTGAAGCTGTAAAAGTACCTGCCAAAATCAATGGCGCTACATAACCTGCTGTATAAGAAAGTAACAAAACAGCACCTAAAATTAAGTCTTGTGTATTGGCAATCCAACCCAGTAAGCTGGCTAAAACAGGCGTGCTACAAGGGGATGCCACTAAGCCGAAAGTCAGTCCGAGCAAATAAGAACGCAACCCGGCTGGCAAATCCGGCGAAATCCAATTGGTTTCACCCAAGGATGGAAATTGCAGAGGCAGTGCTTCTAATAAGTTCAGCCCCATGAGAATAGCGATAATGCTGACGATAATCGGCAAACCAATTCCCACTTGACCGTAGACTTTTCCGACAAAACCTGCTAACATACCTAGCCCTGCTAGTGTAGTTGCTAAACCTAAAGCAAACCAAGTTGATTGAGCAGCTGCTTGGAGGCGGCTTTTGGCTTCATAACCACCGATGTAGCCAATGGTAATTGGCAGCATGGAAAGCATACAGGGTGTGAGACTGGTGAGCAAACCAGCTGCAAAGATGATACCAATACTCACCACGCTAAGGTGTGTCAGTT
Organism: uncultured Nostoc sp.; assembly: GCF_964247315.1. GTDB lineage: Bacteria > Cyanobacteriota > Cyanobacteriia > Cyanobacteriales > Nostocaceae > Nostoc. Next base: position 48,751 of record NZ_CAXTTT010000040.1, read on the forward strand.
GGTTAGAAACGAGGCTGTTGGCAAATTGTTCTAGTTGGTAAATTTGGGTTTGCAGGTTATCAAACATGGGGAGTTTTTGAGCGGGAAATGCTTACTCTGCTTGAATTTTAGCTTACTTTTGGTTTTTAAGTCAGCAAAAATGATTATCCGAACCTGATATCATCTAAATTTCATCTGCCCAAAGAAATGTATCTAAAATACAATTAAGCTCGGATTATCCCTGAAGAAGCACGGCTGGAGTATTTGGCATGACGATTGCATTACCCGGATTTAAAATTGTCACTTTGTTAAAAGCAGGGGTAAAAGCAGTCATATACCGTGGAATTAGAGTTAAAGATCGGTGTCCGGTAATTATCAAAGGGCTACGTCCAGAACAGTGTACGCCCAATAATATCGAACAATTCAAACATGAGTATGCGATCGCTCAAAAGTTAAATACCGCCGCCGCACTCCAAGTCTACGCCTTAGAGATGGATCGGGGAATCCCTTATTTAATTATGGAGGATTTTGAGGGGCGATCGCTCGACCAGTTTCTAAACCAATTTCAACAGCCTGTGCCGTTTTTGAAGATGGCGATTGAAATCACTAGCAAACTTGCCCAAATCCACACTCATCACATTGTCCACAAGGATATTAATCCGCAAAATCTCTTAGTTAACCTCGAAACTAATCAGGTCAAAATTGCCGATTTTGGAATTGCTGCTTTTATTCCATACCAGCAGGAAATAGTTAGCAGTTCTAGTCGCATTGAATGCAGTTTACCTTATCTGTCACCCGAACAAACTGGGCGAATGAATCGAGGAATTGACTATCGCAGCGATTTGTATTCTCTGGGAGTCACCTTTTATGAGATGCTCACAGGTCAGCTACCGTTTCAAGCCAAAGACTCTTTAGAGTGGGTGCATTGTCATCTTGAAAAATCTCCGCTATCTCCAATAAAGCTGAACCCTGATATCCCGCAAATGCTTTGTGACATGATCATAAAATTGCTGTCGAAGGTTCCAGAACAGAGGTATCAGAGCGCTTTAGGTTTACAATTCGATCTAGAACAGTGTTTGCAGCAATTAGAGACAACTGCACAAATTCAATCCTTTGTTTTGGGAGAGCAAGATATCTCAGAACCCTTGCAAATTTATCGTTCAGCACGTATCCAACTGATTCAAGAGCAAACCGCCCGAGAGGAAGCAGAAGTTGAGCGACAACGAGCCAGGTTTTTGGCTCAAGTCAGTGCAACCCTCGCCTCTTCCCTTGATTACGAAAGCACGCTAGCAAGTGTGGCCAAGTTGGTTGTGCCTGATTTCGCCGATTGGTGCAGCGTTGATTTGCTGCAAGACAACCAATCAATTAATCGGGTAGCAGTTGCTCACCGAGATCCAGAGAAAGTAAAACTCGGTTGGGAACTTCATCAGTATTATCCGAGAAAATTGGATGAACCTGAAGGTGTGCCGAAAGTGCTGCGTACAGGACTTGCTGAAATGGTAACTGAAATTCCAGATGCAGCTTTAGTAGAAAGCATCCCAGACGCAGAACATCTAAGAATTGTGCGCGAACTTGGTTTAAAATCCTGTATGATCTTGCCCTTGATGGCACGTGAAAGAATTTTTGGTGCAATTTCCTTTTTTACTGCAGAATCAGATCGTCGTTACGGCACGGCTGACTTATCACTAGCGGAGGATATTGCCCATCGAGCGGCGATCGCGATCGATAATGCCCGCCTTTATCAAGAAGCGCAGCAAGCACAAAGAACCGCAGAAAGAGCGTTAGAGCGCATTGCTCGTCTCCAATCGATCACAGCTGCCCTTTCAGAATTACTGACACCAGTCCAAGTATCTGAAGTCATTGTAGAGCAGAGTACAGCTGCTTTGGGAGCCAGTTGTGCCCTCGTCGCTTTGTTAAATGAAGCGAAAACTGAACTAGAAATTGTACATGCGGTTGGCTATAACCAAGATTTAATAGATACTTGGCGTCATTTTGCCATCGATTCACCCTCTCCTCTAGCAGAAGCTGTACGGACTGGGCAACCTATTTGGGCTGAACCAATACAAAATCGGGTAAATCGTTACCCACATTTGGCTGAAACTTACGCCAAATACAACTTTGAAGCCTGGATTTCTATTCCATTGATGGTGGAAGGTTGGGCAGTTGGCGGTATAACTTTGGGATTTGCCAAGCTCCAACAACTTAGTGGAGAAGATCGAGCGTTTATCTTAGCCATTGCTCAACAATGCGCCCAAGCGATCGCTCGCGCCCATCTCTATGAAGCCGAACGAACAGCACGAAGCGCTGCTGAATCAGCAAACCGGATCAAAGATGAATTTTTAGCTGTGTTGTCTCATGAATTAAGAACACCACTCAACCCGATTCTAGGTTGGGCAAAACTGATGCAAAGCCGTAAGCTTGATCAACCAACCAGCGATCGCGCCTTAGAAACCATTGAGCGCAATGCCAGGTTGCAAACCCAATTGATTGAAGATTTACTCGATGTTTCCCGCATCCTTCAGGGTAAACTTCACCTCAACTTTTACCAGATTAATTTGGTATCAGTGATTGAAGCTGCGATTGAGACAGTGCGTTTATCAGCACAGGCTAAGTCTATCCAGATTCAGACAATTCTCGAATCTGATGTTGGGGAAGTTTTAGGCGATGCCAATCGATTACAACAAGTTATTTGGAATATTCTTTCTAATGCCATTAAGTTTACTCCCATTGGCGGACAAATAAAAATTAAATTAGGGCAAGTTGGCTCACAGATACAAATCCGTATAACTGATACAGGAAAGGGAATTGCACCTGAGTTTTTACCTTATGTCTTTGATTATTTCCGTCAAGCAGATGGTGCGACAACTCGAAAATTTGGCGGTTTAGGTTTAGGATTAGCGATCGTTCGCCATCTCGTAGAACTTCACGGCGGAACTGTGCAAGCAGAAAGTCTCGGTGAAGGACAAGGAGCAACTTTCACTGTGAAACTTCCATACTTACAGCATGAAAGCAAAGAAATCAAGGATGCAAAAGAGAACTCCTCACTTGAGGCGGCTCAAGCTTCGCCCTTGTCTGGCTTAGAGATTCTGGTGGTGGATAATGATGCAGATATGCGAGAATTTTTGCCCTTCATGCTGGAGCAGTATGGTGCAACTGTTACCGTTGTCGCCTCAGCCATTGAAGCTTTAACAGTATTAACTCAATCCCAGCCAAATTTGATCGTCAGCGATATCGGGATGCCAGAAATGGATGGCTATATGCTGATGCGACAAGTGAGGAGTTTGAAACCAGAACAAGGAGGGACAATTCCGGCGATCGCTTTGACTGCTTATGCTGGTGAGATGGATCGTCAACAAGCGATCGCTGTGGGATTTCAACAGCATATTTCTAAGCCTGTAGATCCAGAAGAATTGGTGAAGGCTATAGTGTCATTAACGATATAGCCAAACACGCAACAGCGACAGCAATTGCTCAGTATCTACAGGTTTGGTGATGTAGTCTGATGCGCCGGCTTCAATACATTTCTCGCGATCGCCTAGCATGGCTTTAGCAGTCAGTGCAATAATCGGCAAAGACTTAAATCGATCGTTTTGACGGATTACGCGTGTTGTTTCGTAACCATCCATTTCTGGCATCATTACGTCCATCAAAACGACATCAATATCTGGTGTATTTTCTAACAAGGTAATTCCCTCTCTGCCATTTTCAGCATATATAACCTCTATTTGATAACGCTCCAGCATACTGGTCAGGGCGAAGATATTCCGCATATCGTCGTCTACAATTAGCGCTTTTTTGCCAGTGAGTAAGTAGTCTTGTGAATGCAGTTGTTCGAGTATTTGGCGTTTGGGTGCAGGTAAATTTGCTTGGACTCGGTGTAAAAATAATGCTGTTTCATCAAGAAGACGTTCGGGCGATCGCACATCTTTAATGATGATTGTCTCGGCAATTCGTCTGAGTTCTGTTTCTTGAGCTTTGCTAATTTCTCTACCTGTGTAGACAATAACTGGTAAAGTTTTGCCGTTAGGTAGAAGCTTTATCTGCTCGATCAGTTCAAATCCGGTCATGTCGGGTAGCCCTAAATCGAGAACCAGGCAATCAAAATGCTGGGTGCGAATAGCTTCTAGAGCTGCTGCACCGTTAGCCACAGCAGTGGTCAAAACATCGTTGTTACCAATCAACTCAACAATACTCAGCCGTTGAGTATCATCATCTTCGACTACCAATAAATTTTTCACCTGGCGCTCAACAAAACCTTTAATTTTGGTCAACGCCTCGGATATTGTTTCGCTGGTTAAGGGCTTTTGCAGATATGCGATCGCACCTAGTTGTAAACCGCGCTGTTGCCCTTCCTCAACACTCATGATGTGTACAGGAATGTGACGGGTATTGGGGTCATGTTTGAGACGATCCAATACCGTCCAACCATCCATTTCTGGCAACCGGATATCTAGCAAAATGGCTGAAGGTAGGAATTGCTGCGCTAACATCAAACCCGTACTACCGGTTTGGGCAGCTATCACCTTGAATCCTTGTTCTTGCGCCATATCTAGCAGGATACGCGCAAAATTAACGTCATCTTCGACAATTAGTAACACGCGATCGCCTCTTTCAATGGTAGTGCGATCGTCATTTATAAGTGCTGAGTGCTGAGTGCTGAGTGCTGAGTGAGGAGTGAGGAGTGGGGAGTGAGAAGTGGGGAGTGTCGATCTAGACTCAGGACTCGATTGTGGTAAGTAGAATGTAAAGGTGCTACCTTCACCAGGTTGACTGATTAGTTTTATTTCACCGCCGAAGAGACGGGCGATTTCGCGGCTAATTGATAAGCCCAATCCGGTACCGCCATATCTGCGACTGGTAGAGCCATCGGCTTGCTGGAATGCTTCAAAAATCACTTTCTGTTTTTCGGGAGCAATGCCAATGCCTGTATCGCTGACTGAGAAAGCAATCACAATCTCGGCACTATTTAAGGTTTCGTGGTCGTTGCTCCACCCTAGCTTGGCCACTGCAATCCGTAAGCGTACTTCCCCTTGCTCTGTAAATTTAAAAGCGTTGGAGAGGAGATTTTTCAACACTTGTTGTATGCGTTTGACATCTGTATAAATGCTGTTCGGCAATTCGGAAGTAAATTCAATTGCGAAACCAAGTCCTTTACTGTGAGCGATTTGGCGAAAGGTGCGCTCAATCTGCGCGCCCAAGTCTGTCAATGGCATTTGGGTCATGTCAATGGACATGGTTCCAGATTCAATTTTAGCGAGATCCAGAATGTCATTGATTAACGCCAACAAGTCAGTACCCGCTGAATAAATTGTCTGGCTGTATTCGACTTGCTTGGCGGTGAGGTTGCGATCGATATTATCTGTTAATAATTTCGCCAAAATTAACAAGCTATTCAACGGTGTCCGCAGTTCATGGGACATATTGGCGAGAAATTCTGATTTGTATTTTGAGGAAAGGGCCAGTTGTTCGGCTTTATCTTCTAAAGATAGTCTCGCTTGTTCAATTTCTTGATTTTTGCGCTCGACTTCTTTCTTCTGCATCGCCAACAACTCTGCCTTTTCTTCTAATTCGGCGTTGGTTTGTTGCAGTTCCTCTTGCTGTCCTTTGAGTAAATCCTCAGAGGTTTTGAGTGATTGGGCTTGTTGTTCTAAACGCTTGTTGGTTTCGCGGAGTTCGCTTTGCTGGGTTTGGAGTTCTTCAGCTAAAGATTGCGATTGCTTGAGTAATTCTTCAGTTCGCATCGATGCTGCGATCGTGTTGAGGACGATCGCGATACTTTCGGTAAGCTGGTCGAAGAATGTCAGATGAATTTCGCTAAAGCGGCGGAAGGATGCTAATTCTATGACTGCTGTCACCTGTCCTTCAAAAAGTACAGGTAATACCACAGCATTCAGAGGCGTGGCTTCTCCTAAACCAGAGGAAATTCTGACATAATCGCTGGGTACTTCCGTCAGCAGAATTCGCTCTTTTTCTAAAGCGCATTGTCCCACCAAACCTTCACCCAAGTGGAAGCGGTTAGCTAGATGTCTGCGTTCGCGGTAAGCGTAGCTACTAATTAGTTTCAAATACGGTGTATGTTCCCCATACTCCATGAGGAAGAATACGCCGTGTTGCGCTCCTACCAAGGGTGCGAGTTCTGAGAGAATTAGTTTAGATACGGTTTCCAAGTCTCGCTGCCCTTGGAGCATTCGGGTAAACTTGGCTAAGTTTGTTTTCAACCAGTCTTGTTCGGTGTTTTTCTGCGTTGTTTCTCGCAGGTTGGCAATCATCTGGTTGATGTTGTCTTTGAGTATCGCTACTTCTCCTAGTGCTTCGACGGCAATTGAACGAGTTAAATCACCCTTAGTTACAGCTGTAGCAACTTCTGCGATCGCTCGCAACTGAGTTGTCAGTGTAGCAGCAAGTTCGTTCACATTATCGGTCAAATCTTTCCAAGTCCCAGCCGCACCAGGTACTCTAGCTTGTCCGCCTAACTTCCCTTCAATTCCCACTTCCCGCGCCACTGTAGTTACTTGATTGGCAAATGTCGCTAGAGTATCAATCATCTCATTGATTGTCTCTGCCAAAGTTTCAATTTCTCCCTTGGCATCTAGCATCAGTTTCCGTTTCAAGTCACCGTTAGCAACTGCGGTTACAACTCTGGCAATACCGCGCACTTGTGCCGTTAAGTTCCCCGCCATCGAGTTCACGTTATCAGTTAAATCTTTCCAAGTCCCCGCAACACCTTGGACTTGCGCTTGTCCGCCCAACTTCCCTTCAGTTCCCACTTCCCGCGCCACCCGCGTTACTTCACTGGCAAAGGAACTGAGTTGATCTACCATCGTGTTGGTGGTGTTTTTCAAGTCCAAAATTTCGCCTCTGGCATCGACGGTAATTTTCTTAGATAAGTCGCCATTAGCTACCGCCTTGGTAACTTCGGCGATGTTGCGAACTTGTCCGGTGAGGTTCTCCGCCATTGAGTTCACGTTGTCTGTTAAATCTTTCCAAGTTCCAGCAACTCCTCTGACGTAAGCTTGCACGCCTAATTTACCTTCCGTTCCCACTTCACGGGCAACCCTGGTAACTTCTGATGCAAAGGAATTTAGCTGATCCACCATTGTATTAATGGTGTTTTTGAGTTCCTGAATTTCGCCTTTGACATCGACGGTGATTTTTTTAGATAAGTCGCCGTTAGCGACGGCTGTGGTAACTTCGGCAATATTCCGCACTTGCGCCGTCAAACTTCCCGCCATGAAGTTTACGCTGTCGGTTAAATCTTTCCAAGTGCCGGCTACACCTTTAACTTCCGCTTGTACGCCCAGCTTACCTTCAGTTCCCACCTCACGCGCCACCCGCGTTACTTCACTTGCAAAGGAATTGAGTTGATCTACCATCGTGTTAACGGTGTTTTTCAACTCTAAAATTTCACCTTTGACATCAACGGAGATTTTCTTAGATAAGTCGCCATTAGCTACAGCTGTGGTGACGGCGGCAATGTTTCGCACCTGTGCCGTTAAGCTTCCCGCCATGAAGTTTACGCTATCAGTTAAATCTTTCCAAGTGCCAGCCACACCGCGCACATCTGCTTGCACGCCTAATTTACCCTCACTTCCCACCTCACGGGCAACTCTTGTGACTTCACTTGCAAAGGAATTGAGTTGATCCACCATTATATTGATGGTATTCTTGAGTTCCAGAATTTCGCCTTTGACAGCAACAGTAATTTTCTTAGATAAGTCACCATTGGCGATCGCAGTTGTCACTTCGGCAATGTTCCGCACCTGTGCCGTCAAGCTTCCCGCCATGAAGTTTACACTATCGGTTAAATCTTTCCAAGTACCAGCAACGTCTTTGACTTCCGCTTGTACGCCCAATTTACCTTCAGTTCCCACCTCACGCGCAACTCTTGTTACTTCACTTGCAAAGGAACTAAGTTGATCTACCATCGTGTTGATGGTGTTTTTAAGTTCCAGAATTTCGCCCTTAACATCAACAGTGATTTTCTTTGATAGATCGCCTGTTGCAACCGCCGTAGTAACTTCGGCAATGTTCCGCACCTGTGCCGTT
>NZ_CAXTTT010000041.1:0-56525 GCF_964247315.1 uncultured Nostoc sp.
TAACCCTCCCCGTATGTATTGGGGAGGGAACAAGATTTCTTATTTCCCCCCTTTATAAGGGGGGATTAAGGGGGGTAATTTGACTCCCGCCTTGCGATACTAAGTATATTTGCAAAAATGAGATACCCGCCTAGTAAACCAATACTAACAACAGCTACCATCGCATCGGCTAGAGGGGAATGAGACAAAGCACACTAAAAATTTATTTTTATAACTGAAAATTTTATTTTATTTATGTGTTAAGTAGCTTTTAGGATGTTATCTGTATAATCTATCATTCAGTCTGAATTATCCAATGTATAATCTATCATTCAGTTTTATTGATTATTGACCTCTGTTACTTATTGATAGGTTGAAATTTGGGGATTAAGGCATCTCTTTTTAAGACATAACATACCACTCACTTAGTAGTTATTTATTAACGTAATTTTAGAAGTTATGTAGACATACTCTATCCTAGACATTACCTTAACTTGTGCTTCAAAAATCATGAGCCATTATATGAATAGTTAGCACGTTAACAGCACTATCCAATGTCTCAAGACTTATTAAACTCCTTTCAAGAAGCATACAGTAATCTCGAACTGTTTCCGTTGATGGAACGGAGCGAAATGGAAAGATTTCGAGTCGAATATGGTGATGATTTGATTGCAGACCTGAACCAATTAGTGGAAGATAGTCCTAATGGAGATGGCAAAATTGTCTTTACAGGACATCGGGGATGTGGTAAGTCTACTTTGTTAGCTGAATTTAGCCGACAAATTCAAGATAAATATTTTGTAGTTCTGTTTTCTATTGCCGACAAAATTGAAATGTCGGCTGTTAATCATATTAATATACTGTTTGCGATCGCAGTTAATTTAATGACCGAGGCAGAAGCACGCAAAGTTGATATTCCGCAATCCACTAAAGAAGCTCTTTATAAGTGGTTTGCTACCCGCACTCGCACTGAAGAATCAAATTTGCAAACAGAAGCTAGTATAGGTTTTGACCTGTTAAAATTGATTAGTTCTAAATTAAAAGCTGATGCTAGCGTTCGGGATGAAATTAAGCAAGAATTTGAACGTAAGTTATCAGATTTAGTTGCCAGAATTAATGAAATTGCTGCTCTCATTCAAGCTGCAACTAAACAAAACGTTTTAGTAATTATTGATGATTTAGATAAACTTGACTTAGGCAGAGTTAACGAAATTTATCGAGATAATATTAAAGCTCTTTGTCAACCTAATTTTCAAATTATTTACACCATCCCGATCGCAGTCCTTCGAGAAACATTTATTAGCACAATAATTGCCACTGAAACTAATGATCAAGTTGTGGCAATGCCTGTCTTAAAAATATTTGATAAAGGTAAAAATCGCTTCCCTAACGCTGAACCTCGCCCGGAAGCAACAAAGATTCTCGGTGAAGTGTTAGAAAAGCGGATTCCCAGTGAATTAATTACGGCAGAAACGGCTGAAAAGATTGTGATTTCTAGTGGTGGCGTATTGCGAGAGTTAATTCGGATTTCTAAAGAATGCTGCCGTATATGTTTGCGAACGATCCGGCGAAATCCTTCAGCCAAAGTGATCATTGATGATAAAATTCTTCTGCAAGCAATCAATAAAATTCGCAATGATTTTTCCATCCGTTTAGGAAAGGTTGATATCGATATTTTGCAGAGTGTGTATGAACAATTTATGCCCAATGACCCCAAACAAGCAGAGTTTTTAGATTTGTTACATGGGCTGTATGTTCTAGAATATCGCACTGAGGAAACTTGGTACGATGTTCATCCAATTATTATCGAAAGCTTGAAAAGACAGGGAGCCATTAATGTTAAATGAAAAACTATTAGATGACGAAGGAGAAAACCAAGATGCCTATGATGATTTAATTGTTTCTATTGAAGCTCAAAAGCGGGGATTAAATTTACTAATTGCAGTTTGCGATGATGCTAGCTTTCGCGATCAGATTATTGCTCAATATGAAGCTGAACTACAATCCGCCTTCGGTGCATATCGAGTAACTTTAGCACGTCAAGAACCAAGCCTGAAAGCTGCTCTTAACCAACTGATACAACAAGAAGAATATCTCCGCCAGCAAAATCCGGCGATAATCACTGTAACGGGTGCTGAACAATTGTATTTTCTCAGATTGGGAAATGAGCAATCAGAACAGGAGAAGTTTTTTGGTTACTTACAGTGGACAAGGGAAGGATTGCGCGAATTTCCATTTGCGATCGTACTTTGGGTAACTAACCAAATTTTAGTCAACTTAATTAAAAAAGCTCCTGATTTTTGGAGTTGGCGCAATGGTGTATTTCGGTTTGAATCTAAAAAGACAAATGCTATTCCTGGTAAGGAACTAGAACATATAAGCTTTGTTTTTAGAGACACAGAATTAGCCAGCACAGATACTAATGAAAATAACCCCTTTTTCTTACCCATTCAAGATTTACAAAGGTTAATCGAGAAAGTAGAACAAGAACGGGGAACTAAAGATCCTACCTTGGCTACTTTATATTCAAGGTTGGGCGATATATACCACAGCAGATTAAATCGGGGTGAATCTCAAAATTATCAAGAAGAACAAGAATTAGCAATTAAATATTGGTGTCAGGCGAGTGAGCTACAAAATGAATTAGGTTTGCAGATAGACTTAGCCACTAGCCTCAACAATTTAGCAGGAATATACCGTGCAACGGGACGCTACAGTGAAGCTGAACCTTTATATAAACAAGCTTTAGAATTAACGAAACGCTTGTTAGGAGAAAACCATCCGGCTTTTGCCACTAGCCTGAATAATTTGGCAGGACTCTACAAATCTACTGGACAATATAGTAAAGCAGAACTCTTATATCAAGAAGCTTTAGAACTGAGGAAGCGTTTGTGGGGAGAACACCATGCCGATGTCGCTGCCAGTCTGAACAATTTGGCATTACTATATGATGAACAAGGACGTTATGACGAAGCAGAACCTCTATATTTGCAATCATTAGAACTCGAAAAACGTCTGGTTGGTGAAAATCATCTTTCTTTCGCTCTGATACTGAATAATTTAGCGCTACTTTATTATCATCAAGGACGCTACAGTGAAGCTGAACCGTTATCGCAACAAGCAATAGAACTAGATAAGCAATTTTTGGGAGAAGAAAATCCTGATGTTGCAACAGATTTGCACAATTTAGGTTTAATATACCGCGCTCAAGGACGTTACAGTGAAGCGGAATCTTTGTTTTTGGAATCATTGGAACTCAAGCAGCGTGTATTACAAAAAGCGCATCCGCTTTTAGCAGATACTATCTATGCTTTGGGTTATATGTACAGAGAACAGGAGCGTTACAATGAAGCGGAACCCTTATGTATAAAAGCCTTAGAACTTGATAAGCACCTATTGGGAGAAAATCATCCCAATGTTGCCGAAAGTCTCAATAATCTGGCAGAAATTTATCGTGAAACTGGACGTTACAGTGAAGCAGAACCGCATTATTTGCAAGCTTTAGATATTTGCGAACGAGTCTGGGGTGTTGAGCATCTTCGTTGTGTGGCTGTGCGTCAAAATTTAGAGAAACTTGCCGCAGCAATGCAGAATAATGGAGAGTGCGATGTCTTGTCTACGACACGCTGCGCGAACGACAACCCCTTCGGGGAACGCAATGTATAAAGCAAAAATCTAATTTTAGGTTAAGCTAAACGCTAAAACATCATAAAAATGGCATATTTTCATTTTGAGACTCTAATGTAGAGATAGCAAAATGGCTAAAGATGTTTTCCATCAACAGGTAAAAAAAGCATTAATCAAAGATGGGTGGATAATTACTCATGACCCTTTTACAATTCGTGTTAGTGAAGCGATTAAGCTACAAATAGATTTAGCGGCTGAAAATGCCATTGCCGCAGAACGGAATACAGAAAAAATAGCTGTTGAAATCAAGAGTTTTATTGCAGATTCAGATATCAGGGAATTTCATACTGCACTCGGACAATATTTGAATTACTGCCAAGCTCTAGAAGAACAAGAAGCAGACAGAGTGCTTTATTTAGCCGTTCCGATCGAAACATATCAAGACTTTTTCCAACTTTCTTTTGTCCAGCGTACCCTTCATCGTTACCAAGTTAAGTTGATAATTTATGACCCAAAACGTGAGGAAATTCGGCTATGGATAAAATAGAACACTATCGACAATTTATCAAACAAATTTTGAGCGAACATCAACAAATCACGTCTAATACCGATACTGTCAAATCACAATCAATTTTAGACAACGAAAACGACCATTATCAACTAGCTTACGTTGGCTGGCAAGGAGATAAGCGGGTGTTTGGCCCGGTTATGCATTTTGATATTCAAGATGGAAAAATATGGATACAGTATAACGGTACAGAAGAGTCTGTTGCTGAACGATTGGTTGAGTTAGGTGTACCCCCTTCTGATATTGTTATTGGGTTCCATTCTCCTTTTAAGCGCCAGTTTACCTGTTATGCTGTCGAGTGAACTTCAACTCAAGCTAGGACTTACGCAAAAAACCTCTCTAATTGTTATTCCTCTGCGTTCTCTGTGGTTTGATTTTGCGTAACCTGTGCGTAAGTCCTATGAAGCGATCAATACATGGATATTGAACAAGTAGTAAATGGATAGAAAAGCGATCGCTCCAAATCCCCGACTTCTTAAACAAGTCGGGGATCGGTAGGAAGCTTGCTCAATTGTCCTTCAAATTTACTAGTGAACTCTAACAAAACCAGCTTGCTCAATTGCCTTTTGCCCTTGGTCAGTTAATAAAAGATTGGCATAAGCATTTCCAATCTGCTGTTCTGGACCTTTATTCTGCTTAATAATCACAGATAAATTAGCAATCATCGGATAGCTGCCATTTTTGATCGCCTGAGTATTTAGCTGGTTGCGCCGACCCGGACACTGTTCAGGCGAAACCATCGGCTCTCGATACGGGGGAATTAGCTGACCAGAAGTCTGACCCAATGGCAAAGCCTTCACGCTACATTGAAAAACTACCGAACGGGCAGAAGCGTAATACACACCACCAGGGGTTTTACTGAGTTGGCGCACTGCATCTGTAGCAGAGTAGACATACTGCACATTCGAGCCAAGTGCTTGTCTTTTTAAGTCGCTGTTATTAGAGAATATTACTGTATCTGCATCCTCTGGTCGTTGGGAAAAAGCCGTGATGGGTAGATTTGGCCCACCGACTTGATTCCAATTAGTAATTTTCCCCAAATAAATTTGCTGCAATTGGTCAACAGTTAAACCAGGCACATTCAGTGATGGATTGACTACCACTGCTATCCCATCTTTACCCACCTGACGTTCCTCAAGGGTGAAGCCTCGCTCTTTTGCCGTAGCTTTTTCTTCATCTGTAAGGGGACGGGAGGACTGAGCAAAGTCTATTTTCCCATCAAGCAACATCCGAATGCCGGAGCTAGAACCAGGACTACCATTAACAGGGTTTACATAGCGTAATTGTAGTTCCGGGCGATCGCTCTGGATCTGAGAATCTACCAATTGCCGGATTGATGCCCAAGCTGTACTACCTCCGTAATTGAATGAGGCAGGGGGAACATCAGCAACTGTCTGAAAAGTTGATCCATTATTATTAGAGACATTATTAGAGACATTATTAGAGACGCTCTTGACATTTTGAGCAGAAGAAGGGTTAACGCTGTTGCGGGACGACAATAAATTTGGCTTCAATAACCACCAAAGTAATCCGCCAATAACCATAAGTGTGAGAACTTTACCAATAATCAAACCTCTGAGAAACAGGGCGATTTCGCTGTTAATTAAAGCTTTTCTTTGATTTGTATTGTCCATATTTTTAAATATTGTTTCATTGTATTTATCTTACAGGAATATCTAAGTATTTATCCTACAGTAATCTTAAAATATTTAGATTAAAAATAAATCTGTAATAGCTAGTTAATAAGCAGTTTTATGATTGTTGCTAGATGATTAACTCTTTCTCATTGAGATGAAATTTGCTCTTTGGTAGTTTCTGCAATGGTGCAATTGCTTTGACAGATTCTTCTGTTTGGTGTTGATTTAGCTAGTAGACTATTTGTATTAATTAACGGTAACTCCACAAATTTTTCTAGAAAACTCTTTAATGGAGTGGGTTGGTTTGGAAGCGATGACCCTGTATTAATAAAGCTGTAGATTAAAACTATTACTATCAAGCTAGTGGTAGCACCAAGACCGATGCCTAGCAGCAAAATAAAGTTTTTATAAGTTAGCAAATCGGTATCATCAGCCTTGTGGTTGATGTCAGCACATTGTGAAGACTCTGACAACGCTACATCATTAAGGGCTTGCAAAGCTTCTGTGGCAGACTGATAACGCTGGCTGTAGCGATCGCGAACCATTGTATCTAAAATATTTGCCAGACTATCACTTACCTGTGCCTTATCGCGCCAGATAACTTCTCCAGTACTGGGATCTTCTGGTAGTTGCTCAGGTATTAAACCTGTTAAAGCTTGAATGCCAATCATCCCTACAGCATAAATATCGCTGCAAAGTTTTGGCTTTCCCTTAGCCTGTTCGCTTGGCATATAGCCAGGGGTTCCAACAGCAATTGTTAAGCCTGCTCCCAAAGCACCAATTTTCTTAATACTCCCAAAATCAATTAGCACAATCTTCCGATCTGAGGACCGTCGCATTAAGTTTTGAGGTTTTATATCTCGGTGAATAATATCGTGTTGGTGGACGAAAGCCAGTACTTCTAGGATGTCTTTTAATAAATTTAAAACTGTATTCTCGTTAAGAGGCTGACCTGGGACAATTTCTTGAGTCAAGGCATGACCGTCAATATATTCCTGAACTAAATAGAAATCCCCATCTTCATCAAAATGGGCAAACAGTCTCGGAATTTGATCGTGGTCGTTGCCTAGTTGGTATAAAACTTCCGCTTCCCGAGCGAATAGCTTTTTAGCAATGGGTAGAACAGCAGGGCTGGAATCTTTCGGATGGAAATGTTTGACGACACAATGGGGTTGTCCTGGTAAATCCAAGTCAATGGCCAAGTAGGTATCACCAGAACCTCCACTTCCTAAGTGTTTAATAATCTCAAAGCGATTCCGAAGTGTTTTTCTATTGAAAGGGTATTGATTTCTGTTACGTATAGCACCCCCTAATAAGTAAGTATTATCAGATTCTCCGCTTCCCATCACTTTGACAGTTTCAAAGCGACTTCGGAGTGTTTTTCTGACTAGAGGGTTCTGGCTCATGTGGCGTGTACTACTATATTAATTTACTGACCATTCAGAGCTTGGGTGATGTTATGAATAACTGCTTGCTGGTAGATTTACTGATATTTGCGGCAGTTAGCCATCGGGCGATCTATGCTTTAGATGAGTTGGATGCTTAGTTGCTTGATTGCTTTATTTAATACCTTTATAGGTATCTTAATACAAAATTAATTCATGAAATACTTTTGTAATTTTATCACTTAAGTAAATTTAACACTAGTCTACAGTATTTAAACTGTGGGCAGAAAAAAATATTCAGGAATCAGGATATTTACTTATTTATTTTAACCGTTAAGTCTGATTACTGACAAAACCTTGAACAGTAAAATTTAAAGGCAAAAGGCACAAATACCCTGACAGTATTCGCCACAATTTTTTTTACCAGATTTTAGTCATTACCAACTGCGATCGGGTTGTCAGCTCAATGTAAGTTCGACGAAAAAATAAAAAAAGAGCGGATAAGTTTTTGAGGTAGATACCGAGTGATGGTTTTTGAGGTAAATTAGGTGTAACTTTTCAATCACTCACACATTTCACGATCTCGATCTACTCATAATTCTGGTAAATCTGTAATGCGTATTCGCTTCTCTGAAATACCACAATTAATATCTGATACCAATTGTTAAAAAAGAATCCATCCCTACCCTTAGCAAAACGAGAGTGCAGGTTGGGTTATCTGTCGTAAACATTTTTTGAATTGGTACAAGCTACTTAAATGAGAAAGCAAAATGGCGAATTACAATGCTTGCAATCTCTCGAATAACTTTAAGTTTGCAGTTTTCTGAGTAGAAGAAATATTAGGACTGCATTTCCTTAAATTAAATCCGCATAAATTTGCGAACTTTCTTTATTTGTTGGTTTACTTAGTCCTTAAGATATCAATTTACAGTATATTAACTGCTTATTCAATACTTTCTCCAAAACATCCTACTTTTCCCACTTTTCCCACCTTTTACTTTACTTGCATATATATCATTTGCAACAACTCAGTTGCATCTAGCAAAAGTAATAGTGAGAATAGTTTAAACTTGCTTTTATATATTTTTTTATTTAACTTTTTTAGGCAAACGATAAATATACGTTATCCATGACCCTTGTAAAGAGGTAGCACTGCTACGTCTCTACAATCTTTTTCACTGATATTTTTATTCTGTTAATTAAAAAAGCCCCCACTAAGGGGGCTTATCAAGTTGTCCGCGTGGATTAAACAACTAGTTAATTAATACTCACAGTAGATACAGTAATCCGAACAAAATAATCCAAATCACGTCAACGAAGTGCCAGTAGATTTCGGCGGCTTCAATACCAAAGTGCTTTTCGTTACTATAGTGACCCGGAACGCGCGATCGCCACAATACGGCAACAATCGCCAAAACGCCGATGGTAACGTGCAATCCGTGGAAACCAGTCAAAACGTAAAATGCACTAGCAAATAAATTGGTAGTTAAACCAAATTCTAAATGGGTATATTCATATACTTGACCCACCAAGAAGATAGCACCCATTGCAGCCGTAATTGCTAACCAAATCTGGGCACCCCGCGCATCGTTCTTTTTGATCGCAGTATCGGCATTGTGCATGACAAAACTACTAGAAATTAGATTGATGGTGTTGACTCCAGGTAGCAATAGTTCTAACTCTGGGGTACCTGCTGGGGGCCATGCAGGTAAAGTAGCACGGAAAGCCAAATAGGCTCCGAACAACCCCATAAAAATCATCCCTTCAGCAATCAGGAAGACAATTAGCCCAAACAGGCGATGGTCTGGATGTTCTTCGTGATGACTAACGGACGCTTCTGCCGCGTGGTGATGATTCAGTTCGGTTTTAGCTGGGTCAATAGTTTGACTTTGCATGAATTTTAATAAGTGGGGAATTGGGCATTGGGCATTGGGCATGGGGCATGGGGCATTGGGAAGAGAATTAAACCAGTCCCTAGCCCCCAGTCCCCAGTTTATTTCCGGTCTTCAGGATTGGCAGCAACTGCTGGGTCGGGTTCTGCTCTTAACACCGAGTTCGGGCCGCCAGACAAGACGGGATTGGGGTCAGATAAGGGTACACCTTGATTAGCATTTTCCAAACCGTAGTCGTAGGGACCTGTAGCTAATACTGGGAGTTCATCAAAATTCTCGATCGCAGGTGGTGAAGTAGTCATCCACTCTAAGGTCAACGCTCTCCAGGGATTATTACCAGCTTTCTCGCCGTATAACCAACTCCAAATCGCATTGATAATGAAGGGGAATGTCGAAACTGCTAGTATATAAGCGCCATAAGTGCAGATTTCGTTGATAAAGGTAAATTTGGGGTCATATTGGGCGACGCGGCGGTTCATGCCCATTAATCCCAGTTTGTGCATGGGTAAGAAGGTCATGTTTAGACCCACTATTGTTAAGGCAAAGTGAACCTTACCCCAAAATTCGTTTAGCATCCGTCCCGTCATTTTCGGGAACCAATGGTAAATCGCCGCATAAATGCCGAGAACACTACCACCAAACAGGACGTAGTGCAAGTGTGCCACTACAAAATAAGTGTCGTGAACGTGAATATCAAAGGGCACTGCTGCCAACATCACACCACTGATCCCGCCAATCACAAAGGTGCCAACAAAACCCATTGCGAACAGCATGGCACTGTTAAGCCGGATTTTCCCACCCCACATGGTTGCTAACCAACTGAATATTTTAATTCCCGTGGGTACGGCAATGATCATGGTGGTGATCATAAAGAACATCCGCAACCAACCGGGGATACCGCTGGTAAACATGTGGTGTGCCCAAACAATTAGCCCCAGAAAGCTAATGGCAAGAGAAGAATAAGCGATCGCTTTATAGCCAAAAATCGGCTTGCGGGAATGCACCGGGATAATTTCTGAAATTGCCCCAAAGAAAGGCAAAATCATGATGTAAACCGCAGGGTGGGAGTAAAACCAGAACATGTGCTGATACACAACTGGGTCGCCACCCCCAGTTGGATTAAAAAATGTCGTTCCTGCCAATAAGTCAAAAGCCAGCA
Organism: uncultured Nostoc sp.; assembly: GCF_964247315.1. GTDB lineage: Bacteria > Cyanobacteriota > Cyanobacteriia > Cyanobacteriales > Nostocaceae > Nostoc. The sequence continues at coordinate 10,248 of NZ_CAXTTT010000041.1, forward strand.
GAATCAGACCTGCTGCTAACACTGGTGTAGATACCAGAGTCAGTGCCGAGGTAGCAAACATCGCCCAGCAGAACAAGGGCATTTGATGAACTCCCATACCGGGGATACGCATCCTGAGCAATGTGACGAGAAAATTGATTGCTCCTAGAATCGATGACGTACCTAGTAGGAGAACGCTCATAATCCAAATTCCCTCACCTACTTGACCTGTTACCAAGCTCAGGGGAGGGTAGGAAGTCCAACCTGCATCCGGTGCATCGCCTACCAATAAACTAGCGATCAACAATAAACCCGCAGGGGGAATCATCCAAAAGGCAACAGCATTTAAGCGCGGAAATGCCATATCCTTTGCCCCAATCATCAAGGGGATCAAGAAGTTAGCAAAACCTGCTCCAGCTGGCACGATCCACAAGAAAATCATGATTGTGGCGTGCAGCGTAAATAAGCTGTTGTAGACTTCAGGGGTGACAAAATCGACTTCTGGGGTTCGCAGTTCTGTACGAACCAAGTCAGCCATCACGCCACCAATGCAGTAGAAAATGAACGTAGTGACTAGGTATTGAATCCCAATCACCTTATGGTCGGTGTTGAAGCCAAAGTAGTCTTGCCATTTTCTCCCTGGTTCCTCAAGAAGGGCAGGGATATTGGCAGTTTCTTGCAACTGAGCTTGGGTCATTTGTCATTTGTCCTTTGTCATTTGTCCTTTGTCACTTGTCCTTTGTCACTTGTCCTTTGTATGAGTACTAATGACCAGTGACTAATGACTAATGACCAATGACTATTTGTGAACTTGATGGAGGATTTCTGGCTGAATTCCCATATCCTTGGTGTAAGGGGCGAGAAATTCATTTGGGGATAAATCAGCAGGGTTGACAGCAACAGCTTGATTTAGCGTTTCTTTGCTGGCAACTAGCTGCTCTTGCTGCCATTTATCAAAGGCTTCTTCTGTCTCAACTACTACTGGCGCTCTCATTGCACCGTGGTAGGGGCCACAAAGTTCAGCACAGATTAGGGTATAATCGCCTGCTTTTTTGGGGGTGAAGCGAATCTCGCTTTGCCTACCGGGGATCGCATCTTGTTTCAGCCGGAACTCTGGCACCCAGAAGGCGTGAATGACATCGTTGGCTGTCATATTGATTTGTATTTCTCGCCCAATGGGTACGTGCATTTCACCTGTAGTTATACCAGTTTCAGGATAGGTGAAAATCCAGGCATATTGTAGACCAGTAACGTTGACCTGTAATTCTGCTGGTTTACCTGCTTTATCAGGAGTTCCCCCAATTGTTGGAGCAACACTACCAACACCAGGGGCATTCCGCAGTTGGGGAATTTGGTCAGCATTACGGACTTCTGCCGTAGCTGGGTCTTGCATTGCCTGATCAGATTTTTCTTGATTGAGGTTGGGTTCGGTGCTGGGAGGAGTATCGCTTAAAGTTGCGGCCATTGCACTTCCATGACCTGGCATTTTCATCGACTCCTGATTCATCGGTGCTTCATGGATAGCATGGGGATCGAAGCCACCGATTTCGTTGTAGACATCAAAGCTGTAAACAGAAATACCAATAACGATAATTGCTGGGATCGCCGTCCAGAGAATCTCTAAAGGTACATTGCCCTCAACTGGTGGGCCGTCTTCATTGTCACCTGCACGCTGACGATATTTAAATGCAGAGTAAATTAAAACACCTTCTACGAGCAAAAATATACCTGTAGAAACGATCATCATCGCGTTGAACAAACCATCCACCAAGACGGCTTCATCCGTGGCTGCTGCTGGCAACAGACCGTGATTTTGACCGTACCAAAAGCTGGCGAGCGTTAGCACGATGCCAATGAGTAATGTCCAGATGGAACTTGGAATCTTCACGGCTTACTTAATTGAATTTACTATGTTATCTCAGAGCTACTCACTTACTAAGGTAGTCTAGGCTGTTAGATATGGAGTACAGTGTTCTGAAATTTTTATTAATTTTTTTAGCTACTTTACTCATCCTGAGTGCAAGAAATTGACCATACAATAAGGTTTAGTTAAGCGTTGTCTTTTGAGAATTTCGGTAAAAACGCTAATTTCGATTTTTTATAGGGTTGATCAGATCCTGAGAGAAATAGACATAAATCAATGGGAAAATTTAAGATATAGCAATTCTATTTCATTTGTGAGAATTGAAAGCGACAGATTCCCGACATCTCAAAGATGTCAGGGATCTTGTTTCTCACGATCGCCTGTTGACTACTAAAATTTCTGTATCAGTGATTTATCAATCGAGCTGGGCATCATTTAAGTTTTTTCAGCATCAATATGAGAGCATCATAACTCCCAGGAAATCGATCCCACTACCGTCAATGGATCGCCTGGGAAAACAATGCAGCCTGCTCTGGGAACTCTCAAAATAGTCAATGTCAAACAGATTCCGAATATTGACTTCAACTCGAAAACTTCCCTGCTTGTAAAAGATAGCAGCATCCGTGCGTAAATAACTTGGCACAGTAAACGTGTTGTTTAAGTCTTCCTGGCGATCGCCGATGTAAAATAACCCCAAGCTCAAACTCCAACCCCTTCATTCCCTTACTACCCTATGGCAATAACTTTCCAACCAGGCAAAATTTCGCCTGCAACATCAAGTTCAACGCCTCGACTACGTTGCTCTCCGACTTGAATGGAAAAGCTGGGATTGTTAAGATCGGTGGTCAAGACGTTGGTTTTTGTAATCTGGTATGCTGCCAGCGTTGCAGACAGTCTATCACTCAAATCTGCTTTGATACTTACCTCATATTGAGTGCCGCGTTGAGGTTGAAAAACAGATTAATGAAAAATTTAGGATATTGAAATTAATAGGACTTACGCAAAAATCGCCCAGAAGCTTAATTTGTCGAACCGCCAACTCTTGGAGAGGCTGACGCCAACGCGTAGCGTCTCGTAGAGAAGACGCCAAAAACGCCAACTCTTGGAGAGGCTCCGCCAACGCGCAGCGTCTCCAAGAGTTGAATTCGTAGAGTGTGCGTAAGTCCTAATTAATTGCAACTAATTAATTTTTCACATCTTGAAAAATACCTAAAGCTTCAAGCAAAAAGTGGCTAATGTACTTCAAAGTATAAGTGAGTGCTGATCTATAAAGCTTTAGCGTATACGCTAGGGTGGAGATGGGACGCTAAAAGAAAATTGAAGATTTTAAGAGATCCACCAAGAGCGGGCAGAAGGTATCGTTCATGAGCGAATTTGTCCTACAACAACAAAATGAAGCGGCTCTTCAGCAGCAAAAGCCCAAGGAAATGATTCGGCGCTTGGTGTGGAAAATGTGCATAGCCACCTTAATTTTGATGGCGATAGGCAGTGCCACCCGCGTCATGAATGCTGGACTTGCTTGCCCAGACTGGCCCTTATGCTATGGCGAACTCGTGCCAGCCAAGCAAATGAATCTCCAGGTGTTCCTGGAGTGGTTTCACAGATTGGATGCAGCTTTAATTGGTTTAAGCGCGATCGCACTTTTTGGTTTGTCCTGGTGGCGTCGTCGTTTCTTACCCTCTTGGCTGCCTTGGGCATCTACATTCGCCCTATTTCTAATCGTCTTCCAAGGCATCTTAGGGGGACTCACCGTTACCGAACTGTTGCGGTTTGATATCGTTACCGCCCATTTAGGAACGGCGCTGTTGTTTTTTACTACTCTCCTGATTATTGGCACAGCACTCACACCCTATCAGGGGACTGGAACCGTTGGTAAGTTGCCTTGGGTCGGTTTAACTGCTGCTGTTCTAGTTTACCTGCAAAGTTTACTAGGTGCTTTGGTTGGCTCTCGCTGGGCGCTACACCAATGCCTCGACGGTTCTCAACTTTGTACTGTAATGTACAGCCATATTGCTGGTTTGGTGCCGCCAACAGTGGCAACCTTGGCAATGGTATTTATCTGTTGGTGGACACCAGCACTACATCCAGCCTTGCGGCGACTGGCAAATATGGCTGGTGCTTTGTTGATATTACAAATCTTGTTGGGATTCGCCACTTTCAAATTACACCTCCAAGTCGAGCCTCTCACCGTGTCTCATCAAGCTATAGGAGCTACTTTGCTAGGTACTTTGGTGGTTTTCACAGTTCTCGCACTGCGTGACTCAGTGAGTGCTAATTCACAAGTGCTAAGTACTGAATAGGAAATGGGGCATTGGGCACAAGAGGAAGAGGGGAAAAACTTACTGCAACTTCTCCTCTGCTCCCCTGCTCCTTTGCTTCCCTACCCCCTGCCCCCACTCCCCACTAAACGATAGAGCTGCAACGGCGAGTATCGCGACCCACGCAAGTGCAGAAAATCTGTGTTTTCATTTGCCTGAAAGAGCCAGCTTGAGCGGGGGCTGCATATAAGTTGTTGAAAAATAAGGAACCAGAGCCAAAATGATTGAGACTAATGTCTCTCGCCACCACGAAACATTTTTCCAGGTAGTTCAAAGTTATTACCAGCTAACGAAGCCTCGGATTATTCCGTTGCTTTTGATTACCACGGCTGGAAGTATGTGGATTGCTGCTAAGGGAGAAGTAGACCCATTGCTGTTGCTAGTAACTCTTACTGGTGGCACTTTGGCTGCTGCAAGCGCCCAGACGATTAACTGTGTCTATGACCGGGATATTGATTATGACATGGAGCGGACGCGCCATCGTCCGATGCCTTCCGGTAAGGTACAGCCGCGTGATGCTCTAATTTTTGCGATCGCATTGGCGACGATTTCCTTTACACTCCTGGCAGTATTTGCCAATCTTTTAGCCGCCCTCCTAGCCTTTTCTGGCATCGTCTTTTATATTTTGGTGTATACCCACTGGCTAAAACGCCACAGTACCCAAAATATTGTCATTGGTGGAGCAGCTGGGGCAATTCCGGCATTAGTGGGTTGGGCTGCTGTCACAGGTACTTTAAGCTGGTCAGCATGGTTAATTTTTGCTATCGTCTTTTTGTGGACACCACCTCATTTCTGGGCTTTAGCTCTAATGATTCGGGACGATTACGCAAAGGTGGGGATACCAATGCTACCTGTAGTTGAAGGTGACACAGTAACGGTGAAGCAGATTTGGTACTATACGCTGGTCACAGTATTTGCAACCGTGTTATTGGTTTATCCTTTAGGCGCAAGTGGAATTGTTTATGCTGCGATCGCCCTAAGTCTGGGAGGATTATTTATCCACAAATCTTGGCGTTTGTTGCAACATCCAGAGGATCGCACTGTAGCTAGAGATTTGTTTCTCTATTCCATCTCCTACATGATGCTGTTGTGTCTGGGGATGGTAGTGGATAGCCTTCCTGTCACCCATAATCTAATTAATGCGGCGATCGAGCAGTTGCATTTTATTGGATAGGGGATGCAAAATTTAGCGATCGCGTTGGTAAATTGGCGCGATCGCGTTTTTAATAAACTAAAAATTATACATAATTTAAAGTTTGGTGTATTTGCGATGTCTACGACGGGCTACACCTACGCAAGTAAAGTTTTAGTCATAACAATACCTTAGCCAAAAAAAGAGTATGAAGAGGTAGGGCTGCCGTAGTAGAATTATTGTCTCTCACAACGACAACTCAATAACTACTTTTCAGCCCAAGCACTGAATATAGTTATTTTTGTCAAAACAATCTTAAAACTAATACCCGCAGCCATAAGCTGACTTTAGTAACCAAATTATTCAATGCGACCATACTAAGCTGGATATTTGCATAGTTGATAGTGATGGTAATTTATTGTCTGACCGTCCTTGGCTAACCACTATTGTGGATACTTATTCAAGCTGTATTGTTGGTTTCCGCCTATGGATCAAACAACCAGGTTCTACAGAGGCGGCTTTAGCTTTAAGACACGCTATTTTGCCCAAAAACTATCCTGATGATTATAAGTTAAATAAAATTTGGGAAATACGCGGGACTCCTTTTCAATATTTTTTTACTGATGGTGGAAAAGATTTTCGCTCAAAACATTTTAAAGCCATTGGTAAGAAACTAGGATTTCAGTGTGAACTACGCGATCGTCCTCCCGAAGGCGGTATTGTAGAACGCATTTTTAAAACTATTAATACTCAAGTTCTCAAAGATTTACCTGGTTATACAGGGGCAAATGTTCAGGAACGCCCCAAAAATGCAGAGAAAGAAGCGTGTTTGACAATACAAGATATAGACAAGATCCTTGCTAGTTTCTTTTGTGATATTTATAACCACGAACCATATCCCAAAGATCCCCGCGAAACAAGATTTGAGCGCTGGTTTACAGGAATGGGAAGAAAACTACCTGAACCTTTGGATGAGCGAGAATTAGATATCTGTTTGATGAAAGAAGCGCAACGAGTTGTTCAAGCGCATGGATCTATACAGTTTGAGAACCTGATTTATCGAGGAGAATCACTGTAAGGATTCAGGTGGCAGGGCTGAAGGGGTGACAAGCGTCCGGCAAATCAGACATCGCAAGCAAGCCTTTTAGCTCAATTAGCTTCAAAAAGATTGTCTAGCTGTTGTGCCACAAAACTGGCATATTAGACCAGAGTCTGGGATGAATCCATAAAGCAATCGCTATTTCATTGCCAACAAGCCTGTCAATAAGACTCTATCTTTTCGGAGTCAAATAGATTAAAAGCTTGATGGGCAAAGCTTTTAGCGGTCTTGTCACCCCGTCAGGTGGCAGGGTATTGACAAAGTGATTCCTTGAGGGTGAATATCGCTTATATGAACCAAAGCCTGCTTCAAAATTTAGACCGAGAAAGCTTGAACCAGTTATCAAAAGAAGAACTGGTGGAGATAATTATTGAGCACAGCAAGGTAATAGGTGAGTTACAGAAAATAATATCAGAACTACAGCAAGAAATAGAACGGTTAAAAGTTAGCAGAGATTTAGACAGCAAAACCTCATCAAAACCCCCGTCTGGGGACATTCTCAAAAGGAGCGAGAACAAAAAAGCACCACCCCAAGAAGAATTGAATCAGCCCAAAAGAAAACCAGGTGGGCAACTAGGACATACTGGAAGAACCCGTAAAGGTTTTGGTAGAGTAGATCGTTATGAAATCTTACGTCCATTGAATTGTGTTTATTGTGGTCAAAAAGCGTTTGCTCCAGCAGCAGTAAAAGTAGAAAAACAGTCTGTAGCGCAACTAGTGGAACGTCCGATTGAAGTAGTTGAGTATCAACGCCATACCTGTGTGTGTGAGTGCTATGGAAACGTACAAACAGCAGCCTGGGCACAAAATATGATCCCAGGACAAGATTTAGGAGTTTCCTTACAGGCGTTTTTAGGGTGGGTAAATAACTATGGACACATGCCCTATGAAAAACAGCAAGAAATGCTATGGGAACTGGGTCAAATTGAAATTGGACTCGGAACGTTAGTTACCACCAATGAACGAATTCAAAAAGCAATTGAACCGAGCGTTAGTGAATTAAGTAGTTGGCTAAAACAGACACAACCTAACATTCATGTGGATGAAACACCTTAGTCAGTTAAAGGAGTCAAAGAATGGTTGTGGGTAGTTGCCAATTCTGAGTTCTGCCTGTTTACTGCGGCTGACACTCGTTCACGATCTGAATTAGAAGCAATTTTAGGCACTCAATATCAAGGTGTAATCTCTTCCGACGATTTTAGTGTTTACAATGGCTATCCAGTTTTTGCCCAACAGAAATGTTTGGCTCATCTACGCCGTCACTTTAAAAAATTAATTCAACTTCCAGGTCTTCACAACCAGGCTATTGGGGAAGCTTTTGTTGATTTAATTGATGAAGCCTTTAAAAATTACGCTCACTGGTTTGAAACTCTTGACTCCACCAGTTACAACGACTGGGTAAATCAATTCAAATCTAAGTTACAACAAACGCTCAATCAGTGGATTGACAAAGCAGGAGCAAAAGCCGGCCAGCTTTTACGTTCTTTACGGAATCAAGCTTCTCAATGGTGGTATTTTCTTGAAAATCCGGAAGTTCCCCCTGATAATAATCAAGCCGAACGATCGCTGCGTTTGGCTGTGACAAAACGTAAGGTGAGTGGTGGTTCCCGTTCAATGGAGCGGTTTCAACATACTGCCAATTTGTTGACGGGGGTACAGACTTGCCGCCGTCAAGGTAGGTCTGTAATTGATTTTTTTGCACAAGCTCTAATTGCTGACTCTAATAATTGTCTGTCTCGCTCTTCTTTGCTTACCCAATATTAGACCTGAATCCTTACGAATCACTCAAGGCATATAGAGGTGAATTTGTAACGCTTAGATATGATCCAGACCATATCCTGACTTTATATATCTACAGTTGCGAAACTAATGATAATTTAGAAGATTTCTTGGGCTATGCTCATGCCGTCAACATGGATACCCATGATTTGAGTGTAGAAGAATTGAAAGCTTTGAATAAAGAGCGAAGTCAAGCTCGCAAGGAGCATTTTAACTATGATGCCTTATTAGCATTAGGTAAACGGAAGGAACTTGTAGAGGAACGAAAAGAAGACAAAAAGGAAAAAAGACGCTCAGAACAAAAGCGTCTACGTTCAGCTTCCAAGAAAACCTCAAATGTTGTTGAACTGAGGAAAAGTAGAGCTGATGTTTCTTCAAAGAGAGATGACAAACTGGAACTCTTGCCAGAGAGAGTTTCAAAGGAAGAAATACAGCTTCCGAAAACAGAACTGCAACCAGAACTATCTGATCAAGCTGGCACTCAAGAGCAGGAGAGACACAAGCTGCTTGTCCCTAATCGTAAACAACATTTGAAGAAGATTTGGTAATTTATGGCGCGATCGCAACTTGCTATTCAGCCCTCCGTTGAAGCCTTAGCTCCTGAGCTAGATTTAAATGCTCAACTTGCTAAAGTCATTGAAGTTGAAGAGATATTCAATAATTGCTTCATACCAACGGATCATGCTTCAGAGTATTTTAGATGGTTAGATGAGTTGCGGATACTGAAACAATGCGGTCGAGTAACCCTCTTCTGTCACTTTCCGAGTATTCTTAATAAAAGGATTAAAAGAAAAAACTCTCTTCAGGTAAGCAGGGCAATGGATGTAGAATTACAAATCCTGAAACATTTAGCTAGAGACGCCCACTCAACAGTTGCGCTCGTAGATGAATATTGTGCAGAGTATAAAGACCTGTTCAAAGAAGTAAGGAATTATGAATGCTTCAAATATTTACATTTAGGGATAATTTCACCAATAAAAAGAAAATCATTACCAGAAATAGCCAAAGTAGTAAGTATAAACTCGGCACAGTCATTAGATCATTTCATAGCCTATTCAAATTGGTCAGTAAAAAAATTAAAGAGCCGAATATTAAAGAAATTAATATTGCATTAAATGGTCAGGCAATAACCGTAGTAATAGATGAAACTGGAGATAGGAAAAAAGGTAAAAAGACAGATTATGTTGCAAGACAATATCTAGGGAGCGTAGGAAAAATAGATAATGGAATAGTGTCAGTCAATGCTTATGGAGTTTATGAAAATATAACATTTCCATTAAGTTTCAAAGTGTTTAAACCGAAGGGGACGCTCAAATCAGGAGAAAAATATAAAACCAAAATATAATTAGCATCAGAAATTATTACAGAATTAAGAAATAAGGGGTTTAATATTGAATTAGTATTAGCGGATAGTTTGTATGGTGAATGTGGCGAATTCATCAAAAAGCTCAATGAATATAAATTAGCTTATGTTGTAGCAATTTCGTTGTAATCATGGAGTCTGGCTGCCAGCCAATCAGAGCGTTAGAGCTAACAAGTGGTGCAAATTTGAAAGAACATTTAGTAATCAAAAATCTGAAATCAGATATATCCGAGAAATAATTTATGGTAAAAAAAGAGCCATAAATTACTGGGAAATAACTACTGACCCAGAAACAATGCCGGAAAATTCTACTTCATTTGTCATGACGAATCTTCAAGGAAATCTCAAAAAAACTTTGGGCGTATATGGATTAAGAACCTGGGTAGAATATGGGTTTCGACAATGTAAACAGGAACTCGGCTGGACAGATTATCGCTTGACAAATTTTCAACATATAGAGAGGTGGTGGGAAATTATTTTTTGTGTTTACACTGCGGTTTAGTTTAAATTCCCCAGCCTTGTTAGCCTTAAATCAATCTCTTCAGATTGAAACCGAGGTGACATGTACTAGTTGTGCTAATTGTGTGGATTTTTCTCATCACCAACAATGGAATCATAATTCTGGATGGAAGAATACTCTTAATAATTTTCGTTTAATTGTCCAACCTCTTTTACTATTCTGGCTGATTTATCCACAGGTCTCGGCATTTGAACAACGAATTAACGCCTGTCCCAATACAGTGGCAGATAGTTTGTGGGTTATAACTCATCTCAAACTCAATGAGGAAAAACTACGGGTCTCAACCTAGACGAGGTTTAACTAGTGATTATTAACAAATTTTTCTATCTGATTTGTTCAGCAGTTTCGCACCGGGAACTAGTCTAAACTCCAGTTTTTCAGCAACCCCTAATTAACCAATAATTTGCACTTGCCGAATCGAAAAAATCATGTCATTATAATCGCGATCGCCACTACCAATGAAGTCCTAGAAACCAAATTTGTTATTACCCAAGCTGCGAATATGCTCTACGCCGTCGCTATTAATACCTAAATGTGATGTCAAGATCCGACTTAAATCTTTATTAATGCTAGAAAGGGTACCGTTAGAAACTAAGAATGGTAGGTAGTATCCACCACCGATTAAATTAACAGAAATTTCTTGGGTCTGAAGATTAGCCGCTTGTATCTCTGTGCCTTGGACTAGGCGGTCTGTTGTTATTAGTTCCAGATAACGCTGCTTTTGTTCAACGCTCAAACTAGATGTAGGGTCAAGTAACATACCAGTAAGTGGGTCTCGAATTGAGCCTTTAGCATCATCGACTCGGTATAAGTAAGCAGAGTTATTATTTGCAGCTTCTCTTTGAAGTGATAAGCTTAGTTTCACTTGCTTACCATCAAAAGCAGCTTTTTGGCTTAAATTCTTGAAATTACTAAAGATTATAATAGGTGCGTCATTGACAGCGCTAACTTTAATCTTGACTATATCTTGTTTTGTTAACGGTCCACCTGAGCCAGAATTACCTAAGTCATTAGTATTAATCGTAAGGGTATCTTCACCGTTGAAATCTTGATTACCTCGGTAAACTAAACCTTCAAGGGCACTATTAATATCTATGACTTTACCCTTAAAAGTCATGCTGGTGTTAATTGTTCCATCACCTTGCAAGAACGTTAACCCTGTAATTTGTTTTAAGGTTAAAGCACCTTTAGTGACACCAACTGTTACCTTTAAGTCTCCTGTCCCTTCATTAACATCAATATCGCTGACCGTGATAGCATTTTTATTAATAGTGCTAAAGGTCAAATCAGTATCTTCTTTGACAGTTTGCTCACCAGGAACAGTATTTATAGGAGCATCATTAATTGCAGTCAGTTGAATTTTTACAGTCTCTTCGTCTTTGAGGATATTACCTTTACCTCTGTTACCTAAATCACTAGTAGATATAGTTAGGTTATCTTCACCTTGGACATCACTGTTTAAATCTTTATTGCCCAAATAAGTTAAGCCATTGAGAACCTGATTTACTCTGTCAATGCTGCCTCTAAAGGTCATAGTCGCATTGCCAAGACCATCACCATTAATGAACTCTAAGCCTGTGGTACTACTCAAGGTCAACAAACCATGAGTAACAGATAAAGTTACCTCCAGTATTCCGGTTCCTTCTTTGACATCTACATCGCTGATGGTAATGGCATTTTTATTAAAGTCATTGAAAACTAATGTGAAATCTTCATTGACATTTTGCTCCATAGGAACGGCAATTAGTGGAGTATCGTTTACTGGGTCGATAGTAATTTGGAAACTATCAATATCAGTTAAAGCACCACCCCTACCAGTATTACCTAAATCGTTAGTAGTAACAGTTAAGGTATCGACACCATTTGCATTAAGATTTCCGCGATAAACAAGAGTATTTAAAGCAGCATTGATATCTGCTATTTGACCACGGAAAACTACGGTAGATTTACCATTAGTATTATTGCTGTTAAAGGTTAAGTTAGCGGTATTTTGCAGAGTTAAAATGCCTTTCCCGACCGACAATTTAACTTCAACTACACCAGTACCTTCGGCAGCATCGACATCTTTTATCTGGATAGCTTTGGCACCAGTTAAAGCTAAATCTGTGTCTTCATCTACACTCTGATTACCTGGAACTGTATTTACAGGTGCGTCATTGATAGCATTTCGTTTGATTGTAACAGTATCAGTATCTGTCTTGATACCACCATCGCCAGTATTTCCTAAGTCACTTGTGATAATAGTTAAAGTATCATCGCCTTTGGCATTACTATTAGAATCTTGGTTGCCAATATAAACAAGACCATTGAGAGCTTGGTTAATTTTATCAACACTACCAGTAAAGGTGAGATTAGAGTCGCTAACACCATCACCTTCAGTGAAAGTTAAGTCTGAAGTATTAGATAAAGTTAATAAACCTTTGGCGACAGATAATTTAACTTCAACTTTTCCAGTACCTTCTAAAGCATCTACATCGGTAATACTAATAGCATTACCATTGGCAGTATTGAAGATTAACTGGACATCTTCATCAACGATTTGCTGGATAGGAACGGTATTTATTGGACTATCATTGACTGGATTGATAGTAATTTGCACCCTTTTGGTGTCAGTTAAAATACCACCAATTCCAGTATTACCTAAATCGCTAGCAGTAACTGTTAATGTATCGTCGCCGTTAACGTTGAGATTTCCACGATAAAAAAGACTTTTAAGGGCGATGTTAACATCGGCAATTTTACCTCGGAAGATGACATCCGATTTACCATTACCACTGGTGGCATCAAAAGTTAGACCAGTTATAACTTTTAAATTTAAAGTGCCCTTTGCTACCGAAAGCTTAACTTGAACTTCACCACTACCTTCGGCTGCATCTACATCTTTAACTTGAATAGCGTTAATACCAGTTAATTCTAAATCTGTATCTTCGTTTATGACCTGACTAACAGGAACAGCAATTTCAGGGGCATCATTGATAGCTATAACTTTTATTTGGACTGTATCTTCTTTCTTCAGTTCACCAGGAATCCCAGTATTACCCAAGTCACTGGTGAGAATTTTTAGGGTATCGTCACCATTAAAATCTTGATTTCCTCGATAAGTTAAACCTTCGAGGGCACTATTAATATCTGTTTGTGTACCTTTTAAGGTAATTGAGTTACTCTCATTGCCTTGTAATAAAGTTAATCCTGTTGTTTGTTGTCCTAAAGTTAGTTTTCCTTTAATAACAGAAAGGATTACTTGGATATCGCCTTTATCTTTCGCTAAATCAACATCGCTAACGCTAATCGCATTTGAAGTACTACTCTTAAAAACTAAATTTTTGTCTTCCTCGATACTTTGCTGTCCAGGAAATGTATTGACTGGGGCATCATTAACAGCAGTAACATTAATTTGTACTGTTTTACTCGCATCTTCAAGAACACCACCTTCACCTTTGTTTCCTAAGTCGCTAGTAACAATACTTAAGATATCAGTACCGTTGTAGTTTAAATTTCCTCGATAAGTTAAACCGTCTAGTGCTTTATTAATTGCACTTAAGGTTCCTTTAAAGAAAATACTAGATTTACCATTACTACTACCTGATAGAAAACTTATACCTGTTGTGTCTGCTAAGATTAATGCACCGTTAGTTACAGATAATGTAACTTCTAACTCACCTGTACCTTCATTAACATCAACATCGCTAACAGTAATAGCCTTACCATTAGCCATGCTAAATATTAAATCTTTATCTTCTTCAACGCTTTGGGCACCAGGTACTGTATTAATAGGAGCATCATTAACAGCATCTATGTTAATACTGATTAATTTTTCATCTTTCTTACTACCACCAATACCAACATTACCTAAGTCATCTGTAATAATTTTGAGTGTATCAGTGCCGTTTAGATTTGTATTACCAAGATAAGTTAGGCCATTGAGAGCATTATTAACATCAGCCAGCTTTCCAGTAAAAGTTATATTAGCTTGAGCATTGCTATTACCAGAATCAAAATTAATCCCATTGATGGATGCTAGAGTTAAAATTCCTTTTGTTACAGAAAGCGTTACTTGTAAAACTCCCGTAGGATTCTCATTTACATCTACATCATCAACTCGAATTAGATTATTATTCGCGCTATTAAATACTAAAATATTTTCTTCTTTGACACTTTGCGCTGCTGGTACAGTATTTACAGGTGCATCATTGATGGCATTGATATTGATGGTAATAGTCTTATCACTGGTCAAGTTAGTACCAGCACCACTATTGCCTAAGTCATCTGTTAACACACGAACTAAAGCAGTACCGTTAGAGTTAGCAGTCGGCTTAAATTTCATGCCATTTAAGGCTTTATTGATATCTGTGATGATGCCTTTAAATTGAAGCGTAGCATTATCAGTGCCATCCCCTATACCACCAGTAAAATCTAACCCGCTAATACCATTGAGGCTAAGAGTACCTTTGTTAGTTTCAAGCCTGACTTTGATAGGATTATTACCAGCATCTGGGTCGCTTATCGATATCAGACTGTCGGCTGTAAATGTTAAAATCTGATCTTCATTGATAGTTTGCGTTGCTAGAACAGTGTTAACAGGCGCATCATTTTCGGCAATAACATTAATAACTTTAGATACAGCAGTGCTAGTTCCACCATCACCATCATTGACTGTAATCGAAATAGTGCGGCTAGGGTTAGGTGTATTAGAAGTGTTTTGATAGGTAAGATTTTGAATTAAAGCTTTTACAGCAGCTAAAGTAGCATTAACGTTAGTAAATCTAATAACTAAGCCTTTGCCACCCGCACCATTATTAATAGTGTCAATACTGCCAAAAACAGTTCCGTTATAGCTAACATTTCCGCTACTTAAAGTAATACCATTACTACCACTATTAACTGAAAGTTGGTCTTCTGCTCCACTACCACTGCTATAGTTAACTGTGAGATTACCTGCATTAAAGTCAGAGGAATCTATATCCGTAAGGGTAATGTTGCTATATATAATAGATGCAGCAATATTAAGCGCATTTTCATTAAAAGTAACAGAATAAATTATATCTTTTAGTTCAGGGTTATTGTTGATGTTAGTAAAGCTAATAGTCGGAGTTTTTTGACTAGAAGTGTTGTAGCCATCGCTAAGAATTATATTAAAAGATGGAGCATTTTCACTACTGTTGTGAACAAATTGAACTACTCCGCTGTTGATATCTTGCTGGGTAAATGTAGTTTTAGGGATACCATTTAGCCGAAATTCACCATTTTGAAGATTGCTAATGATATATGTAATTTTACTAAGGTCAATGCTATTATCAACATCTGTCGCATTAAAGTTACTAGAAGAGAGGGTGATTGTCTCCCCTTCCTTCACTGCTAGAGTATTGACTTTTAATTGAGGTTCAGTTACAAAACGGATAGAACTAACACCATTAAGGTTAGATGCATTGACTGAATATGCTACACCAACGGCTTTGCTATCTTCTAATGTACCCTTGTTTAAACCAATGCTGGCAGTACTTCCATCATTTTGTGTTGCCGTTGAATAAATAAAATCAATATTATTGCTGTCTTTGTATAATACAACTTGAAAGGTTATATTATTATTATTATTATTTTCAGCTTTGAAGTTAGTCCATTGTACAGTAAAACGATTAGATTCTGATTTTGTGTAAATTTTTCCTGTGCGGTCAGTAGCAGTTATTTGTGCATCTAAATCATCCCAAAAAGGGAAAATGCTATTTACTGGTACGCCAGAACTAGTAGATGGAATAATAGCGTTATTCCTAAATTGAGCGGTTCCATTAAACGAAATCCCTCCATTTTCACCAATAATTATTTGACTAAAATTATTGCCGTAAAAATTAAATTCAAAAGGCAGAGTAATCGAAGTTTGCTGGTCTCTACCTACTATACTCTGAAAGATGCCAGTAGAACTGATATCTATAAAAGGAACCGTTCCTTTAGTGCCCTCTTTTGAATCATAGTACGTGTAATATTTATCGCCACCCGTTCCAAATACTCCAGCATAAGTTACTAACACTTCAGGTTGAAATATTAAACCAGGAAAATGTGAAATATCTTTGCCGTAGCGAACATCTAAATCCCAGTTACTACCTAAGTTTGAGTTACCAACAGCAGTACTAGAAGCGTATATATTAGCTTGAGTAATATTATGCAGTTTCTCTAAAAACTCAGTTCCGCCATCCGCACCAACATTACAACTATAAAGAAGAAGCGCAGGAGTATAGTAGTCAGGAGTTGAATTTAACCAAGTTTGAAGTTCTTGGGTGTAATGTCCTAAAGTTTTTAGGCTTAGTTCCGCATTCCCTAAATAAAGTGTTCCTGGCGTCCCGTGTGAGATGATATGTATACTCTCAACATCCTGGTGCTGGGACAAAGTTTGTGTAATTTGCTCGACTCCATCAACTTCTGGATGCAAAATATAGATTTCTGCACCTGCTTTTATACCATTTTTCAGGTCTTGAAAATCTTGTACTTGTGAGTCAATGAATACTAGAATAGAGCTATTTTTTGGAAAAGATGCTTGGAAAAATAAGGGCTGGTTAGATTTCATACTTTTGCTCGTTATTTTTTGCTATTAATAAATAAAATCTAAAAGTTCAGTTAATTGGTGCTTGAATAGTTATCTTCAATTGCAAACTGTTGATATGGTAAGGAGTTATCAAACAACTGTAAGTTAATCACTCTCGCTCGTTATCCTTAGAGGATGTCTGAAAACTTTTTGGTGTTGTATTTAAGACTTGTAGATCCCCCTAAATCCCCCTTAAAAAGGGGGACTTTGAGATAAATTCCCCCCTTTTTAACGGTGGCTAGGGGGGATCAGGCGAAATGTTTAATACTTCTCAGACATCCTCTTACCAAGTGAACACTATATTGAAGAATTAATCTTTGCACCCTTTTGAACTTGTTGTATGTACCTTGTTATTCTAAGTACTTTACATAGTAACAACCTCAGTAATTACTCTTAAATGCAATTTAAATGTTAATTTAGTAAGTAGACATAATAAAAACAAACTATGTAAAGATAAGTAAATATGGAGAATGCATCTATATGAGGTGACTTATACATGGACGCTCCTTTGAGGATATTTCTAACTCGTAAGCAAGATCGAACTCTGTTAAATTTAAGAACACAGGAGCTACCACAGAAGGTTAACTAGCAATGATATTTATACGTAATTTACCTGCAATTAGGGCTGTTAAGATCGTATAATTACTGTTATAAAAAAACAGCAAATTCAAACAGTGCCTATAAAAATCCTGATTTTATTATGAATAAACAAAATAAATGTAGAGACATGAGATATCACGTCTCTACAAATCGAGAATTAGCAAATTTTCAATAAACTACTAGTTCTTCCTTTCTTCATCAACTATAAGTCGAGCAGAAAGTAAGCTGAGATCGTCGAGAGTGATAAAGTCTTCGCCAAGACCAGTATCTATATTGGTGTCTACTGAGATAGATTCGATGGTAACTAAATCGGCTCCCGAACCAAGTAGAATACTTAAGTTTTCAATGTCATTGTAGTTGATTTCACCGTTCATGCTGAAGCCAGTAACTAAGGTATCGTTGATAATCACTGTGTTGTCTTTTTTATCACCTGAGTCATCGATATTTAATGTATTGCTACCTGTACCACCTGATACAATCAGCGTTGCGGAGATATCATTAACAAGTTGGTTAAGATTGCCGACATTTACAGTGTCATTGCCAACACCAAGTTTAACGTTGGTTTCACCAGAGATATTTTCGACATTGACTGTATCGTCACCTGCACCTGTATCGATATATGTTAGTTGCTGGTGAGTACTTTCAATGCTGAGAATGTCGCTACCCGAACCCAAGTTGATATTTAGGTTCTCGAAGTTGCCGTAGTTGATTTCACCGTTCATGCCGAAGCCAGTAACTAAGGTATCGTTGAGAATCGCTGTGTTGTCTTTTGTATCACCTGAGTCATCGATATTTAATGTATTGTTACCTGTACCACCTGATACAATCAGCGTTGCTGAGATATCATCAACAAGTTGGTTAAGATTGCCGACATTTACAGTGTCATTGCCGATGCCGAGTTTAACGTTGGTTTCACCAGAGATATTTTCGACATTGACTGTATCGTCACCTGCACCTGTATCGATATATGTTAGTTGCTGGTGAGTACTTTCAATGCTGAGAATGTCGCTGCCAGAACCCATGATTATATCTAAACTCTCGAAGTTGCCGTAGTTGATTTCACCGTTCATGCCGAAGCCAGTAATCAACGTGTCATTCAGGATGGCTGTGTTGTTAGTAATATCGCCAGAGTCATCGATATTAAGGCTATCGATACCCATACCACCCGATACAATCAGTGCTGCTGAGATATTATCAACGAGTTGGTTAATATTGCCGACATTTACGGTGTCATTTCCAGCGCCGAGTTTAACACTGGTTTCTCCAGATATACTTTCGACATTCACTGTATCGCTACCAGCACCTGTAGAAATGTAGCTAATTCCTTGGTGAGTGCTTTCAACTATTACAGTATCGCTTCCCGAACCCATTAAGACATCGAGCATTTCCAGTTGGCTGTAGTTAATGCCAGCAGTTAAATCTAAACCCCTGATAGTACTGTTAGTTAACGTCAGGGTACTGTTGTCGCTATCACTAGAATCGTTGACTGTTAAGTAATCTTGACCCTCTCCACCGCTGACTGTTAGCAATGCAGCAATGCTATCGACAGTGTTGTTATTATTAGCAATCTCAATATAGTCATCACCAGCACCAGTATCAACCGAGGTAGCAGCGCTAATAGTTTTAATGAATACCATATCGGCGCCTTCTTGAGTAGCGATGTTAGTAATACCCAGAGTTTTTTCCAGAACTAAGGTGTCAGCGCCGATACCTGTATTAAAGTTGAGCTTGCCAGTAAAATCATTGACCAACTTAATGTTGTCGGCACCGGAACCTAATTGGACATCGATTTCCTTCATGCCTGAGTATTGGAAGCGGGTATCGAGACCGATACCGAAGACATTGCTCTGTGTAATCTTAATGCTTTCGTTGCGACTCTTGGTTTCATCTGCGACATCAACTATTAACTGGTTGTAACCCGCACCTGCGTCTACTGAAATTTTCTGGGTAAAGCTGGTGTCCTTGATAGTGAACTTGTCATTGCCTGTACCCAACCTGACATTGATCGCTTGGAAGTTTGTATATTCTAGATTACCTGCACCTGTGAAGCCTGCGATCTTACCGTTATCGAGAACTAGGTCGAATGCTTCTGTCTTGTTAGCGTAGTCCATCAAGATGGTGTTTTGTCCCTGACCGGAGTTGACATTTACCTCAGCAGTAATGTCGGAAGCAATGTTGAGCAAGTTATTACCCGAACCCAGGTTGATATTAATTTTTTCAACCTTGAGGTAACTAATATCACCTGTCATCCCTGCTAAACCGGAGATTCTATCTACCGTCACCTTGAGGTTATTGTTCAACGGGTTGCCGCTATTTTCTATATTTAAGGTATCAAAGTCATCGCTAGTATTGATATCTATCGAACCTGCGATGTTGTTGAGGGTTTTGTTCTTATTCCCCAAGTTGATAATATCGTTACCATTTTGCGACCTAATAATAGTCGTGAGGATACCAGTTGCTGAGTAGTTAATGATGCTTCCATCAATGTTGATAATATCGCTATCGTTGCCAGTGTTAATCTTAACACCGATGCTCTTGAGGGTACCGCTTAAGGTAATAGTACTACCGATACCAAAGTCTTTATTATTAAAGTCACCTTGGATGGTAATTTCACCTGCTGTTTCGATGACTGCCGTTGATGCAATCATCAGGTTATCACCAGAATTCAAGGTAATATTACCTTGTATAGTCCGAATGGCAGCGTTGATTGTCAAGTCATCGCCTGCAAATTGAGAGTCACCTGATTGCAGACGGATTTTATCGCCTGCATTGATATCACCTACAATATTCAGAGGACTGTGGGTTTCAAGTTGTACTCCACCACCTGCGGTTACGCCAGTGACAGTTAGTTCGCCATAGTTACTCAGGTTAACAGAAGTGCCTGCGGTCATATTTACTGTTTTGACCGAGGTTTCCAGCAGTTGAGTATCCGTGCCCACACCAGCGATCGCTTTAATTGTCAGTGATTGGGCTGTCAAATCTGCTACCTCATCGTTAGATAGACTGTTCACCTGACGAGCAGTAAGGTTGACCTGATTTGTGGCAATTACCTTACCTACCTGAACTGTGTCGCCTGCGGAGAGATTCAAGCTACCTTGCTGAACGGAGACATTGCTTAGTGTGACAGAATCTACTTCCTTGATAGTCACGTTACCAGTGGTGGCGATCGCTGTCAGTTGATCTGCGTTGGTGCTGACATTAATCTCTTTGAGTGCCATTAGTTCTAACTTGTCAGCAGTCAAAGTGACTCCAGCAGCAGTAGTGAGACGACCACCAATCAACTCACCTTGGGTGTTGAAGTAGCCAGTAGATGCCAAACTCAGGTTTTGTGCGGTGGGTGTGTCGATGAAAAGAATATCTGCACCACTAGAAATTCCGACATTGGTTCCCTTAATATCTTTGAAGCTAATGTTACCTAAGTCCCGTTGTGCTTTTAATGTTATGGAACCAGCAACTATGGGGAAGCCAGTGCGTTGCTCTTGAAGAATTCCCGATGGAGTTACTAACTGAATACCACCAGCTAACTCCTGCTGCATCTTGGCTTGCAGATTCAAATATTGATAGTTATTAACCGCAGTAAATTTAATTTGGACATCTTTATACTGCGGATTTTGTGCTGTGAATTTCTTGTAATCGGACTCAGTTGAGTAAACAACCTTGTAACCAACTACGATATCATTGCCATTTGCATCCTTCTGGGTTTCATTCGGGTCTACAACTGTGTAAGCGTACAGCCCTGCGTCATTTTGACGGGTGTAAACAGTAGTGCCATTGGGAATCTCGTTAAGATTTTTGCGATCGCCACCTTTACCTAATTCATAACCATCGATGTAGTATTCACGACTATTATTACCACTAAAGACGTACCGACCGCTCATTTCTTCGATGAGTTGATAACTGATGGTATTCAGTACCGGAGCCAGTCTTAAGCTATTAATTTCAGCAGCCGTTAGCGCTACTAAGTTATTACCAGATTGACGATAAACTTTTGTGCCTTGAACAAGTTCTGCTGTGTCTAAGTAGTAATTATTGTTGCTATTTACATCCCGGTAGCGGTAGTAGCCGACAAACTGACCTTCAGTGATTTGGTTCCCGCGTGCAATTAAGTTAACTTTTTCTAAAGGAATTGCCTTACCAGTAGAGTCAACAAAGGTTTCTGGTGAGACGATCATGCTACCGGAACCTAATTCTAATGTCAATTCGTTAGTCTTGATTTTAGGTAGTTGTACGGAACCCTGAACAATACCTGTTTTACCGTAAGCAAGTTCTAAGAGCGTCGTTCCTTCCAGGGTAATATCTTTATCGATAATGATTTGTTGCGTCGCCCGTAATTTTAGAGTATTACTCTTGAGTAATTTATCACTAAGATTAGTGGTAGAAGTAGTGACAATGACATTGGCAGTCTTACTGACAAGTTCGATGCTACCGTAGGTGGCAGATTCGATTCTCGTATTCGCAATTAGATTACCTGCGGTAACAACTTTCACATTACCTTGCAATGCAATCAGGTCGCCTAAAACTAGCGTCTTCGCATCATCGGCGCTGATTCTCTCAATTAAGATATCGCCAGTGTTAGCAGTTGCAGATAGTCCATTAGTTTCTGTGGCTGTTTCAAAATTAATCGTTTTTCCAGATGTAGCAGTTATTTTCTGCGCCACTACATCAGCTATCCCATCATTGGGGTTGAAGGCGAGAATTACACCATTCTTAGAAGTGAGATTAATTTGACTGCTGGCAATTAAGTTACCTTGGGCATCATAATCACCGTACAAACCAGCATTAATTTCTCCGAAGGTCATATCGCCACCGGAGGTAATGTTAAAGGTGCGTGCTTGACTATTATTAATCAACTTCACCAAGGTAGCGGCTAATGCACCGCTAGTATTCAGGGTAAAGTTACCGTCACTAATTTTCGCAGAGGTGAGATTTAAGGTAGTAGCAATGTTGTTAATGCTGACATTACCTCTACCACCTGCTTCTAGGCTCAGGTTATTGACTTGGGTGTAGAGATCGAGATTACCGTTAGCCGTGTTGACATCTAAGGTATTAGCACGAATCAGGTTGGTGTTATTGCTAATAATGCTATCTGCGGAGATGTTCATAGAAGTACCAGCAGATAAATCATCAGTCGCCTCGAGATCCAGGGTTAATACGCTATTGGTGTTGAGGGTAAGCTGATCGGCCGCTTTTAATTTATCAACGGTGACATTACCACCAGCAGTAATCTGAATATCGTTACCTGCACTTAAAGCTGTGACGTTGAGTAAACGAATACCACTAATGGAGTTGATATTAATATTGCCGTTATTATTGGCGATCGTGGCTTGAACATCGGTAGTAGCTTTTTTATCAACTGTGAGGTCAATATTACCACTACTGGTGTTATTCACATTCTCCAAAGTAGTAACGTCAACATTGGCACTAATACCAGATTTAGCGGTGAGCTTGATGGTGTCAGCCGTCATTAAACCATGTTGACGTTCACCATTGGTAATCAAGTAGTTGTTAATAGCACCCTGAGAGGCGGTGATGTTTTCCGTGCGGAATTTATTATCGGTTCTGATGCTGACATCTTTTACCTGAATATTACGGGTTTCGTAACGTGGGCGACCATCATAAATATCTTGTTCTTGGCTTACCCACTGATAAGAAAGTTGCACACGCCCATCGTAGATGGGTTTATATCGAGAAATCCAGTGGTACTGGTAATCGTTCCAATCTTGGTAAATATTATCAGTTAATTCGTTACGCCCTCGAACAAAGCCACCAATATCGTCACCACCCGTACCTTGCAAGTCTTCGACGTACTCACTTTTTGTCTGTATTTGATTGTACTGGGATTTCCAAATATCAAAGTTAGCGTTGCTCAATCCAAGCGTAGTGGAGTAATGCCCTGAAACTTCATCATCTAAATCATTCGGATGTCCATTATCGTTGTATATGTCATCCATGTTACTTTGATCGCCAGGGTTAAGGTCTCTCCAACCCCATGTCGGCATCTCATCTTCATCATCATAAGGCGTACCGGAACCATCATCATTGTCCATCCAGTAGCCACCAAGGTTAATCCAGTCTCCCCAATAATCGAATCTAAAGCCAAATTGATTACTTCTAATACTAGAAGATTTTTGAGTGAAAGATGATGTGTTATCGCTCAAGGTAGTTACATATTGATTGTAAGCTTTAATATGGTTGGTGTAACGACCCATTGTATAAAGAGCTTCTACTGGGTTTGATGTTGTGTTACCACTATTCCACTCAGGAGTTATGCCTAGATTAACCGTGCTACGCTCATTCACATTAAAGAATCTTGTACCAGTATTGTTCACGTAGGTTACATCCCAATAAGCCTCTCCATCTTCTTGGGGGTTATGAGGGGTATTATAGCCACCAGGATAGCCATCATTTTGATAGTAGTAATTTGATGCTTTTTGAGTATAGTTAACATCTGCGACATCCCAATAATACCCAACATATTCACCCGTAGGAGAGGAAACACTACCTTGAGTTATCCATTGATGTAATGAATTATAAGTGTTAGGCGAAAGCTCATTAAATTTATTTTTATTATTGTCATTTAAAAGTTTCGCCTCACCTTGAGACACGGTTCTAAGTATTGCTGCTAAATCAGCCGCAATTCCTACTGGCACACGGATATATTTATCATTCCAGCCATCAACATCAATCTTGATAATTGTGGTTGCAATATTATTAGGATTGGTAGCCACATCGTAGGAGTTGTATAAGCCACCATTTGCCAAAGTATTTAAATAAGCTTGATAGTTAGAATAACCTTTGTAAATGGCTACCTTATCTTTTTGTGCGGCGGTCAAATCAGCAAAAACATGATCGCTTAGTGGTTTACCAGCACTACCCCAGTTAACCTGGTTAACATCATAGTCAATAGTATTAATGAAACCAGCTTGTTTGTAGTCCTCTCCACCAATGAATTCTTTGCGATAAGTTTGTCCATTAACAGAATCATCTTTATAAGATTCTGTAGTTTCAGTTAGATTCCAATAAACATCAGTGCGAGTAGGATTACCATTAACTGTGCGATCGACTTTAGCATTGCTATAACCAAAATCATAGAGTTTGTAGTAACCCAAATATTCTAGAACAACATTTTTCTGGTTATCATTTAATTCATTGAAACTGTGATTGGGATTTGCAATATCAGTTTCAACTTTCTTTCCTTGAGCGTCAGTATAAGCCCACTTATTACTTGTGCTATATTTTGTGGCTGACCAACTTGTAATCGCAGAAGTATTATAGTCAACCTTATTAACAAACCATTCACGTTCAGTATTTGTCTTGGGATTCCAGTAACTATCTTGACTGAGGTTGACATCCATTGTGAAGAATTCATTACCCACGCGAACTTGATCTACTCCTACTTGTTCGGTAACGGTAGTGGGTATCCAGTTAACTACTTCAACCTGAATTGTGCCATCAGAAACTTGCTTAGTTCCGGTGACAACTGGAACAGTAATGGCTTTTTGGGTAATAAAGGGAATGGGTACAGGTTTAGTTCCTGCACCAAGGGCAGAATCTGCACTAATGGTAACTGTTCCACCAGCGAGGAGAGTGGCAATATTATTGGCTTTTAAAGTGCCTGTACCATTGATCAGAATATTACCGCCACTGAGTTGAGAACGAGTAACTGTACCTCGGAGTGTGCTTAAATCCCAGTTGGGGTTAATACCAGCCCGAACATTGATGTTTTGCGCTGCGGTAACTAAACCATTAATCTCGGCTGAAGTGACTACATTCAAGGTGACATCTGTATTGCTGTCTAAATAACCTTGCACCCAGAGAGAATCAGCAATGACTTCAATATCTTTATAAGAATCCACTAAAGCTGAAGGAGGGATAAGAGGTGCTTGACTCTTGGCAATAATGACTTTGCCAGTACCATGAATTTGAATGCTGGGATCAGTGGTTATAGCACCGCCATAGGTTTTAATTAAAGCATTATTGGGACGTACAGACTTGAGAAGATCAGTTTCTTGGTAGTCCAGCAGATAGAGATTTTTACCTTTAACGATTATCTGGCTACGCGCTCCGATCGCTTTGTCAATGAAGACATCACCTGCATTATTTTCACTGATAATGCTGATTTTTTCAGGGTTAACAGTAGTGCCATTAGAGGGTGCAACTTGTCCACTTAAGACAATACCAGCTTCAGCCGAGATATTAATATTGCCACCGAATGCAGTTTCTAACGTACCACCACTGATGCGGGTGAGTTTAGCTGGTAGTTCAGAACTGGAGACTGGAGCAGCATTTACAGCTAATTTGACACCATTAGCATCGACATATTCACCGTTGCTGTTAATGTATAAACTAAAACTATCAATTAAACGTCCTTGAGGATCGCGGTAAATTAACGGTGTCAACATTAACCCGTAACCTTGAGCGTTTGTACCACCGTCAACGGTAAGGGTATCTTCTGCTTTCAGGTAGCCGTTAATTAACAGTAAACCTGCACTATCAATCGTAATATCGGCATTATCGTCATAAGCCTGAATTAAACCATCAATTTCAACTTGTCCTTGAGCCGTAATATTAATCTTGCTATCAGTGATATCTGCAAAGATTGATGTACCTGTTTCCGCAAAGCGTGCAGTTGCGTCACTCTTAATGGAACTGAGATCGTTCATAGTGAAGTCTAGCAGATTAGCACCACCAGCAATATTAATGTTGACGTTACCAGTCGCCCAAGCGGAACCACCACGAGTTACCATTTTACCGTTCTCTACACCAGCACCACCGAAGGTGACAACATCTGTCGCGCTAAGGTTAACTGTAGCGGTTTTACCTGTCCAAGTTACGGTGTTGTTGTTAAGTGCAGCACCAGCCAACAGTGAACCAGTTACATTAATTACATCACCAGTAACGTTAACCGTGCTGTTATCGGCACTGCTCATGACGCGGACACCGGAGCCAATATTAACAGTACCCGTACCGTTAATGGTGACGTTGCTAACACTCGCTAAATCTAAGCCTTGTTGCTGATATTGCCCATCAACTAAGATAGTGCGACCGAACTTAATGTTACCGTTGGCATTAGTTTGGCTAATATTGAGGACTTCTCCTGTACCTTGTACCAGAATTTGACCGTTATAAGCCTCAATGTTATTACCCGCTGCAATCTTGACTGTACCTTGGCTGATGATGTCAGTCATTAAGGTAGCGTTGTTGGTAGCTGCAATTAAGATTTCAGTGGTATTCGCATTAGCATCACCTGCGGTATTGCGAAGTACGCCCTCAATGCTGACGTTCTTACCTGTCATCGTCACATCTGCATCGGTAATAATTCGTCCAGAGGTGCGTGCAAGGGTTAAATTTCCGTAGGTAGCAGCAATATTAAGGTTGGTCATACCAACGCTACCTTCGCCAATGGTGCTGTCTATGATGACATCATTTAAACCAGCAATATTAACTAAACGTCCATTAATTTTACTGGTGCCGAAGGTGTGAATACTGGTTTTACCTGCTACTATATTTGCACCAGCACTTAAGCGCACTTCATCATTAGCAGTGAGGCTACCGTGTAACTCAAGGGTATTTTCGGCAGTGAGGATAATGTCAGAACCTGCACCGCCAGCGATAATATCCCCTTTGACTATGCCGTAGGTTCCCACATTCATTTGAATCGAACCATCACGAGTTTCTAGTAACCCAGTCCCATCGAGGTCAATATCAATACCATCGGGAGATTTACCACTGTTAAGGTTGATTGCTTTGTAACCCAGTATCTTACCAGCAATATATAACTTGCCATTTGGCCCATTTGGAGAACCAATAGTGACAACTGAGCCGACTTTATCAGCCTTGATAGTGTAAGGCAAGGTTGAGGTTAAGTCAGTGGTCAGGTTGGTGAAACCTAACTTATTAGCGTTAGTTGAGCCATTTTTCAGGAAAGTAATTTCGTAGGAACTGGTCAACATTAAGCGACCTTCCCGAATTTCCACGCTCATGTCAAATTCGTCAAAACCATTGTAGGTGCTACCAATTGGACGGGTGGTAGTATCTTGGGAGCTTACAACCTTCCAAGTTGCGTTTTTAATGGCATCATTTAAGTCTGCAACTAAGTTACCTACTTGAGTGTTATTAGCAGTAGCACTAGCAGGGAGGGTAACAGTGGCTTCAATTTTATAGCCAACTTTATCAAGGCGTAATTTTAAGGTGACATCTTGACTGAGTACACCAGTTGCGAATTCGTAGAAACCTGCGGCTTCAATTTCATTGGTGTGTGCAGGTGCAAGGATGTCAATTCTTCCGGGGGCGTTGAGGTTGATTTGGCTATCTTTGCCCCAAGTTGAAATCTGCGTTGAGCCATAAAGCACCATCCCTTTACCGGAGTGGTTTACTCCTGGCTCTACAGGATCAATACCACCAATCAAATCAATTCGTTTACCTGCACGCAAGGTTTGACCAATTCTGACTTGATTTTCTGCGGTAATTTTGATAGTTGATTCGCCACCAAAGTCGCTGACATAGCGACCCATGTAAGAGCCTTTGCTATCTCGAACTGTGGTAACTTCGCCACCTGGTACTAATAAACCTTGAACATCTGCATCTTGGGCGGCGTTAATTTCAATGGAACTATTAGCAGCATGGGTAACTAATTCACTGGCTGCTTGAATGTATGCACCTGTACCAGAACTGTGTGCGCCGCCTGTGACTTTAATGAGGTCATTGGCGAATAAGTAACCACCAGTTTCAATCGGTTCACCTTGTTTATTAACGGTATGACCACCAATAAAGGCTTGACCAGCAGATTGAATGTTAATTTCACCGTAGTTACCAGACCAGTCAATGGTTTGTGAGAGCAGATTACCGTTATTATCAAAGACTTGGACTAACTTACCACCGGATACTAAAGTACCCATCATTTCCATGTTTCCGGCATTTTTCATGGCGATTAAAGCACCAGAACCATCGGAAGTTAAGCCCATCGCGGTTGCACCACCCGCAGTTGTCACCAGTAAGCCAATACCATTATCATCAGCGCCAGCAATACCACCATTCATGGTTACAGACTTTGACGCAAGTAGACCAGTATCTAAGAAGATTTGTTGACCTGCGGTAACAGTCACTGTAGAGTCGTTACCAGCCCAAGTTACGCCAGTTGCGCCAATCGTACCACCGGCAACTACTGCACCTAAGATGTCAACATCTTGCGCTCCGCGAATATTGATGCTGCTACCCGCTTGCTTGGTGTTAATTCTGGCTGTACCGTGAACATAAACACTAGAACCTTCGGTGTTTGCGCCATTAGTACTCTTACCATCGGCATCAAAACCACCTTCGATGGTGATGTTATCTTGAACATTGAGGAAAGTTTCTAAGTAAACCCAAGTTGGTGTACTAATCTTCAGGTCAGAATTATGACCGAGAACGTCGATGTTACCCCGGATAATGATGTCATCACTAGCAACTAATTTCAAGGTGGTGTCATCAGCCAGACTGGTTAATGTACCAGTGATCAGCATACCGAATTGATCTTCACCAATGGCAGTTAGATAGTGATCTTTACCCTTACCATCTTTAGGTAACTTACTGAAGTAGTCATTTTTGTAGTGATTTAAGGGACTACCAGCACTGAGTTTCATCTGGTCGCTGGTGGTGACAGTGCCTTTAATTACTAATTCATGCGGCGAGATAATCGTTGCGTCTGCACCTTCGCCCGTCTTCACGGCAGTGGGTTTACCGTTAATATCATCAAAACGAGCGCCTGCGGTGACTGCACCTCCACTCTCAATAATCACCACTTCACCAGCAGAAACCTTGATATTACCGTAATCTTCACGAGCGGCTATCACACCACCTTCCATGACCTGGGTCATGGTATCAGCCCAGATATCAATACCAGAATTAACCCCTTTGGCTTCGACTAAACCAGCTATTTTGATGCTACCACTAGTTTTAATTTTGGCTAAACTACCGCTTTGGAGGACTGTAATATCACTACCGATATCTGTTTTTAGGCTATTAATACCGTCTTCGTAGGTGACTAGGGTATTAGTACCTGTACTACCCTGAATGTTGATGGTGACATTTTGAGTACCGCGTAACCAACCACTGACTACCATTTGCTCAGTCAGGTTCATTACCAAATTACCAGCGGTGATACCAGAATCAGGTTTACCATTGGGGTTGTGGATATTTTGCTTATTAATTTGGGCTGTGCGAGCTTCAATGGTCAGAATTTCACCTGGTGCACGGACATCGCCTCTAACATCAAGATGATCTGTTTTGAGAATAGTGGTGTTGCGGAATTCTGGCTGATAGGCTTGTGGATTGCGAGGTGTGGCTACCATCTTGCCTGTAGTACCATACATTACATCCCCGATGGTCATCTTGTTCCCAGTATTGGTACGACCGATGGTTACGGTGTCAAAGTCGCCAGCGATCGCCGCCAAGTCTAAACTAGATAACTCCATAACATTGGGATTATTAATACCAACATCATTGAGATCAGCACCAGCGGAATTTTCGGCGGCTGCACCGAGGCTGTATGTCCAAGCCAGTTGATTGGCTTGTAAGGTGAGATTACCAATACCGTTGACTTGATTGGCTCCGGTGCGGAAGTTGATATCATCGGCACTCAGGACAATATTTGCCCCAGCTTTGCGTCCGGTAATGCTGCCACTGAGTAATGTCAGGAGAGAATCTTGAGCTAGGAGGGTGATATATGCGTTACCGCTACCATTGGCGATCGCATACTGTTCATTACCATCTGTAATCAAACTGCGCCAGTCGTTACTTAGCTGTGTTACCCATTGGTTGTTCTGCATCCAAGTAGGTGTAACGCTAACTTGAGGAATTGTTAATCCGGCGTTAACAACCGTTGCTGTCTTCTCTAAATTGGTTAGTTTCAGGCTATCGGCTTCTTCAATTACAATGTTGCCTGTTCCGTGGAGTGATGTTGCAGCAGTTAATGTTCCGACCTCTGTTAATAGAGCGGCTTTGTCGCTGCCAATGCCATTTTTCGCTTTCAATATTAAGTGACTATCGCTACCAATAATGCTGGAGGCATTGGAATTAATAATCGCACCATCGGCAGCTATCAACCGTACCCAACCGCTGCCTTTACCGTCTTCGCTATCGCCTGTGGAAACCTTGATATTAGACTCAAGAAGAATATTTGACTTATCACCGTAGGTGCGTAAATCTACGTAACCATTTTGTACTGCATTGAGGGTCTTGCTGACAGTGATATTGTTGAGGGTTTCAACGATAATCGCATCGGCGTTAATCTGACTTTGGAAGCTAGCTTGAGAAGCAACGACTCTAACATCGGTGGTGCCGTTGCGAGAGACACCATTGTTGTCGGTGTTGTTCAAGGTGACATTGCTACCAAAATCGAGAATATTGATGCCTTCTACCTTACCTGCTCGACCGATGAGGGTGAGGCGGTCTAAGCCACTGGTATAGTTGAGAATTTCACGACCGTTGCGAAGCTGGTTCTGGTTGAGAGCGATCGCATCTTTCATCATTTGTTCGGCGATTACTTCATCAAAATCTCCTACGGTGTCGTTGAGATTAATGATGCCATCAGCACCGGAACCAGTGGCCCGACCCAAGCGCACGAAGTAGGTATCGTTACCGCCTTTGTCGTCAATGAAGATAGTGCGATCGCCAAAGTCTGTAATGTTTACTAGGTCATTACCACCGCCCATAACCAGGCGATTGAAGGTCAAATTACCCTTAATTTCGTTTCCTTCACCTTGAGTGACAGCAAAGCCACGGGCATTGACAGTGGCATTGAGTTGTTTAGTTGCAAGCGAGAAGTCTAAGGTATTATTACCTTCACTGTCGTTGATCCTATCAAGTCCAAAGTCATCCTCAAATAGGTAAATATCATTGCCTCCGCCTCCGGAGAGATTATCAATGCCAATGCCACCACGCAGCACATCGTTAGCAATACTGCCGATTAATTTATCCCTGCCGGCGCCACCTATCAACGTTGCACCCTTGAAGGTGTTGCGGTAGTTTGTATAACGAGTATCTTTAGTGTCAAGAAGCCATGAAACCGATGCATCAAGCACATCATCACCATCGCCACCGTCGGCGATACCACCGCCTGTACCGAGTATCAGTTTGTCTTTGCCTGCACCACCAGTAAACTCAACGCCAATGTCAAACAAGCGAGATGCATCGAAGGTATCATCACCTGCGCCACCATCAGCAACAACTTTAGTAACACCTTCAAAGGTTTGATAGTAATCCTCGAATTCAACACTAACTTTATTGCCTTGACCGTATAGGGTAAAAGTTTCACTTCTATCTGTAATGTCGCCATATTTACGGAAGCTGGAGCGGCTACCACTATTGAGGTACAACACACCATTTTCGACTTTTCCTAAGTAAGGCTGTACATTAGGTGCCTTATACTCTAGGGTGAGCAAATTAGCGTCAATCAAGTTAATGTCTAATATCCGGGTCTTGCTGACAAATAGATTTAGGTCTACAAAGGCATTGATCAACAAGTTTACCTCGGTCTTGACATTTGCCAAGTTCTTAATACCCCCAGCTTGACCATCATTATTGGGGTCATAGCTGAACATTGTGGCAATTTCCGAAGGATGAATCTTGCCATCGCTCTGCCAGGTTTGATTTGTCACAAACCCTAACTCATCCTTAGTTAGGGTGGGTTTGGAGATGTCCTGTAAATCAACACCCATCTTCACCTTAATACCGCCACCGACACCTGCCTCAATAATGCCTAGTGCCAGAGCCGCTTCTAAACCTAAGTAAGCCTCAACAGTGAACTCATCCTTTTCTTGTGGCTTCACACCCTTCTGCGTGGGGATAGTAAAGTCTGTGAGGAAGAAGCCATCAAAAGCATCGAGCGGGTTTTTGGATTTAATTGCTTTTTGAATACCGGAGGTATCGTAACCAAAGCCTAAATCAGCCTTGGCACTAAAGCTGCCTTTTGCAGAAATATTAACTGTAGCTGGAGTGGGTGCTAAGGGAATCACTGCTAAAAGTGCATCAAAGTCGGCGCTAAACTCTAATAAAGGTAGCTCGTAGGTAAATAGTGTTGCGCTTTCCCCGGTTAAAATATTCTTCCAATTGGAGATATCCTTGATATACTCCATAATTCGGAAGCCAGAGCGTGGTGTCTTGCTGGTACCAGAACTAGAGTTTACAGAGCCAGCCTGACGGGTATTTGCTGCGAGAAATTTGTCAACTTCGGTGGATTGGGGAACATTCGTCGCGGCTACAGTTTCCACTTTGTTGGTACCCAGTCCCATGATGCTACCCAAGGGCAGCCATTCACCTGTTTTTAAACTAGCTATTTGATCTACCAACCCAAGCATTTGCTTGGCTTCGGTGATGAAGCTCCAATCAATAGGCTTGCGACCCTTCAGCACCATAATTTTGTTGACTAATCCTTTCAGGGTGGGGTCATCAGGAATAATCTTATCTAAACCATCTATTTTCTTATCAAGGACATCAATGAGTGGCTTCATTGGCTGGAGGGCATCGCGGACTTTCTCAGCGATAGGTGTCAAGAAGTCACTAACGAAACTGCCCATGTCAATCCGCATATCGCGCAGACCGAAACTGGGAGCCATCATCTTTTGGCCCAGTTGCCAACTCCAATTAAATACTAGGTCAGCACCTATTTTGGGCAGTCCCTTCGCACCATCTATTTCTAGGGTCATGCCGATATCTAACTTGGTATCGACTCCAAAACTTACACCAAATAGGTCTTTGGTGCGACCGGAGAGAATACGTCCTAGCGCCATGCGACCGCGACTGTCACCTTTGAGGTCGAGCGATAGTCCACCATATATACCGCTAGCTTTACCACCTGGGTTGTTGTCCTTCATTTTCGCTTTGAAGAACAACAAGTTACCTTCTCCGCTGAAAGGAGTTATCACCTTGGGATCGTTAGGGCTACCGTCTAAGTAAGCTTTGATACCAACTTCAAGTTCAGGCTTACTACCATCTTTGTTGGTGGCAAGATAAAAACTGTCTTGGAGGCTAAAGCCAAAGCCAAAGTCAAATTTCCAGCCAATATCGAGCGCAAAACCACCATTTATATCAAGACTAAAGCCAGGAATACTGAAATCGAGCGGTAAGTTCATACCTGTACCGACTAGATTTCCACCCAAATCCATATCAAATTGGATTGCATCTGCCCCAGTTGGTAGGGCGCCGCCGACCATCCAGTTTTGCATCAAGTTGCCGAGCTTGTCATACCAACCCACCATGACATCATCGACAGAAATGCGGTTGTCCTTGTTGGTGTCGAGTAGGATATTGAGTTTATCAGGGCCAAGGATGTTGTACAGGGTTTCACGGATAAATTCGATCGCCTTACCATTGCCGCTCAATTTTCTACGTAAATCGCCCAAAATACCCAGGCGCATATCCCGTAGGAACGAAGCTGCGTCACCTAATTTATCGCCAATCAACGGGATATCCTGAGCGAGGTTTGAACTGAGGACATCCTCTAGGGTTCCCACGGCTGTATCGACGCTATCGAGAATAAACGATGGGTCGTTAATTAAACCAAGGAGTGAGAATTTACCGCCCAGTTTTTCAAACTCGCCACGAATGTCTGGGAAGCTCATGATGAGGGGATCTTGCTGTCCCTTATCAGCAGACTTCGCCAGATGTTTGAAAAGTTGTGTCAAACCTTGGTCGCCGTAGACGGGGTTGGTTTTAACTTGGATTGGGCTGAGTTTGGAATCAAGTCCAGCTATTTCTATCCGTACTGGTAAGTTGATATCAAAGCCGCCCTGAAGTTTGACTTGTAAGTTGTCCTTAAAGGATTCCTGACCGATGTAGAATAATCCGTCGTCAGTTAAGGTACCTGCTTTTTGGTCAATTGCAACTAAAAGACCTGCGTAATCCTTGGTATCAGCTTTCCCATCAGCATCAAGTACAACAGTACCGTTATTAATGCCAATGTTGATTGGGCCTGCCTTGAAGTCTAAATCAAGTCCAGTACCAACAAGACGGGCACCAATTTGGGCATAAGTGCCTTTGCCTGTTTGGGCGTTATAATCCCGTAGGAAAATCTTGGGTTTGAGTTTGAGGATACTGTCAAGGTCAACGCCAATATCAAAGTTGAGTTTAGCGGTCGCTTCTAGGGTTAGCTTACCACCACCCTTGAGGTCTGCAAGGGCATCAATCGCATCGAGTGCCGCCGCACCAGCACTACCTGATAGCTGCTTAAAGGTGTCTAAATCAAGGTTGAAGTCGAATTTATCAGAGAATAGTGCTTCCCAATTGAAGTGGATATTTAAAGCACCATTGCTGAGGGAGAGGGAGAATTTTTGCTGGTCAGCAGCTAAGGTGTTGTCATCGCTAATACCGAGGGCAGACTCGATAGTATTTTCAACTTCCTGAACCAAACCAGCAGAATTTTTCGCTGCGATTTCTAGTTTGGCAGCTAGACTATCGAGGAAAGTAAAGGTTTCGCTTAACGAGCGATTAATAACTGGAATTGGTGTACTGTAGAATGACTCATTCGCAAGAGAATCGCTCATAAAGTCGATACCAGCCCGCACACCTTTGATAACCGTCTCAAAATTTAGGTTCTTGAGGCTGAGTAGATCAGATACATCGGGCATTACTACAATAATGCCTTCGTTTTTGACCTTACCACTGGCGATCGCAGCGTTGAGATCGAATGCTTGAGTAACTGGCTGGTTTACAGTTTGGACACCACTCTTGAACTTAGTAAGTGTCGGTACGTAAAGCGACAGTTCCGCGTTTGGCGCGATGGAGATATCACCAAAACCACCATTTACCTTGAGACCCTTGAGTTTCGCTTGGGCATCACCGTCCAACTTGAAGTAGAAGGATTTGAGGAGGTCGCCACTCATCAGGTCACTAAAGCTAAAACGGCGATCGCCTGGAGTAACTGTATTCGGGTCACGGTCTAGCCCGGTTGAGACAGTAGCTGCCATCCTTACCCCAGAATCTGTACCAATTCCGCCTGCTTTTAAGCCCACAAAACCTAATTTCGCCGCTACTTCCAAATCTTTGACTTCTAGGCTGGCTCTACCATTAAGTTCAACATTGTCGATATATAAATTGACACCTTTACTTCCAGGAGTATTGCCAAAGTTGATGACAAAATCCATGCGTCCATCAACACCAGCGTTAATTGAGGTCTTGGCATTGGTGGAAAGCGATGCAACACCACCTAAATCAAGTCCCAAGTTTAGCTGCTGGTCGTTCAGCACTGGTAAGTCTTTGCGGAAGCTAAAGGGTATTACAAGCTCATTCTTGATCGGGTCATAGCTTAAGGGCACACTCAACGGCAGGATACCAGAATTATTAATCGCTACTATCAATTCCTGGTATGTACGTAGAAGTTGACGTTTCTCATGGACAACAAAATCTTTGCTGGCAATACTAATATCGCTAGCAGCATCAATAACAAGAGTCGTGTTATTTTCTACTGACTTAACTTGGTAAGAGGCGTCATTAATCGTTACAAACTTCCCTGCTAAATTGCTACCAAAGTTCGCACCTGATGCCGTCAGCTTACCGCCAGTTATGCTAGCGCCTATACCGGACATCAAATCAACCCGTGGGCGATAAAAATCAATCTTTGAAAGAACTTTATCGTTGATAGCAGTTGCAAAGTCAAGAACACTGCCAAGCGAGAGATCCACAAACGGAATTTCCGTTTGCATGATGTCATATTCACGGTACTGCTGCGCCCAGCCCACCAAATCCTTGAACATCACCAGCACATCGCCAATGCCGAAGTTACGGAAATTCAGCAGTTTATCAAAGTTCTCGTGACGGAATTTAACGCCCGTACCGCCAAATAATTGACCTTCTAGATATGCCTTGGCTGGTGCTGCTCCACCTGATAAATCGTTACCTGCTAAAGTTGCGTATACGGGGAGGACAACATCAATGCGGTTGTCGTTGGTGGTGACTTTAAACTCGCTATTTACATAGGAGATGCCACCACCAAGGCTTAAGGTTGCCGTACCTTTCTCTTTACCAATTTCATTGGAACCGATGCTTAAACCAACCGGCCCAAAGTAACCACCCAGAACTATATCTTTTGCTTCAGCAGTCGCCTTAAAGGAAAGCTTATT
This sequence comes from uncultured Nostoc sp., assembly GCF_964247315.1. Taxonomy (GTDB): domain Bacteria; phylum Cyanobacteriota; class Cyanobacteriia; order Cyanobacteriales; family Nostocaceae; genus Nostoc. Next base: position 46,570 of record NZ_CAXTTT010000041.1, read on the forward strand.
GAGGTCAAATTTAGAAGTAAATGTCTTCCAGTCGAAGCTCAGGTCAAAATCGATACCTAATTTAACGCCAAACTCAATATTTGCTTGACCTTCCAATTCCAGACCAAATAGATTCGCTTCTTGGTCGAGTGATAAACCGATATTACGTTTGAATTCGCTATCGCTTGCATAAGACAACGAGAAGCCACTTTGACCGATAACAAAATCAAGCCCTTTAGCGATTGGTAGAGTCGGTAACCAAACATTTCGTAGTTGTTTGATTAACCCTTGTAGGGTTTGTGGAGTGGTTTGGTTAACAGTGGTAGGCGAAATATAACCCTTTATCGAATCTCCAAGAGAGAGATAAGTGCTAATACCCAAAATACTATCAATGGTGGCATTAGTACCTGGCAGTGATTTAGATAACAAGCTTTCAGAAATGAGTGTGCCATCTTTTTCGTATTTAGGTACTAAGCTAGCTTTCAGGTCGATTAACTTATCGGCACCGCTAATCAGAGCATCTTTAATACTCTGAGTTAGTATCATATCTAAGTTCGAGGCATTGAAGCGCGTGATATTGCTGGCGCTAACAAAGTTAACTGCTACAGTTTGGTTGCCGATTTGAATCTTTTCATCAACGACTTTACCAGTGCGGTTAACTTCTATACCTAAATCGCCAGTAAATTGTAAATCAGCTCCTAGTGCCAAGTTAGCTTTACCGCTTCCCTGGAGGGCATAGAGTCCGCCACCGTACATGACCAGTCCCAAAGTACCATCACTCAAACTACCCGACAGTCCATCCGCAAGATTTACAGTCGCAGACAAGTTCTTACCAGCCGCTAGCATTGCTCCATCCGACTCGCGGATGTTAAAGGTAAGATCACCTGTGAGGGTGGTGAGGTCGGCAATACTGAGGTTTAAGCCTGTACCACTAACTTGGTTAACTCCTGTAGCGATCATGACGCCACCCAAGATGACGTTAACACCAGTCTTGTTCATCTGAGCAGAGACATGACCGCCAAGGCTCAAACCGTTGATGCCATCTAAAGCCACATCCCCAGACATCGAGTAAGCATAGGCACTTTGACCTTGAGGTGACTTTCTAATTTGTACTGTGCTGTTGACATTACTCAGTTTTAAACGGACATCATCGGCTTCAGTTGGGGTGCTAGCACCGATGCCAACAAAGGCAGACGCGTTGACACTACCCAACTCAATGATTTGAGTACCATCTGTAGAGCTAACTTTAAAGCTGAAGTTACCAGTGAGGCTTGCATAATCGGAAATCGACAGATTCAGTTCATTTAATTGGAGGCTAAAATTATTGCGATCGCCTTTTCCACTTGCTGTCCCAGAGAACTTAAATAGATCAATGCCGATTAAGGCAACCTGGGCGTTGTCGATGGTGTAGTTGTAAGTATTGTCCGTGTTGACAGTCAAGCTAAAGTTGGCGTTGCTCAGTTTCACGCCGATGTCGTCTTTTCCGTTATCAGGAGTATCTGCACCGTTGCCGACTAGGGCGCTAATATTGCTACCACTGAAGCTGATGTTAGTGGCATCTTTCTTAAAGGTGAGGGCGCTACCACTAAGACTGGCTGCACTACCCGCCACAAAGTCAAACTGTCCAATGGTAACTGACGTGCTGGTTTCATCCCCAGTGGCGGAAATGTTCTTAGCTGATAACGTCAGTCCAGTCACACCCACCAAGCCGGCGCTAGCGTTATCGAGCTTATAGCTGTAAGTCTTGTCAGATTTTAAAAGTAAGTCGAAATCAGTATCACTAACTGCGACTCCAACATCATCAGCAGTATCATTTGTGGCAGCACCATAACCGATAAAGCCATTTACATTTTCACCTGCAAGTGTCAGGCTTAGTCCATTAGCACCTTTGCTGACCTGAAGTTTGAAGTCACCACTCAGACGGGCATTGTCTGCCAGGGTTAGATTGACATCATCGAAGGTAAAGGTTTGTTCGTCGTTACCACCACTGGCTGCCCATAATAATGCGCCAGCGCCGCCAGCAATTGCCATGACTGCTGGTGGTAAATTACGGAATTCCAGGTTGCTGGTAGTAGTGCGATTGAGTTTGTAACTAAAGGTTTTGTCAGAATTGAGTGTGAGTGAAAAGCCGACATCACTAACTGCGACTCCAACATCATCAGCAGTATCATTGGTGGCAGCACCATAACCGATAAAGCCATTTACATTTTCACCTGCAAGTGTCAGGCTTAGTCCATTAGCACCTTTGCTGACCTGAAGTTTGAAGTCACCACTCAGACGGGCATTGTCTGCCAGGGTTAGATTGACATCATCGAAGGTAAAGGTTTGTTCGTCGTTACCACCACTGGCTGCCCATAATAATGCGCCAGCGCCGCCAGCAATTGCCATGACTGCTGGTGGTAAATTACGGAATTCCAGGTTGCTGGTAGTAGTGCGATTGAGTTTGTAACTAAAGGTTTTGTCAGAATTGAGTGTGAGTGAAAAGCCGACATCACTAACTGCGACTCCAACATCATCAGCAGTATCATTGGTGGCAGCACCATAACCGATAAAGCCATTTACATTTTCACCTGCAAGTGTCAGGCTTAGTCCATTAGCGCCTTGTTTAGCACTAAACTCTAGTGTTGTGCCACTCACACTAGCAACATCATCTACCTTTAAAGCATAGTTATTTAGCGTCACTGTGGTGTTAGAAGCGTTACCTGTTGCAGTGACATCGGTCGCAGAGAAGGAAAGTGTTGAACTCCCGGTTAGGGATACAAGACCACTGCTGACTTCATAGGTATAGCCTTGACCAGAAGTAGCAGAGAGATTGAAGGTCGCATTAGAAATAGTTAGTCCTGTGTTGTCATTGGTGTCAAGTGTGTTTGCACCGTGACCAATGAAAGCTGATGTATTAGTTGCAGCGAAGTTTAACTGTTCATTCTGTGCATTATAAGCAAGAGTGCTACCGCTCAAGCGAGTAACATTGCCAACGTCAAGTTGGAAGTTGGTTAGGTTAACTGTTGTACCGTCTTGCGTACCAGTAGCTGTAATATTATCCGCAGATAAGGTCAGTTCGGCAAAGTTATTTAGTGCAGCTTGCCCTGATAAAGAATATGTGTAGGTAGAATCTGCGTTGAGACTTAAATTTAGTGTGGCATTGGTAAAGTTGAAACCCTTGTCATCACTGCTATTCGCTGTGCTAAGTCCTGTACCAATAGATGAACTGAGATTAGTTCCAGTTAACTTCAGTAAATTAGAGTCGTTGGAAGCAATTGTAACAGTGCCATTGAGTACGGAATTGCTATCTAGTTTTAGTTGAATTGAACTTAAATCAGGAAGTGTATTGGAACGCCAAGCATTGTAGAGTTCCTGAATCGTTGTAGGAGTGAATAGCACCTGGTGATAGTCACTTGTTAAGGTGGTAGCTTCAATAGAACCAGTCGTATATTCTAGTTCCCAATCCCCACCAAGATTTGATGCTCCAGTCAAATTATCTGAAGCAGCAACATCGGCTCCTGTTAACCGACTTAGTTGGGTGACAAACTTTTTCCCATCATTCCCAGCAGCAACATCACATCCGTAGACTAAAATATCAGCTGTATCAGTCAGAGCATCTCCCCATCCCCGAATTTGCTTGGCGTACTGCTTTAAATTCTGGCTACTTAACGATGTTGTACCAAGTTGTAACTTTGCTTCATCACCATGAGAAACGATATGAATAGTAGCAATATTCTGCCGTTCTCTCAGTACCCGACTAATCTGCTCTACTCCATTCTCATTGCTCTTAAGATAAATCACCTCTGCCAAAGGATTTACCCCGGACAAAATTTGCTGAGAGTTCTCTACTCCTGCATCAATAAAGACAATTTCACGGGCGGATGTCGGTGTAGTTCTCCCTAAATTTGTCAGGGCATCTCCAATATCGAGTTCGCATCTAAAGTATAAGAATCCTTTAATAGCAAGGGTTTCGGTGTTTTGTAATTTGCCTAATTTTTCGTCAATATTCTTATCCAGCAAGGGTTTCAGGAATCTGGTGCGTTCGCCCTGCCCCGACAAAACAAGAAAATTTGGTAGCTCCCATTTAGGAGGGGTTTGAATCCAAGGCAAACATATCTAAATTACTCTTGATCGCAACCAACATTAAGAACCAACGAAAAAATAAGCATTTCTCTTTTGGTTTAGCTTTCAAGGCTCAAGGCGATGTATACGATGGGCTACACCTATGCTGAAATCTTTATCAATAGACAAACCTTAATGACATTGGTTAAGAGTTTATTGAGATATACTAATATTATCGACATGATAACTTCGCTCTCGGTTTGAATCCCCTTGCAAATCGAATCTCTTGCCTTCTCCAATGAGAGATTTTTGTAGTACTAACTTTGATGGACACCCAGGTTAATTTTTTTAGCACTGCGTGTCCTCTAGTTAGTCTAATTAACGGTTAATATCAGGTATGACTAAACAGAGCTAATTCTTCTGTGTAAGAGGGAACTGTTTCAACTTTAAGTTCCTGTTCCCTATCTGTTTTATATGGCTGTTCAACAGATAGACTTGTCGATTCTTCCTCAGGAACGTCCACGTTGACAACAGTAGTCGGTGCATTTGTCAAAAACTGAACTCCAGATGCAACTTCACGGTATGGACGATTGAGAAGGTAGTTCAACAATGCGTCACGTTGTTGCTCAGTGATGAGATATACCTTTTGTTTAACCTTTGTCATAAATTTCTACCTGTTGATCCTAATCAATTGAACTGGGTGGAGAAGTATAATCAAAATACCGTCTCTTCTGTGCAAAGTATTTCACAAATAAAAAGATGTTGTAATCAGTAAAATAACGTAGATTTTAAGAGGTTGTTTTAAAAGTTTCCAGTTAAGTAAAAAAGCTCTCAGGGCATAAGCTGTAGATACGTATATACAGCACCATTGAGAGCGATGAGTAAAGCATACTCTAGTAACCTGACCCAAAGTCAGTAGCTCGAAAACTTTTTTAAAACCCTTACCAATCGTTCATTCGAGTTGATAAACACAATTTGCCGCAATCCTTTTAGAGTCTGGTTTTTGAGGAACGAGCGTTGTTAGTGGGTTAAGAGTGGAGTGTAAGCGATCGCGATCTTCAGCCCCAAAACGTCGGCCCAAACCCTGATTATTTCGTGAACTTACAAAAGTTTTCGATCTACTGAATTTATTAAACTATCTTCTGTTGTTGCCAGAAAAACTGGAAAGCATAACTAAACTTCCAGAATTTGTTTGCACATCCCCACATCTGTGTCAATGTGTAAGTTCTGAAAGAATTAATTCTTAATTTAGCTTTAAAATATCGCCATCTGTTTTGCTGCTCCGTCACAAGGGCACAGGATTGAGTTGTTGACAATGCGTAAGTTCTGATAGAATTAATTCTCATTTAGCTTTAAAATATCGTAATCTGGTTTGCTAGCTCTGTGACAAGGGCACAGGATTAAGTTTTTGAGAAAGGTCTATCATGAATGCAAGAACGATTCGCAATACTGCATTTCACCTGCATCGCTGGCTCGGTTTAATCGGTGGCACTCTACTCTGCATCGCTGGATTGACGGGCAGTGTGCTGGTTTTCTGGCATGAAATTGATCGCATTGTTCTAGCACAACGGTTTGGTCGCATCATCCCCGCTAAAGAGCGAGTTTCAATTCACGCGATCGCAGATACCGTGAAAACCGCCTACGCCTCCAAAAACTTGACTCTCGGCGGCGTCAGCTTGCCAGAACACGCCGATCAGCCTTACCAGGTGTGGTTGAATGATGTGGCCGATCGCGTTTGGTATGTGTTTGTGAACCCATACACGGGGCAGGTAATGGGCGCTCGCCAGTGGGAAACCAGTTGGATCGGCAGCATTTATAGCCTGCATTACAACCTCTTAGCAGGCGATATAGGCGAATGGATCATGGGTATTGTTGCCCTTCTAACTCTGATCCTTAGCATCACGGGTATCATTCTCTGGCCTGGTTGGCGCAAATTGATTGCTGGATTCAAAATCAAATGGCAGAAGGCTCATATCAAACGCACGAATTTTGATATTCACAAAGTAGCAGGTATCATCACCGCCGTCTTTCTTGCCTTCATTGGCTTCACCGGTTTTGCCTGGAATATTCCTCAAGCAAAGGTGACTGATATCATTTATGCCGCCACCCTGACACCAAAACCCGCAGAGCCAGTTTCTAAACAGATTTCTCTTCAGCAACCCTTGGCGATCAAAGACCTGCTACAACGAGCCGATGCCGCTGTTCCCAATGCTACTACTACCTACGTTTCTTTTGCTAATAAACAGGAAGAACCATTTCAGGTGGGCAAAAAGCAGGCTCAGGAAACAGGTCAATATGGGAGAACGCAAGTCTATCTCGATCAATTCACAGGCAAGGTGATTCAGATTAATGATGGTGTTAAACCCTCCCGTGCCGAAGCCATTTTGAATCAGTTTGGCTCTGTGCATTTTGGCACCTTCGGTGGACGGCTGACGCAGGTTTTGTATGTGTTTGTGGGCCTGGCTCCTACCGTGCTGATGGTGACAGGTGTTGTAATGTGGTGGTATCGCCGTCGGGTGAAAGTGCCCACTCAACCAGAGGTCAACGTGGCAACTGAGGTGAAGTGGTAGGGAATTAGGCGATGCCTGCGGCAACCCGTACTACTTCGTAGAGGAAGCAAGCTACGCGTAGCCTCTCCTACAGGAGAAGCAGGAACGCACTTGTGCTTCGCACCTCGGTCAGGCGATTATGTAGAGATGCAAATTTTCTCATCTAAGCTAATCGTTTAGCAGGTAGGATTAGGAATTTACCTGATAAGACCCATCATCATCATGACTATGACTATTTCGCCAGAAGCCATGAATGACCTGTTCAATGAGGTTGAACCGACGAAACATCCAGACCCAGGTGATGCTTTAGATGTCATAACACAGTGTCCGCCGTTCTTTGCCCAAGGCTACTGGCGTAATATTCAGCTGCGGGATGGGTTGAAAATATCGCTCGGCAATATCCGAATGTGCGATCGCTTTCAAACGGATTACCCTGAAGGAAAAGCAGGCGGAGTAGAGTATCATTTTCACTTCTCTAGAGACTATCAGGATCGCGATCATTTCTGCGGAGACTATCAGGATCGCTACTATACCAATGGGGCAGGACAATACGGCATCTATGGCAGTGGGTTGTCTCCCAAAAACCTAGTGGATTTTTTGGAGTGCCAGCCTTATTTGGAGGTAGTGGTTTGGATGCGGGCAGATGTTTTGCGATCGTTTGTGGGTGATGCAGACGGACAACTGCCTGTAGCACTGCAACACCTGATTCGCTCAGTAGAGCAGGAGCTTTATAGCCGTGTTGGCACGGCAACCCCCGCCGTGCAGACGGCAGCGCTTAATTTCAAGAATTTGTTTGACGTTGACTATTTTGAATCTGCTGATCGCAGGGTAAATGTTTTTTATGGCGATCCGTTCACGGTGCAAGGAACGATTTCGTGGAAGTTTTAGGGTTTGTGCAGGAATGGAAGGGTGATAAAGTGATGGGTGAAGAGGGGATGAATCAGATAGAATGAGCAAACAAGTTGGAAGGATAAACTGATGATAATCACTGTAACTGAGCAAGAAGTGCTAATTCCCAAGCAACTTTTAAAAGTCGTTCAAGAAGTGGAAATTCGCAGCTAACAGGGAATCCTTTTTATTTTGCCAATTGTTGAGGGCGATCCGATCCTGCAATTAGGCAAAGAGCCGATTACCGATTTAATTGAAGACGCTTCAATCCATCACGATCGCTATCTCTATGCCAACCTGTAAGATTTTTCTCGATACCAGCTATCTTCTAATACTCGAACTGGCAAACGATCAAAATCATCAGGCAGCACAAGCCCATTGGCAGCAGGTAATTACTATTTCACCAGCACGGTTTTCAAAAGGAGCCAAAATAGTCTATTTTTCTTTTGTTACCATGATAAATGAGGGCAAGAAGCCTGACAATTGCATGGGTCAATTAACATGACACCTGAACGTGAACTAAGAGTCGAAATCGCAAGAAACATCATTGATGAATGTGAAGTTCTGTTTAGCGCCCAGGCGTGGAAGTTCTATCAGCACTCTGGTCGGGGTTATCTGTATCTTCACAAAGTCGTGAATATCCAGCATTCCGATGGCAACGACTTTTCAATCACAGAAAGTCCATCTGCGATCGGGAGTAAGGTTCATTATGTGGCGCAAAGAAGTGAACCCTGGAAGATGATGATGCTCTCGCAAGCGGCGAAACAACAGCCGATCGAATATGCACAGTTGTTTAATGTGATTGATACCTATAAGCCCAAGGAAGAGTATGTGGTAATAGTGGGGTTTAATTACGGCTCTGATGCCTCAGAAAACTGGTTTTTAAGACGACCAGAATTGCCGCCAATGAAAGCTTATACGGCGGTTCGCCATCGTCCGCAGGAATTTGGAGTAGATTCGCTCTAAGCGCGAAACAACTATTCAATATTCCCAAAACTAAATATCAACTTTCTTACTTCTCCACCTCAAAAAATAGGAAATCCTCTTTCTGGTGGATGATATTAAAAGTAATTGATCGTTTGGGATGCTCTCTAAGGGACTTGCAAAAAATAAATTATCCCAAATTATTTCTAGATTTGTAGGGGCGCAAGGTCTTGCGCCCCTACGTTCGCAAAGCGTTCCGCATGGATGGGATATTTTTTTAACTGGAAGTCCCTAAGCTGATGGTGTCTATGTTAAGTTTTCCATTTTCTGCTTACTGGGTTTCACGAGTCTTTATATTTTTGCGCAGATTTACTTCTAATGGTGTCTCCAGTCTTAGTCCGCTTTTGCTAGCTTAGTGATATAGAGTTTATCGCTCCCCAGTAAGCGGCTGGAAGCAAAAGGATTAATATGGCTCATTTAAATCAACGTCGCTCTCAAAATGTTAACGGCGATTTTTATGTAGATACTACCTGTATTGATTGTGATACCTGTCGCTGGATGACTCCTGAAGTGTTTTCTCGTGTCGATCAACAGTCGGTGGTTTATCATCAACCTACGAATAATACAGAAAGATTAGCAGCCCTTGAAGCACTTTTAGCTTGTCCTACTAGTTCTATTGGTACAGTTGAGAAACCAAAAGATATCAAAGTTGCTCAAGAAAAGTTTCCAATATTAGTAGCAGAAAATGTTTACCATTGCGGCTATCATTCTGAAAAATCTTATGGTGCTGCTAGCTATTTAATTCAGCTTCCAGAAGGTAATATTTTAGTGGATTCTCCCCGCTTTACGCCGCCTTTAGTCAAGCGTTTAGAGCAACTGGGTCCAATTCGTTATATGTACCTGACTCATAAGGATGATGTCGCAGATCATCAAAAGTTTGCTGAACATTTTCAGTGCGATCGCATCCTTCATACTGATGATATTACTGCCGATACTCGCAATGTAGAAATACAGCTAACTGGTTCTGAACCATTTACTTTGACTCCAGATTTATTAATTATCCCAGTTCCCGGTCACACTAAAGGACAAACTGTCCTACTTTATAAAAATAAGTTCCTCTTCACTGGCGATCATCTCGCTTGGTCAGAAAGCTTGCACCAACTGACTGCATTCCATGGTGCCTGCTGGTATTCTTGGTCAGAACAGACTAAATCAATGCGTAACTTGGCTAATTACTCTTTTGAGTGGGTACTACCAGGTCATGGGCGAAGGTTTCATGCTGATAGGGAAACCATGCGCCAGCAGATGCATAAGTGTATTGAGTTGATGGAATCTTTAAATTGACATTAAATAACTGACTTTTCTCACGCGATATGGAAAAACTTAACGCCCTTTCCGACGCAGAAAGGGGGAAAATTGAAAGTCTCTCTCCTTTTAGGCTACGGTGTACACATAAGTATGACCAGTGTAGGTTTCAATTCTAGTAGTTTCGTAGGGTGCGTTATGGACACGCCAAAATAACAAATGAGTCCGCCAAAATAACAAATGAGTTCGCCTAAATAACAAATGAGT
>NZ_CAXTTT010000042.1:0-3237 GCF_964247315.1 uncultured Nostoc sp.
GTTATTTTGAAATCTTTCTTAGTTTTTATTAGTAAATAAGATGCGTTTGCCCTGCGAGAAATCCGGGCTGATGTAGTTTAACGTCAAAATCAACCAAATAAAAATAATGTCTTACTTCCCTGCGTAGATACATTTTCAGTATTTACTTATTTTTACATTGCCAGTTTAACGTAGTAGGATTGTTCAAGTGAAAGGGTAAGCCTTGCGGGACGAGTAGCCATTGATCGCTCCTTGCACCCTAAAATAAGAGCAAAAGACGATTCCTAAAACAATCACACTCCATGCGTATTTCTCTAAATTGGCTGCGCGAACTAGTAGAGATAAAACTTAGTCCAGAAGAATTAGCCGAAACCCTGACAATGGCAGGGTTTGAAGTTGAAGAAATTGAAGATCGCCGCACTTGGGCAAATGGCGTGGTTATCGGCAAAGTGCTTGAGCGTCAACCCCATCCCAACGCCGATAAATTGAGTGTTTGCCAAGTAGATATCGGTGCAGGTGAGACTTTAAATATTGTCTGTGGCGCTGCCAATGTGAAGGCAGATATCTATGTCCCAGTGGCAACTACAGGTACTTACTTACCCAAAATTGATTTAAAAATCAAACCAGCAAAACTGCGTGGCGTCCCATCTCAGGGCATGATTTGTTCTTTAAAGGAACTCGGTTTGCCCACCGATATAGACGGAATTCATATTTTTACCCAGGAAAATTTACCATTGGGTAGTGACGTGCGGCCATTGTTAGGTTTAGATGATGTAATTTTAGACCTGACTGCAACTGCCAATCGCGCTGATGCTCTAAGTATGGTAGGCGTAGCCAGAGAAGTAGCAGCTTTAACTGGTGGAAAGTTGAGCATTCTTGAACCTAGTGAAGTCTCTATTCCCAAAAAAGCCGGAAATTTAGCTTTAAAAATTGCCGATACCCAAGCTTGTCCTGCATACATTGGTACGGTAATTGAACAGATCAAAATTGCTCCATCTCCCGAATGGTTGCAACAGCGTTTGCGGGCGGCTGGGGTACGTCCCATTAGTAATGTGGTGGATATTACTAACTATGTTTTGTTGGAATGGGGACAACCACTGCACGCTTTTGATGGCGATCGCTTAAAATCTGTTGCAGGTGGTGAAAATTTAAGCATCGGCGTTCGCTTCGTCAATAATGGAGAATCCCTCAAAACCCTGGATGGACAAACTCGCACCCTAGCAACCCAAAATTTATTAATCACCGCTAACGACAAACCCGTTGCTTTGGCGGGAGTCATGGGTGGGGAAGAAACAGAAGTCCATCAAGGTACTCAAAGCCTAGTTCTAGAAGCAGCTTTATTTGATTCCGTGGCAATTCGCCGTTCTTCCCGGAGTGTTGGGTTAAGAAGTGAGGCTTCTGGCAGATACGAACGGGGAGTTAACCGGGCTGAGTTGGAAATAGCCAATCGCCGCGCCTTATCCTTAATTAGCGAATTAGCGAGTGGAATTATAGTCCAGCAAGAAATTGCCGACACCCGCCCCGATCCGTCTACTTGGAGTCGTTCTATCGCCCTGCGTTTAGAGCGAGTTAATCAGATATTGGGGCCCATCGAATTAGAAGAGGACACACGCGAACTGCAAAAACAAGATGTTGAGGGCATCCTGACTGCATTGGGGTGTCAGTTGACTCCTTCAGGAGAAGATAGCACCCATCAACCTACGTGGTCTGTTTCCGTCCCACCCTATCGTTACCGCGACTTAGAGCGCGAAATTGATTTAATTGAAGAAATCGCCCGTCTCCATGGTTACAACAAATTCTGCGATACTTTACCAGAAAAAGCGGAAGCTGGTTATCTGCCTCTAGATGAGGAATTGATTCGCAAATTACGAGCTTTCCTGCGTGCTGAAGGATTGACAGAATTAATCCACTATTCTTTAGTAAAACCAGGAGAAGACAGAAATATAGTATTGTGCAATCCTTTATTTGTCGAATATTCAGCGCTGCGAACCGATTTGATATCTGGGTTAATTGATGCGTTTCAATACAATTTAGAGCAGGGTAATGGTGCCCTCAACGGTTTTGAAATCGGGCAAATTTTCTGGCAAGAAGAAGATGGTTTGCAAGAAACAGAAGCCCTGGCGGGAATTATGGGAGGGGATATTTCCGTTGGCAAATGGTCAAAAAGTGGACGCGAAGAACCCATCACCTGGTTTGAAGCCAAAGGCATTTTAGAAAGTGTATTTCGGCAACTGAGCTTGCAAATCGAATTTCAACCCGATCGCCGCGACGATCGCTTACATCCAGGACGTACCGCTTCTCTGTGGATTCGGGGTAACAGACTGGGGATTTTTGGGCAACTTCATCCCCAACTGCGACGAGAAAAAGGTTTACCAGATTCCGTTTATGTCTTTCAGTTGGATCTAAATGTGCTTTTAGATTCTCTAGGAGAAGATGAAGTTCTCGTCTCCACATTCCAGCCTTATTCTACATATCCAGCTAGCGATCGCGACATTGCCTTTTTCGCACCCGTGAAAATTTCAGTTGTCGAAATTGAAAAAGTAATTACCAAAGCTGGTAAAGATTTGCTCGAATCTGTGGAATTATTTGATGAATATCGTGGTGAAAACGTCCCCGAAGGACAGCGGAGTTTAGCATTCCGCTTAATTTATCGGGCTAGCGATCGCACTCTTACTGAGGCTGAAGTCGAACCAGTACACAATAAAGTCCGCGAAGGCTTGGTAGAAAAATTCGGCGTCAACTTGAGAAGTTAATCATTTGTCACTTGTCCTTTGTCATTTGCTTGGAGTGAGAAATTAATCATTTCTTACTCCCCGATGCACTGGCTGTAAAATCTAAAATCCAAAATAGTCTTAGCTATGCCTAAATATGTACTCTGGGGAACTTACTGCGAAGACGTTATCGAAAAACGCGCCCCCTATCGTCAAGCTCATTTAGACGGATTAGCAAAACAGAAAGAATCTGGTGTGCTGATTACTATCGGCCCCACCAAGGATGTTACAAAAGTTTTTGGCATTTACGAAGCCGAAGACGAAGCCACTGTGCGCCAGTTAATTGAAAACGATCCTTACTGGAAAAATGGCATCTGGACTGAATATTCAGTCAAAGAATGGATTCAGGCTTTATAAATTGGTGTTGGGCATTGGGCATTGGGCATTGGTCATGGGAAGATGAGCTTGAATGTTGAACCTCTGAACTTGAATGTTGAACCTCTGAACTCGGAAGTTGAACCTCTGAACTCGGAAGTTGAACCTCTGA
>NZ_CAXTTT010000042.1:3337-55374 GCF_964247315.1 uncultured Nostoc sp.
CCTCTGAACTCGGAAGTTGAGCCTCTGAACTCGGAAGTTGAGCCTCTGAACTTAAAACTTTCAGTTTTAACTCTCACCGATCTCTCCCATCCCTCCATGCCCTATGCCCAATACCCCATGCCCACATAATTATGAAAATTTGGCAGATTGATTTTTATCGTCGTCCCTCACAAGATGCGTCTGGACAAATTTTATGGGAGTTGTTGATTTGTGACGCAACTCGTAGCTTTGAATATGAAGCCACCTGTCTCCAGTCAACAGCAAATTCTAATTGGGTTGTGACTCAACTTGAGCTAGCTGCTGGTGAAAAATTGCCAGATGTAATTCAGGTGTTTCGTCCGCAGTCTCTCAGCTTAATTGAGGCGGCAGGACGCAATTTAAGTATTAATGTCGAACCTACCCGCCACACCTTGGCGTTAAAGCAGTGGTTACAAGAAAAGCAATATCCTTTAACGCTGGATAAACCACCCCCAGCACCATTACCAGAAAATCTCTGGGGAGAACAATGGCGTTTTGCGACTCTAGCTGCTAGTGATGTAGAAACGAGATTTAGCGATCGCCCCATTCCCATTTTGCACATCCCAGAACATCTCAAACCAATCAATTTGGGTTTAGCATCAACAGTTCCTGTTCCTGGTGTAGTAATTTATGGTGGACGGCAATCGATGCGCCTAGCACGGTGGTTGCAGCAAGCCCGTCCTGTAAGCTTGAACTACATTTCTGGCGCACCGGATGGCTTAATATTAGAAGCTAGCTTGGTGGATAGGTGGATTGTTGCCACATTTGAAGATCCAGAAGTTACAACAGCAGCCCAAGCATTTGAACAACGCAAAAAGCATTGCCGAGGATTGCATTTTTTGTTAGTTCAACCCGATGATTCTGGTATGACTTATAGCGGCTTTTGGTTATTGCGGGTAGAAAATTGATATTAATTGCCAAAAATATTTGTCTGCTTAATTTTGATAGCTAAATAAATCGACTAAAGCGATGTCTGACTACAAGGGAATATGTGTCTAGGCTTTACTGTAATTTGCCTATATGGCCCAGGTGTATAAGTTTAGCAAATTTTAGTATGATGAGAAAGTCATACTAAATAGTAATACTAAAAATTAATTATAGATGCTCAAAGTCACAATTACTTTAGAAGAAGACATTCTGCAATTTATAGATCAGTATGCACAGGGGAACCGTAGTGCATACATCAATACACTGCTGGCAGAACACCGCCGCCAAGTTTTAGCAGCAGAAATGATTACAGCGCTAAAGCAGGATGCTGAAAATACAGAGTATCAAGCTGAAATTGCTGCTTGGGACGGCGTTGCAGGAGATGGCATAAATGCCAGGGAGTAATTTAACTTATCGGCGAGGAGAAATACGTTGGGTGAATCTCGATCCAACAGTGGGGGCTGAAGCAAAAAAAATCCGCGCTTGTTTGATTGTGCAAAATGACATCATGAATCAGTATGGATTGCTGACAATTGTCATACCATTTCGCCCTGGAAGTAAACAAGCCCCCTATGTTGTCAATATAAAAGCAACACTAAATAATGGGCTAGACCAAGACCGTTTTATTGATGTTGGGCAAATTCGTGCTGTTGATCATAGTCGTATTTTGGGTTTAGTTGGTGTATTGGAATCAGAATATTGGGAACTTATTCATACAGCTTTAAATGTAGTTCTGGGATTTGTGGTTTAAGGGTGTTAGAGAATAAAAATAGAGATAAAAGTGAGGCGAAGCCGATCGCTTTTCTGTAATAAGCTTTGTAATCATAAAAATTAACTTAAGAACCATTTTACTACTTTGGCTGATTTGCAGTCTTGGTTATAAGGGCAAACAAATTAAACTACTTCTTCCTGCTTTTGACTTAAATACATTGCAATTCCTTTCTCGTAGTAAGCTGCCTCATTAATAAAAATAGGATAAACAGTAGACTCTCCCTCATAGAAAATATCTTTTCCTTCAAAAGTTAGAAACATTGGATCGCCTGGATGCAAAGGTTCATAATCCCTAAACTGAAGCTGGGGGTGAATCATGGCTTGAATTTCTCCGCGTAGGTGCAGCCCGCCGTAGGCATCGCTTCTCGGATAATCGATAGTCTGAATATATTTATAAAGTGTAAGGTGGTTGCTTGTCTGCGGAACATTCCCCTGGTTGCACCCTTCAAAATAATCTAAAACTGCATAAATAAGCTGTTCTGTTTCCTGAAATAATTCGGCGTTTAAAACATTTTGAGCTACAGCCCCAACTTCTATAACAAAACCCAATTCACACAAAGAACGGAGAAAACCATTTTCTTTAGATTGCTGATTAATACAGACTTTTACTAAAGGATTGATAGAACTTAAATAAGCACCTAACCGAAGTAATAAAGGATGCATATCACAAAAAATCAGACTTAAACCCATATTGGCAGTTGTGCTGTGCAAATCAACAATTACATCTACAAAAGGCTGATTTTGCGGTTGCAATATCTGTTGAATTGCTTTTGCCCGCATATCTTCATAACTTGAGAGTTGGGGATTTTGTAAGCCTTGATTAGTGAAACAACGATTTAAATCCTTGTCAATGTATCGTTTGCCTTCTTCAATAGCTTTGAGATTACCAAGTAATGCCAAAGTTTCAAAACTTGCCCTGTTAATTAAATTAGGATATTGCTGAAACTTTTTGACTAAATGTACTCCTGTTAACTCATTACCGTGGTTTCCTCCAACGATCGCAACTCGTTCAATCTGACTCATAACAACCTCATATTTAAAAAACTACCCTACGGTTATTGAGAATGGTGCAAGATACAAGATAGAAGTATACCTGCTGCTGACTAAATCTTGTAAAAGACTGACGCGATGTCTACGACGGGCTACACCTACGCTCCATGTTCGAGTCAAAATATGATAACTGTTAAGCTGTTGGTTTGAGTACAAAAGGGGAGGAAATTTATGGAGTATAATTTTCAAGCGATGCCTCCAGCGGGCTACGCCTACGCTGAACTTTACAAAAACGCCCTCCTCAACGACGTACTCCCCTTTTGGGAAAAATATTCTCTTGATTGGCAGCAAGGCGGCTATTTCACCTGCCTTGATCGCGAAGGCAAAATTTATGATACAGACAAATTCATCTGGCTACAAAACCGCCAGGTGTGGACTTTTTCGATGCTTTACAACCAGCTAGAAAAACGCGAAAATTGGCTGAAAATTGCTAGTAATGGCGCTAATTTTCTCGCCCAACACGGCAGAGATAGCGATGGTAACTGGTACTTTGCCCTCACCCGTGAAGGTAAACCATTGGTTCACCCTTACAATATCTTTTCTGATTGCTTTGCAGCAATGGCATTTAGTCAATATGCACTCGCTGGCGGTGAAGAATGGGCAAAGGATGTAGCAATGCAAGCTTACAACAACGTATTACGCCGCAAAGATAACCCCAAGGGCAAATATAATAAAACCTATCCCGGCACACGCCCGATGAAATCATTGGCTGTACCGATGATTTTAGCCAACCTGACTTTAGAAATGGAATGGTTGCTGCCAAAGGAAATACTAGAGGATGTTCTAGCTGAGACAGTCCGCGAAGTGATGACCGATTTTCTCGACCAAGAACGGGGACTAATGTACGAAAACGTTGCCCCTGACGGTTCCCACATAGATTCTTTTGAGGGACGGCTGATTAATCCAGGTCACGGTATCGAAGCGATGTGGTTCATCATGGACATTGCGCGTCGGAAAAACGATACCAAAACTATTAACCAAGCCGTTGATGTGGTGCTAAACATCCTGAATTTTGCTTGGGATAGCGAGTACGGGGGATTGTATTACTTTATGGATGCAGATGGTCATCCCCCACAACAATTGGAATGGGATCAAAAGCTGTGGTGGGTTCACCTAGAGTCTTTGGTTGCATTAGCGATGGGCTATCGCCTAACCGGGCGTGAGATTTGTTGGGAATGGTATCAAAAGATGCACGATTACGCCTGGTTGCACTTTGCTGATTCCGAGTATGGTGAATGGTTTGGCTACCTGAATCGACGTGGAGAAGTATTGTTGAACCTCAAAGGCGGCAAATGGAAAGGATGTTTTCACGTACCGCGTGCATTATACCTTTGTTGGCAACAATTTGAGGCATTGCAATGCCTGCGGCGGTAAACAACGCAGTCAGTTTAATCTTCAGGGAAAACGCATCTTATTTTTTATGCTCAAAGAATTATTTGACGGTGTAGACTATACAACCGATCCACTTTGGATAGTCAAGTCATACTTTAATGCAATAGCGGGTATTTCTTTCCCTGATGCATTAAATTATCTTCTTGAAGGTACTGGTTATGGTAGTGAATATGCCATGTGTGAATTTCCTTGCGAAGATGAGGATGATATGTTTGAAGGAGTTCGCTTTTGCTTTCTGGATAAAGATGAAATAATAGTTTCTCAAGAGATATTCAAAAAATATCTCAAAATAGCGGCTGAAAGGTACATTGAACTTAATCCAGAAAGAGCAGATGAAGTTCAAAATATACTCAAAAAATTATCTGAATAGCACTGGCAAGTTAAGTGATTAGACGAGGTTCTTTACTCCGTTAATGAGGTTTTAACTGCCAAGATTAACGCTTCGCTTACTCGCTTTCACCTTAAGTTGACACTAATAAGCAATGCTATACCCCTACTGCATGGTCTATTTACCTGAAAATTGCTGTAGTCTCTGTTAATGTACAAGTAAAAGTAGAATCAGTGTCATTAGTAAGGATGTCTCATGAATGCTGTGACACCTAAGCGATTTACGATCGCACAATACCATCAATTGATTGAACTCGGATTTCTCACAGAGGGCGATCGTATTGAATTAATTCGCGGAGAACTGATTCAAATGACAGCCAAGGGAACGCCTCATACAGTTTGTGGTTCTATCTTATGCCGTCAATTGGCTCGGCTATTAGGCGATCGAGCAGTCATCCGTGGACAAGATCCCATCACCCTTCCTAATCAGAGTGAACCTGAGCCGGATGTTGTCATTGCACGAGGAAGAGATAAAGATTATCTGGCTCATCATCCCTATTCCGAGGATATTTTATTAGTAATTGAAATTTCGGATAAAACAATAGATTATGACCAAACAACCAAGCTGTCTTTATATGCAGAAGCCGGAATTTATCATTACTGGATTGTGAATTTGCCAGATAGTCAACTTGAGCGCTACAGCCAACCGTATCAAAATGCTCAAAATAAGTTTAGCTATCTTAGCAAGCAGATTTCTCTATCTAACCAGTCAGTAGCGATTCCTGGATTTGAAGATGCATTATTAGACTTGAGTCGGTTGTTTCCAGAAGATACTAGTGAATGATTTTGTTGGTGCGATCGCGTAAAAAAGTGTTCTATTCTCTGAAACACGTTTAAATACTGATACTTTATGCTTTAAATGATTGATATTATACTAAAATACGCAAAAAGTTTGCTGTTAGTATGCATCACATTGAACTAATTATATTAATTTTGGATTTGTTTCCGAATTACATGGGTTCAGACAAGCTATTGAGAATGCTAAAAATGCTTGATAATCATTTTAATGTAATTGACAGGCAGATAAGTGAAATAAAATCTCTTCTGTCTATGCTGTAAGTAAGCATTTTCCAGTTTTTTAATACATAACTACAAACTTTTGTTTAAGCCTGTGTTTGAGATTTAGGTTTCAACTTCATTACTATTTCCACATCACAACCTAAAGCATTTAGAAATCTGAAAAGTCGCTCTGTTGAAAAACCTGATAGTTTTCCCCTTATTAAAGCATAAATCTTAGGTTGATCAACTCCCAATAGTGCGACGACTTCAACTTGATTCATCTCGTGTTTAGCGATGATTTCACTGATTTGACGTGCAAGTTCTGCTTTCACAAGTAGTTCATCCGGGTTTGCTAGACCTAAATCTGCAAAGACATTACCGCTACTTCTTTTTACACTGATTTCTTCAGTCATTTTTCTCTTCCTTTTTTTCAGGTTATAGTTTTGTGCGTGATGCTCTTTTGCCCGATTAAGCCTTGCTTTAATTAATTCGATGTTTTGTTAGCAATCTTGATGAAGATGAAATAGTTTTTGAAGACATATTCAAAAGCTATTTCAAAATAGCAGATGGAAGGTACATTGAACTTAATCTATAAAGACCAGATGAGGTTCAAAATGTACTCAAAAAATTATCTGAATAGCATTGGCAAGTTAAGTAATTAGACAAACGAAACATAAAATGATTTAATCAAAGGTATTGCCCAAACAAAAAACTTTTAATATGAGAAAACTGTCTCTGATTCTCCCCTTAGCTATACTAGCTTTTGGCAGTGTAGTTGTTAAGAGCCAAGAAATCTCCTCACCCAATACTTACACTCAATCTGTTACCCGTGAAGTTTTAGCGAGTGGTTATCCTACTCAAGATCAAAAACAGATTCTTGAGCTTGTACGCTATACCATCGCACCAAGAGCAAAACTCCCTACTCATACTCATCCAGGAATGCAGATTGGACGAGTAGAGGTGGGAAGTTTAACTTTTACTGTTGTGAAAGGAGAAGCTAAAGTAACGAAAGCTAACGGCACAGAATTGATTCTTCAAAAAGGGAAAACTATACAACTTACAGTTGGAGATTCTTTAGTTGAATCTGTCGGAATAGTTCATTATGCAGAAAACAGAACGAACAAACCGATTATTCTTTTGTCTGCTTCTCTATTTAATGCTAATCAACCAAAAGCTATTTTAATCAATCCTGAAAACAAATGAATTTGATGAGAGATTTCGACTTTTGTTAGAGGTTTACTCATTGGTATTTTAAATGTCATCACACAGATGACGATATGAGTCGCCATTATCAGCAAAGTACCATCGAGTTGCCATTTAATCGTGTTAACCCTTTCAAGTTAAATGTGAAAGAACTTACCAACTTTGCAAAGTGTCACAGAAAACTGAAGATTTAAATAATATTCTAAAGAAGGTTTTTCAATCTGCTTGTTCTTCTAGTTCAGTGGCTTCATCATTAATCACAAACTAAATTCCGCTGCACCATCCTCATCCACATCTGCATTTTTATCCATAGCAGTAGGTTTAAATTTAGAGCCATGAATTAATTCACCAAACGCAATTCCTGGATTTTGGTGAAGAATATTCAGCACACTCATAAAATCTCGCACAATTTCCCCTGGTGTCAGTAATGCTTCCGCACCCAAACGATTAATAATTTCTTGCACAAACTCTTTCAACTCACGATTTGTCAAAGTCTGTTCATACCCAAAATTGAGTGCATGAATCTCAGTTAAACGTTGCAAAAGCGCCAATATTTCTGCTTCATTCAATGGATTTAGCCGAATTACTGGCCCTAAATGTTCCTGAACATTAGCTTGTGCAACAAAACGGCTTTCTTTTGTACGTCTTTGCCAAGCTTGGTCTGCAAACAGTCCTCGTTTGGGGTCTTCTAAAAACTTACTTGTTCCACCAACAACAATGCCAAGATGTTCTGCTTTACATTGCATGGTATCGTTAAACATTGCGAGGAGTCGATTATAATTCTTTTCTCGTGTAACGGTGGTAGATATTTGATATAAATGTACGGCTTCATCAACTAAGATTAATAGTCCTTTATAGCCAATCTCAGCCACAAACTTCGCAAACAGTTTGATGTAGTCATACCAACTATCATCATCAATAATTACCCGCACTCCTAAGGCTGCTTTCGCCTCAACTTTAGTAGTAAATTCTCCCCGTAACCAGCGCATCGCTGCATTTTTTAAATTATCATCATCCAATCGGTAGCCACGCCAATAAGCAATAATCACGCTACCAAAGTCAAAACCGTGAACTAAATCTTCAATATACTGAACAACTTCTCTAATTTTCGATTCAACTTGGTCATCAAAACCATCGTCATTCGGACGCATTTCAGTTTCTTTAACCACTTCTTGTTGAATTTTATTAATCCATCCTTCTAAAATTGAGACTAAAGCACCACCATCAGGACGAGTTTTTGTTGCTAGGTGGCTCATTAATTCTCGATAGGTAGCGACACCTTCATTGTTGCTTCCAGCTAATCGGCGTTCAGGGGATAAATCAGCATCAGCTACTACAAAACCTTGCTCCATCGCTCGATTACGAATTAGTTGGAGTATAAAACTTTTCCCTGAACCGTAGTTACCAATTATAAAGCGAAATGCTGCTACACCTTCTGCAATATCATCGAGATTTTGTAATAGGCTTTTTAATTCTTTTTCTCGACCTACTGCGATATATTCAACTCCCACTCTTGGTACTACCCCCGCACCAAGAGAATTGATTAAAGCAGTGGAGATTTTCTTCGAGATTTTGAGCTTTGCCATGTATTACACTTCACTTTATTCTAAACGCAGAAGCACACAGTAAATAGGTAAGGTACATCGCCTTACTACTAAATATTACGACGACAATAACAATTTAATTTGACGAAGTATGTCTGGCCATGAGGCTTTCATACATCGCAATCATTTTTTTTACATCTGTTATATGCTCCTGATAAAGTTTTGGACTTTCCGAATCAAAATTAATTATTAATTCCCCAATAGTATCATTTGCCCGTTCATTTATAGAATCGATTAATAAATTTGGCATAGTGATATTTGCTTCGGCAATTTTTTTAATAGTACTATTGGGATTATTTTGTTCAATGATGGCTTTTAATACTTGTAACTCATGTCCTGGAAGCTTTCCAAGAAAATTAGTCCATTCTTCAGGTATGTTTTCTGATGTCTCAATTTTCGATGTGTCAATGACATCTGAAGATTCAATTATTTCAGAAAATGGAAACAACTCAATATCATCTTCTTGGGAATTATCAGACAAAGGCTCTGAATTAAATGTTTCTACTTGTTGTAGTAATTCCCATACTTGATTTTGTAATGAGTCTCGTTCTTGTTGCAATAATGAAACTTGTCCTTGTAATTGCTGTAATTCGGCTTTTTGTTCTGCTAGTTGGGTTTGTGAAGAATTCAGGATAGCTTGGATATTTTCTCTTTCGGTTTTTGTTGCTACAAGCAATTGATTATTTTGGGTTGTCTCAACTTCTAGCTCTTGAATTGCAATTCGCAGTTCGTATAATTTTTCTTCTAATTGGGGTTTGAGTCTGCCTAAAAGAGTTAAATTACTTTCAACTTCTTGTTTCTCATGTTGTAGCTCGGAAATTTGACTTTGCAATTGGGTGATTTCAGCGCGAGATACATTACAATTGGACTCTAAACGGCGCTTCTCTGCTGTGAGCATAGAAAAAGCATTGTTCAATTCAGTTTGATTGTTCTGCAAATTATCAATTTCAGTTTGCAGGCTACTAATTTCTGTTTCTAATTGCTTCTTTTGCCCTGCAAATGTTCTTAATTCTCGATGTATACTATCTCTTTGGCTACGACTTTCTATGACTTGATTTTGCAACTGTTGTGATTCAGCATAGAGTAAATTATGATGTTCTTCAATTTGATTTATTTCTCTGACAACACGAGCCTTTAATCCCTCTATATCTTTAATTCGCTTGCGGAGAGAACCTAAAACAAACATTTCATAATTTCTGCGCCGCTTGTCTATAAATAATGCTGTTGTATGGATAGTAACGGCAGTAATTATACCTGTGAGAAAGGCTTTATTAAAATCCCAGCTTGGAACAAGGCTTAGACCAAAACTCACACTAAAGGCAACTATCACTAGTATAAATCGATTGCTGATCGTTACTGATTGCATATTGCTGGTTTTTAGCGTAGTTAAATTATTTGAATAAGTGGTTCTCATAATAATTATTAATTAAAATTTATCTACATATAAAATACTTAATTAATTGGTTTAGTCAAACAAAGCATTTTTGTCAACTTTATGCTCGTAGTCGTTCTCAAATATCTAATTTTACTTACTGGTACATAACATTGTTGTATAAATCACATAAAAGTACAATCACCAATAAAATTTCATTCTACGTGTTGGATGTATTGTTACCTGTATTAAAAAGTATTAAATCTGCTTTTAAAAAATCAACAAACTGCCGTGCTGTACGTCCAGAACGACCATTATGACGAGTTGCCCATTGTAATGCTTGAAATTCCAAATCTTCTTGAGTAATATTAATTTCAGCTTGTGCGGCTAGATGTTGTACAATTTTTAAATAAGTTTTCTGATTGGCTGGTTCAAAAGTCAAGGTTAAACCGAAGCGATCGCTAAACGAAAGCTTCTCCTGCATCGTATCCCAGGCATGGATTTCCTCGTTATCCTTGGGAGTTGGTCTATCCACAAAAAACTCCCGAATCAGATGGCGGCGATTGGAAGTAGCATACACAACTACATTTTGAGGACGGGCGGTTAAATTACCTTCTAAAACTACCTTGAGGGACTTAAAAGCATCATCATCTTCTTCAAATGAAAGGTCATCGACAAAGATAATAAATTTTTGTGACACACCCCGTAAATGTTCCACAATTTCTGGTAAGTCTTTTAAATCAGATTTTGCCACTTCCAACAAGCGGAGGCTGCGATCGCTATATTCATTCAACAAAGATTTCACTAAAGAAGATTTGCCAGAACCGCGACTACCGTAAAGTAATACATGCAGTGCCATCTCTCCTGATAATAAAAACTCTGTATTTTTCAGCAAAGCATCTTTCTGAGATTCGTAACCGACAAGCGCACTCAGTTTAACCGGGTCAGAATAGCGGATACCGATAAATTGCCCAGATTGCCAGCGTAAAGCGCGATATTCTGCAAATAAACCAGAGCCACATTGTCGATAATAAGCAGCTAACTCTTCTACAGCATCACCCCAATTATCTAATTCTTGTAGATATGTAGCGAACTTTGTCTCTACCGCTACCAATTCTTGCTCTTTATACCATACTACTGGTGAAATCGGCATATAAGCTACGTCTTGTACCCACTCGCTCAAAGAAGCGCTGCTACATTCATAAAGACTTTGCAGTATTTGTAAATCATGCTGAACTGCTGCTACTAAAGCTGGCGGCAAATCTTCAAATTCTTGCACTTCCGCCAGCCTTGTAAAGGGATTTTCACAGAAGAGAAGTTGAGTAATTAAATAGTCTTCCCAGTTTTGATTTCTAGTAGCTAAAGCGTGGAAGTAACTGCCGTAGGCTTGGAGACAACCCCGTGCATCGGTGTTAGTGTAACGTATAGCTTGCAACAGTTCCAGAAATGCTATCCCGACTTCGCCGTGGAGAACAGACTGGTACAGTAAGAGTGAGGCTGTTTGGCGCTGGAGATATTGAACTTTTGTATATAAGGAAGTACTTGCCATTGGCATCGTTTGATTATCCATCAATCAACTGTGTAGTATAGCTAAATAGCTATGGTAAATTGTCTGCTGACCCTGGCAGTAAAGTCAAAGTCTATATAGGTTTTAACAATGAATTTAGGTATAGTTGCTGCTTTTGCCTACGGCATATTAGCAATTGTTGGTGGCGTTATTGGCTACATTCAAGCTAAAAGTAGAGTTTCCCTCCTAAGTGGTAGCATTAGCGGTTTATTACTAATACTTGCCGCTTACTTCCAACTCCAAGGGCAAACCTGGGGTGCGATTTTAGCACTGTTAGTTACTGCTGTTTTAGTTGTCATCTTTGCATTTCGATTGATAAAAACACGCAAGTTTATGCCTGCGGGATTGATGACGATTTTGGGTCTGCTGGCATTGGCGGTAATGGTGAATCAAATTGTGGCTTTAAGGTAGCATTAGTCTCTAAGCAATAACCACCCTCCTGTTTTTTTGTATGGCATAACTTTCCCTGCTTTGAATTATATTAGTACATTTATATTACTTTAACTTGTAACCCTTGCCTAATAACTTCCTGCTTTCTCAATGAGTTATGGCGATTTTTGTTTAAATAGGGTAAATCAGGTAGGGGCGCAAAGTACCTCTGTCAAGGTAAGTAAAATTGTTGGCAACGAATTCTTCTTGAGTATATATTGTCTGCACGTTTGACGTTAAATAAATTACTTATTAACCACAGATGGACAGAGAGTAAAGAGAGAAAAGTAAAAATTTTCTCGCCGTTGCGATTTTGCTAGACTACTGTTGAATTGCCTTTCTACATCTGCCATTTCCTATTTGATGTAGCCAAGGTTAATGATAGCTGACAAAAGTTTGTCATTTTTTGTTAGGGCTTGTCACTAGATATTGCCAGCACATCATCACAAATCATACTTGAAAAATGCCCTGTTTCAAACTTGACAAAAGTATAGTTACATAAGATGCGCTCATGTAGGCTTTGTTTGCGATCGCCCATAGTCATCTACAATTTGTAGGTGACGAAAATAACGTGATAACAAGCTTTACAGACATCAATTTTGAAAATTAAATCAAAAAATAATTATTAATTGCCGAAAAACTCCGGTTTTTTTGGCTTTGTGATGATAAATAAAAGTAATAGTATTGAATCACGTGCTTCGTACCGCGAAGGATTACTGAAATTCTTCGTTGCTTTGAGGATGACTACTAAACACCAAACAACCTCTGCTGCCAATCAGTTTTTTGCTGGGGATGCTTCTTTGCCACAAAAAAAGGCTCTAGCACAAAACTTCCTGTAGATGTTTCTAAGTAACTATGCTGATAAAGTGTAAAGATGTCAACGTATATTGGAGCAAATTTTAAAGGAATTGCAAAGGACTTGGTGCCATTTTGGCAGGTTTTTCTGCCAAATATGGGATATTAGTAGATTGTAGAAATCTTTATTGTTATTCACATCTCTCTTCTTGCATTAGTTCCTATCTACTGAAAACTCTTAAGATCAAGCAAATTTGACACGATAAGTTTAAGTAATTTAATGAAGTAGGAAATAATACATGGTATTATCACTGTCTTCTCATAACGTTATCCAGTATCTGCAAGACGCGGGTCTGTGTAGCTCAGAAGATGGCCCATCAGACAAATCTGAGTTGCCAGGAAGTAGTCAGAACAATTTCAATTTACTAGTGACTTTAGCAGATAATTGCCAACTGCTCCTGAAACAAGAACGTAACGTTAACAACAATGACGGCGTGCCTCATGAATTGTTTCAGGAGTGGCTGTTTCACCAGTTGCTACAACATTTTCCAGTTCTAGGTAATACTTCAGCGATCGCACCATTGGTAATGCATTTTGACGAAGAAAATTCTATTCTCGTCCGTAACTACCTGAGTGAATATCTAGAACTTGCGACATTTTACCACAACAATGAGATTTTTCCACAAGAAATTGCCTCTGCCATCGGCACTACTTTGGCGGGACTGCATCGCGCCACCTACAACCGCCGAGAATATCGGGATTTTATGGCCACTGCTCCCCAAGGAGAATTTCGCTATGGGTTTTACAATCCAGCTCAAGGGGTGGGGTCAATTGGGCCGGAGATTTTTGGGACTGTTCCCACGGATGCACTGAAATTCTATGTTCTCTATCAACAATACGAGAGTTTGGAATCTGCGATCGCAGATTTGGCATATAGCTGGAATCCTTGCTGCTTAACTCACAACGACCTGAAATTGAACAACATTTTGGTTCATTCCAGGTGGGAGCAACTAGACAATTGTCTTGTACGACTAATTGACTGGGAAGCTTGTTCTTGGGGAGACCCAGCCTTTGATTTAGGAACTTTACTGGCAAGCTATTTAGAAATTTGGCTTAAGAGTCTGGTTGTAGACCCCACCATTGAGTTAGAAGAATCTCTACATTTGGCGTTAACACCGTTAGAGATTTTACAACCTTCAATTATTACCTTAATTAGGGCTTATATAAATGCTTTCCCGATGATTTTGGAATACCGTAGTGACTTTATTTCGCGGGTTATCCAGTTTGCAGGGCTGGCACTAATTCATCAAATTCAGGAAATGATTACATGCCAGAAACACTTTAATAATGCTGAACTCTGTATGCTACAAGTAGCTAAAAGTTTACTTGTAATGCCAGAACAAGGTGTACTGACCATTTTTGGGATATCAGAGTTAGAAATATTGAATCCTGTGGCAAAGATTCAGAAATTTCCTCAGGCTATAAAGGAGCAGCAGTTACTTCGGATTTATTATGAAAAAACTCGGCTACGTGGTTGTTAATACCAAAAAGTAAAACCGCGCTACCGCAGCAGTCACACAGAATTAAATTCTAAATTCTGACTCCTGAATTCTATTTTCTTAAAGTTTGATTTCGGAATGGATTAATGCTAAATTCCTCTATCAATCAATCGCTAAATTCTTTGTTTGATATTGCTCATAATATCCAGATTGAGTCCAATTTTTGTATTTACCATCCTAATTATCAACCCTTCGCTCTGCCAACTAAAATAGCCGATAGATTTCAGCAGAATTCAGTAGATTTACAACAGAAGTATCTTACTCTCTTACTACGAAATTTTCTCTATGGAATCTATTACAATGGCTCCCTGCAAAGTACTTTGGCAATCAATACTGATAATACTAATCGACTGCCAAAGCATAATTTAGCAGATAATTCTATTTTGGAGATTGACTGGGACTTTTACGAACAACTGCACGCCAGTAATCACGGCATAGGTTATTTTGACCCTCGATGGCAGGTGTTACGGAAAGAACCTGATGGGACTATGGCTGTGACTAAAGGCGGTTTAACACTTTATGTTGAGCCAGACTGCCATCTAGAATCCAGTAAGAAATCTACCAAAGTGGGTGATATGGTAGCAATCTGGATGCCTAAAAATCGACTGCAAAACGGCTGTTACTTAGCAGTTAGCAATGTTGGACAGGAACAGCAGAGTAACCCAGACGCCGATTTAGGAGGAGGGCGAATCTACTTTAACTTTACGCCATCTGGTGCGATCGCTCTCATGGAAAGCTTAACGCTGCAACTAAATGCAGCCTCGATTCCCTTTAGCTTTCAGGTTCTTTACAATCCCTCTGCATACGGACGCTATGATTCGGGGCTACTCTACTTTGAACTCCACGACTATCCAGCAATCCGCACAATCCTTCAGACTGTTTATATCGAAAATCAATCCCATTTCCAGCCCGAAATTCCTTTGTTTACCAAATTTTTAGCCCCAGGGTTAGGTTTAGCCGAAGAACCAACCCAAAAATTTGCGGCACAAGAAAGTTTTGGGATGAACCGTTGCCAAATCGTCGCTAATGCTCTGTTAGAAGCTTGGCAAAAAGGTAAAAATGCAATGGAGGAACGGATGAGGGTTATTGACCAACACTTTGCGCGACACCTAATAGATTTGCAGCGTCCTTATCTTAATCCTAGTTCTGAGGATATATATAAGCCGTTAAATTGATTGATTAATTGGGCATGGGGCATGGAGATAAGAGATAAGGGACTATAGGATAAGTTGCAGCAAGTTTTTCCCCAATGCCCAATCCCCAATCCCCACTCAAAATTCCACAATAACTGGTACATGGTCGCTAGGTTGAGTTAACTTTCTGGGTGCAACATCAATGATGCAACTTGTCGCACGCTCATACAAGATGGGTGTGAGATAGTGATGGTCAATTCGCCAACCTAAGTTACGACGGAAGGCGGCGGAACGATAATCCCACCAGCTATAATTTCCACCTTCTGTGGTGAATTTGCGAAAAGCATCGGCAAATCCTAGTTTCAGAATATCTCGTAAGGCTTGGCGCTCTGTTTCTGTTGCCATAATGTGATTTTCTGTACTCACTTGCTCGTGAATATCCTTATCTTCCAAGGCGATATTGAAGTCGCCGCACACACAAATTGCGGGTTGTGACAGCACGAGCAATCGCAAATACTCGTGTAGCGCTGTCAACCAGCGCAGTTTGTATTCGTATTTCTCAGTTCCTACCGCTGCGCCATTAGGAACATATAAGTTTATAATCTGAACACCATCAATTACACCTGTAATCACGCGCTTTTGCTCGTCCCATTCGTGATGTAAATCTGGCAAAATCTCCCTAAACCCGCTACTGACATTGAGGAGTGGCTGGCGGCTAATCAAGGCTACACCGTTATAAGATTTTTGTCCTGACATATAAAGGTTATAGCCTAACTGCTCAAAAGGCGATCGCGGAAATTCAGCATCTACAACTTTGGTTTCTTGCAAGCAGAGAACATCAACGGGATTCAGGGTTAACCAATCGATAACCTGTTCAAGGCGAGTGCGAATTGAGTTGACGTTCCAAGTAGCGATTTTCATTAGTTAATTATCAGATTTTTTCTAAATTACTAATTACAAATTATGTAATTATTGTACAATTACTTAATATTTATAATTTCTGTTCCCTTTCCTAATTACCTTTAAATGAAGCTTTAATGACTTGATCCCATTCAAGATTTTAGTATTTGCAGCTACAAAATATTCCATTTTGTAAGTTACGCTACAAAATATTCTACCTTATTATGATTCCCAAGACAGATGCAACAAGTAATAGGTTAGCTATACGGTTAGAAGTGTAGCTCAGAGTTGACTTTTGCGTATAGTCCGTTAGATTTGTTGGTAGAAAATTTGCGGTACGGTTAACCGTTATTGCGCTTTTGTTAGCCTGTTAGGTTAATTTAAATGTCAAAAGAGTAAGTACAAATGCTCTTTACTCATAGAATAATGATGTCGCTCATTATATTGAGGACAATTTCATAGACTGAACCAGAAAAACTTATGAAAATCGCTCAAGTTGCCCCCTTATGGGAAAGGGTTCCACCTCCTAATTATGGAGGAATCGAACTGGTAGTGAGTCGCTTGACTGATGAACTTGTTCGTCGCGGTCATGAGGTAACTTTATTTGCCTCTGGCGATTCTCAAACTTTGGCTCATTTAGAAGCAGTTTATCCACGTGCATTGCGCTTAGACCCAAATGTGAAAGAGTATGCAGTGTATGAAATGTTAGAACTAAGCCAAGTTTACCAGCGTGCTGACCAATTCGATATTATCCATTCTCATGTAGGGATTTCGGCATTACCTTTAGCGAGTTTGATAACAGCAACTTCTACAGTCCACACCCTGCACAATAATTTTACAACTGACAACCGTCACGCATTTAGCTACTACCAAAAGCAACCATATATCAGCATTAGTAACTCGCAGCGTCAAATCGATCTTAATTATGTTAGTACGGTTTATAACGGAATTGAGCTAGCAGATTACCCATTTGTAGCCCAACCGTTAGAACCTCCATATTTAGCATTTTTAGGTCGTTTTTCGCCAGATAAAGGCCCGCAACATGCGATCGCCATTGCTAAACAGAGTGGTTGGCGTTTGAAGATGGCAGGAAAGGTTGATGCAATATACTCTGAGTTTTTTGAACAAGAGATTGTCCCTCACATAGATGGTCAGCAAATTGAATATCTCGGCGAAATTAACCACACCGAAAAAATTGAACTTCTGGGCAATGCTGCCATAACTCTTTTCCCCATTAGCTGGCAAGAACCTTTTGGGTTAGTAATGATTGAATCAATGGCAACTGGTACGCCAGTGATTGCCACAAATTTAGGTTCTGTACCTGAAGTTATTGCCCACGGTGAAACAGGTTTTATCTGCAATAGCCATGCAGAAATGGCAGCAATGATTCCACTAGCTTTGGAACTCAATCGTCAAACCTGTAGAAAACACGTAGAAAACAACTTTAGTGTTAGCCAAATGGTTAACGGATATGAAGCTGTTTACAGACAAATTATTAAAGACCGCATAGAATCGAATGGCCGCATTCATGCAGCTAACATTCAGTTTTAATCAACTGCTTTTTTAATGAGCTTAAAACAACAATTTTTTAAGGAGAATATTGGTATGAGTACGAGAGCTAACACCTGCCCATGCTGCGCTGGTTCCCTTTTGCGTCATGTCCGTCATGGTGAACTATATTGGTTTTGCCAGTCGTGTCGACAAGAAGTACCGCTATTAACTGCAACTCGCCTACCTAATGTGGCTAATGTGGAAACCCGGAACACCGGAGTGGTTCCTCAGCCAGCGGTGAATACCTAGTTTTTCAACAGATAAAACCTCCTAAAAATCAATACTAATTTAGTTTAAACCTATCAATAAGCCTCAACTGGTAAAATCAGATGGAGCTAATTCATAGGTTTAAAATTTTGTTAGCAGCCTTACTTTACGGTCAAGAAGATTTACGCCTAGAGCAAGTTCCTGACCCCACTCCGGCGGCTGGCGAGGTTGTAATCCAAGTCGGGGCAGCAACAACTTGTGGTACAGATTTGAAAGTTTGGCGGCGTGGTGGTCATGCCAGAATGCTGATAGCGCCAACGCTGTTTGGTCACGAAGCGGCTGGGCGAATTGTTGCTGTGGGTGCAGGAGTGACAAATTGGCAAGTAGGCGATCGCGTCGTCGCTAATAATTCTGCTCCATGCATGAAATGCTTTTTTTGTCAACGCCAAGAATATTCCTTATGTCCGAATTTAACATGGAATAATGGGACTTTTGCCCAATACCTAAAAATTCCCGCACCGATCGTCGAGCATAATTTGTTGCAGATTCCTGATGAGTTGCCGTGGGAATTGGCAGCGATGACAGAACCTTTAGCTTGTGTGTTGCATGGCGTAGCGCGTTCAAATATTAAGTCTAAAGATAAAGTAGTCGTGTTAGGAGATGGAGCGATCGGGTTAATGTTTGTGGCGGCGTTGAGCGAGAAAGCTGAAGTTTTGCTGTGGGGAGGTAATAACCATAGGCTAGAAATTGGTCATAAATTGGGTGCAACCCAGACCTTTAATTATCATCAAATTCCAGAGATTCCCAGTGTAGTGAAAGAACTTACCCAAGGATGGGGTGCAGATGTAGTAATTGAAGCCACTGGTGTCCCAAATGTTTGGGAAACTGCGATCGCTTGCGCTCGTCCTGGTGCAACAGTCAACTTATTCGGTGGATGTCCACGGGATACTAGCATTACTGTCAGTACAGAACAGCTACACTATAACGAACTTACCATCAAAGGTGTTTTTCATAATACACCAGAGTATGTGCGATCGGCCCTTGCACTCATAGCTAGTCGCAAAATTCCCTTTGAGTTACTTATTAGCGAACAGCGACCATTAAAAGATTTAGAACAGGTGTTTTCTGAGATGAAGGCGCGTAAAGTAATTAAGGTGGCGATGATTCCTTAAATTGTATTAGTTACAGTGTGAGCAAGGAGACAAAATGTTATTTATGGTGGTCGAGCGATTTAAGCAAGGTAAGGCTAAATGAAATATACTGCCGATTTCAAGAGAAGGGGCGTATGATGCCTGAAGGCTTACAGTATATAGATAGCTGGGTTGAAGTCAACTTTAATCGTTGCTTTCAACTGATGGAATGTAACGATCTACGTTTATTACAGGAGTGGATATTCCAGTGGCAGGATCTTGTTGAATTCGAGATAAATTTCTATCGTTCCGTCCAAAGAGACAGCAGAGATAGTTACTAAGATGCTTTAGCACCAGACAGATGCCATAAAAAGAGCTAGGAAGAATTTTTCTGCGTCTTATAGTTTAATTGAGCGATCGCTATAATTGCATCTCTACCACTTAATAACTAAATCTTTATGGCAAACGCTATTTCAATTACCGATTCTCTAGTTCCTAATCCCGTCCCTAAATCAACAATTATTCGTTTAGAGAATATCTTTAAAGTATATGGCAGTGGCGAAACTGAGGTCAAAGCACTTAACGATGTGAATTTGACTATCCACGAGGGCGAATATTGTTCGATTATGGGGCCATCTGGTTCAGGTAAATCCACAGCTATGAATATTATTGGCTGTCTAGACCGACCCACAGGCGGACATTATTACTTAGATAATATTGATGTGGCGCAAATGGATGATAAATCCTTGGCACACATCCGTAATAAAAAGCTGGGTTTTGTCTTCCAACAATTCCATTTATTACCCCAACTTACAGCATTAGAAAATGTGATGCTACCAATGGTTTATGCTAGTGTGGATCCGAAAGAAAGAAGCGATCGCGCAACAGAAGCCTTGACGCGAGTAGGTTTAGCAAATCGCCTCAACAACAAACCAACTCAACTATCTGGTGGACAACAACAAAGAGTAGCGATCGCGCGTGCGATTGTTAATCGACCCGTAGTACTCCTCGCAGATGAACCCACAGGCGCACTTGATTCGCGTACAACTCAAGAAGTCTTAGATATTTTTGGCGAACTCAATGCCAGTGGAATCACAGTTGTGATGGTAACACATGAACCAGAAGTCGCTCGTCAAACCCAGCGCATCGTTTGGTTCCGTGATGGTCAAGTAGTACACTCTAACCTTACCCCAGCCGACTTAAGTCAGTTAGCTGTCTCGTAGGTTATAAAAGTCCGCCTGTGCGGACTTTAGGTTGTGTAGGAGCGACTTCTAGTCGCCAAAGCTGATTACAAACTTGACGTTTTCCCAGTTTCTGCTTGCGTTGCGATCGGCTTAACATCGGTGTAACCCACTTCACCAGCTATTGTCCGAAAAACTGACATTTGCTCCTCAAAATCTACTCCTTCAATTTGGGAAAGTAGATCGTTAACTGCCTTACTTGGCTGGTAGGTAGCTGGTATTCCAACCACCGTGTCTCCCATAGCTACCGCCCAAGCATACCAAACTAACAGCTGGTTATTTTCTTTTATCGCCCCATAAGCGCGAGAATATTCTGTGTCTTTGCGGTTAACAATATCCCGCATAATATCTAGTTGCTGCTCATCGGATAATTTAAAATAATCTCCTAGCAGAAGTGGTGCTAACTCTGGTTCGGCCGCAGCGGGAGCAGCTGGTGTGATCGAATCACCCATTTTTTTATAAACAAAATAGAACCACGCTAATTTGGCATCGGTATCTAAGGCGTTAAACGCATCCACCAATTTTTGAGTTTCATTGCTCTGAGCTTGAGAAATACTTTTATCGTAACTTGCAGTCATAAATTTATTTCCAAGGAAATCTAATAGGCCAAACTAACTCCTACCAGAGTTTGAGGATCGGATTCTACTACCCATAGAAATAGTTAAATTAATGGAAAATTTTACCTTTAATCTACCTTTTAATAGAGGTAAAAGTCTCCCCCAGGAAGCAAGAAAGCAGCACATTACTTCGCTATGATTGCCCTAGCAATAAAAAATTTACCTAAGGTTTTAATTATGCCTGATGAAGAAGTAAAGCCCAATTTAAATGAAGCTTCCAGCCATGAGGCACAATTAGCTGCTGAAAACATAGCTAGTGGTGAGGAAAAAGCGCCAACGGTGGATTTTGATGATGATTATGCAGCTGCACAAAAATTCAGCGTTAGTGAAGTCGATCGCACAGGTAAGGGTGCAACAGCAGCTGAAGCAGCTACTGCACCTAATCAGAAAACCTCTCAGCCACAAGAGACAAAAACTCAAACTCAGTCAACTGGTAATCCTGATGATTTTCTAGAGTCAGCAAAAGAAGTTGGAAATTCTCAGACTGGAGGTGCAACTAATGTCAGTGATGATTTAGTAGAAGAAGCTTTGGAAAAGGGCGAACGAAAAAATTAATTTTCCCTGATATCTTAATTATTTTGTCAGATGGGCAATGTCACAAAATAAGATAATTGAAATTATCGCATTGGTAGACATTGCCGACTCTACTATTTTTATCGATTGTCAATTGTTAAAATTATCACTATCGACTTTTGACTATTAATTAACGACTATTCATCACTTCTAGTAGTTCGCTAGGTTTCTGAATTAAATAATCTGGATTTTGCTTGGCTAGTACTTCCGGTGAGTTAAAACCCCAAGTGACTGCTATCACTTGGATATTTGCTTTTTTTGATGCTTCTATATCTCTGGTTTCATCGCCAACATAAATAACTTCTTGAGGTTTGAGTTGCTTTTGCCTCAAGACATTATTGATAATAGTTGTTTTGCCAAAAATTGTAATTCCTGAGTAGATAAAATCAAATAGGTGATTTAAATCATTGATTGTAAGGAATTGTGTAACATTTTCTTTAGAATTAGAGGTGATAATACCTAGTTTATATCCGTGATTTTGGAGTTCTGTTAATGCTTCCTTAATTCCCGGAATAGGCTTTAATTCTGGGATTTTGTTTTTTAATTCTCCTTTAACTTTCTTAACTAGAAAAGGTATCTTAAATAAAGAAACTCCTGAGTACTTAATGATTTCCCTAGATGTTAAGTTCTTGAGGAAGGCTAATTGTTCTGGGCTTATTTGTTTATAATCAAAGTCTCCAGCTAAACGATTAGCAATACTTACAAGGGCATCTACTGTATCAGCAATAGTGCCATCAAAATCAAAAATAATTACTTTCTGGGTCATTCTTCTGCCTAAATGCGTCAAGATTAGCTAGGGCGTTGCGTCGTAACATTTCTGGCTTAATCCGCCGCAAGGCAGATGCTGGAAAACGTTTATCCCACTCCCGATCTGAGATTTGGGCTAATTCTAGCAGGTGGGGAGCAATATTCCCAGGATAAGGCTGAAACTCTGCAATATCAGTTGTTTGAGCAAAACGCTGATTCCAAGGACAAACATCTTGGCAAATATCACAACCAGCAACCCAGCCTTGCAAATGAGATGCGATCGTCTCTGGTAATTCCTTGTCACGATTTTCAATTGTATGATAAGCAATGCAACGATTAGCATCGACAACAAAAGGCTGAGTAATTGCACCTGTGGGACAAGCCTGAAGACAACGAGTACAGCTACCACAGTGTTCTGTGTGCGGGCGATCGCTCTCTAATTCTAAATTAGTCAACACTTCTCCCAAAAATACCCAAGAGCCATATTCCCGTGTAATCACATTACCATTCTTGGCAATCCAACCAATTCCGGCTTGTTGAGCCAACACTTTATCTTGCACCGGGCCAGTATCTGTATAATAAAGAGCTAATACGCCTGCATCAAGTGATTTTAGCCATATAGATAGCTGCTTGAGTTTTCTATGCATTACCTTGTGATAATCCCTTCCCCAACCATAACGGGAAATTTTGGCGTATTCCTCACTTTCAGGGCGTTGATGTGGTGTGTAATAATTCAGCGCTACACACACTAGCGATCGCACCTCTGGCATCACTAAGCGGATATCCTGACGCTTGGGATTAGCCATCCATTTCATATCAGCGTGATAACCTAGTTCAATCCATGCTTGCAACCTCTGCGCTTCTGTGGCATTTACCCGATCTACAGCAGTAATTCCAACTTTGTGAAAGCCCAACTCGCTGGCTTTTTCTTTTACCAGACTGCTGCTCGTTACGGAATACTGATTCATTTTTTTTATCTGGATTTTGCCTAAATAAAGGCGTCTTGATTATACATTATCTAACTAATATCTTTAATTAAGATTTGTTACTTACCCGATATATAGCCTGTCTTAAGTTGCGTAACAGCTCAAGACTTCCATCGTCAGGAAGATTTATTAATATGTAGCAATCTATCTCAACAGCAGCTTTTTTTTTACTTATTTTTGTATTGAAATTAATATTTAGACACCATAATACAGGTAATTTTATGACCTCTGCTGAATTTATATCACCAGCGCAGTTTGAAGAATTCCAGATTGAGGGAATTACAGAACCAAGCGTACTGCGTTATTTTGAAACCTTAAATGCAGGAGAATTTGAGGCAACTGCTGCCTTGTTTGCGATAGATGGTGTAATGCGTCCGCCATTTGAATCTGATATTGTGGGGACAGATGCGATCGCAGCCTACTTAAAACAAGAAGGTCAAAACATTAAAGCTTACCCCAACACAGGAATAGCCGAGACTTTAGAAAATGGAGATATCCAAGTCCAGGTAACAGGCAAAGCACAAACTTCTTGGTGTAGTGTCAATGTATTGTGGCTATTTATCCTCAACCAACAACGGCAAATTTTATATACTAGAATCAAACTTTTAGCTTCCCCCAAAGAGTTACTTTCTTTACGTCGTGAAAAGTAAGTAGAAAATAACTACAAAGGGTAAAGTTTTAAACCAATATTTCTCACTGAGTCACACAGGATTCATGGCTTTATTCTGACTCCTGAATTCTGAATTCTTCTTCGTAAATAGCATAAGTTGAAAAATAGTAACTTTTGTCTATTGGACTAATTCGGGTAAAGTAGCTTCTAACTTGAGACAGTTTGCACCATTAATCTGCAACTTGTAATCTACTTTATCCATGAGACGATTCATAATCAGCCAACCATAACCACCTTCTTGCTTTTCCATTGGATTTGGAGCGTAGTAGTTAGACATATCAAAGCCTTCGCCGTAGTCCCAAATTTCTAGGGCAAAATCCCGGTCTTTCACTTCCAAGCGCAGTAAAATCGGTAAATTTGGTTGATCCTTATGGGCATGACGGACTGCATTAGAGTAGGCTTCCACTAAAGCCAGTCTCAAACGACTTGATTGCCGCGACCAATCTACAGATTCCCCTAGCTGAATTTTCAAACATCCCAACAACCAGTTTTCAACAATATTAAGAAAATTCAAGTCGCTTGGTACATGAAGCTCACTTTTCATGACTTACAAAATCTCCAGTGAAAGTATAGTTTGATCGTCTTCTTGAACGTGATTATCTGCCTGGATGCGAGCTAGTAAATGGTTCAGAGAAAGTGGTTGTTGCTCTTGTTGTAAGAGTTGCCAAAGACCATCTTGATTCAGCATCGAACGGTTCACTGGCTCAACCCCAGCCTCAGTTTTTCCTGTTGAATCATGATTACTTGATACCATTGCTTCTGTAATTCCATCGCTGGCTAGTAACAATGTGTCTCCAGCAGCGAGAACTAAGCGACCAGACTGTGCCTGCCACTTGGGCAAAATCCCCAAAGGAACGCTGCGAACTTTCAGGTAATTGGGATTTTCAGCTAAAGTCGAGCAACGCGACCATAATATTGGGTAAATATGACCGGCATTAGTGTAGACCAGTTCCTTAGTGCTAGGGGTATAACAAGCTAACACAAGAGTGACAAAATAATTGTTGCTAATCAAATCTTCACTGAGAGCGTGGTTGAGGTTCTGCATGACCACATTCGGCTCTGCTGGTGTCTCTTGAGATAATTCTCGGCGCAAAACTGAAATAATACTAGCCATAAATAAAGCTGCTGGGACGCCCTTACCAGAAACGTCACCCACTGCCAACCACAAGTCGCCTTTAGGATGGACAAAAACTTCAAAAAAATCGCCTCCGACTTCGCGCGCTGGATAGCAGCAAGCTTGTACCTTCACACCTTTGATGTCAGGTAAACTTTGGCGTAGCAGGTTGTATTGAATTTGGCGAGCCACCTCTAACTCAGTGTGAATCTGCTGTTGCTTTTCTTGGAGGCGTTGGTAGAGTTTTGCTTGGGAGAGGGCTAAGGCTGCTTGTTCGGCAACACCTGCAATTAGTTGGATATCTTCGTCTTCCCAAGGGCGATCGCGTCCCCATTGGTGGAGGGTTAGTACAGCCAACAGATGCTGATGGTAGCTAAGTGGCACAACTAGGTGATGACCAGGATTACCGTTATATATATCTTGAGCAAGTTGATAATGACGGGTTTCCAGCACCTTTTCTATTAAAACACTGGAGTCGAAGAAGCAATCTAATAGATTAGATTTCGGATCGCGGTAGAAAAACTCGTCTTGTGTAAGGCGATCGCCCTCTACTGGTTTGAGCAAGCAACTGGTAGCTTCAAATGTTTCTCCAATAGTTGCGACAATTTTTTGCAGCATACTATCGTAGTCTAAAGATTCCCGAATTGCTGTTGTTACCGCATTAAACAAAGATTCTCGCCGTAGGGCCCGACGTAACTCTTGGGTGCGCTTTTTAACTAGGCGATATGTATCAGTGGCTTGCTCAACTAAGCTTCTCAGCCGTTCTGGATTCCAGGGTTTGGTAATGTACTTGAATACCTGACCGGAGTTAATCGCATCTACCAAATCTTCGACATCAGTAAAACCAGTTAACAAAATCCGAATCGTGTCTGGAAAGCGTTCTACAGTGCGACTAAAAAATTCAGTCCCATTCATTTCTGGCATTCTTTGGTCAGAAATAATTACCGCCATTTCGCCAAATTGATCCAAGATTTCCAGAGCACCAAAGGCATGATTGGCTTTATATACTTGAAAATCTCGCCTAAAAGTGCGGTAGAGTAAATCTAGGTTATCTGGCTCATCATCTACCACCATGAGTTTAAGTTTGTCCGTACCAATTTCAGCCATATTTGACTTGTGTTTTTATATATTTGAATGGCGAGATAATATGATATTTATCCCACCTAATAAACAAGAGAAAATCAGAGAAGCCATTCACTTTGAAAATATAACTTTTCAAAGTTGTGAGTTTCCCTTGATTATCCTCAATCGATCCACACCAAAATTAAATTTATCCAACTAACCCAGAACGCAAGGCGCGGACTGCTGCTTGGGTACGGTCATCGGCACATAGCTTATTCAAAATATTGCGAACGTGAGTTTTAACAGTGCCAACTGTGATGTAAAGTCTTTCCGCAATTACTGCATTACTACAACCTTCGACAATCAACTGTAACACTTCCAATTCCCTTTCTGTCAGGGTGTAAGGTGGAATTTCTTCCAAATTCTCAAAAGAATCTGGGTTAGGAGCAATAGTCTTATAATCGACCAAAGCCGATTCCAACTTTTGAGGATTTTGTTGCGCTTGTTGTAATACAATCCGAGCGATCGCTGGATCGATCCAAGCGTTGCCATTGTAAGTTACTCGTACTGCTTCCAGCAAATTATCGAATTTAATATCTTTCATACAGTAAGAGTCTGCACCAGCGGCAAAAGCTGCCAACACCGCTTCTTTGTTATCCCGCAGCGTCAAAATTAACACTTTTGTAAGTAGCTGCTGTGGATTAGTAGTAGATTTTACCTCCCGTGTTAATTCAATGCCATCCTTATCTGGTAAACCAATATCTACAATGGCAATATCTGGTTGTAGCATTTTTAACATTTTTAGACCTTCAGCAGCATTAGCAGCTTCACCTACAACTTCAATTTCATCCTTTTGCTGTAGTGCTGTGCGAATACCCACACGAGTTAGGTCATGATCTTCAATCAGAGCGATACGAATTTTACTCATAGCCAACTTCAGCCCGTTACACTATAACCATAAAGTCGAGTTTCGTGACATACTCCCACACTAACTGCAAGCAGTATAGTGGAGGCTTCTATTCCCGGAACCAGAGTTGCGATTTGAGCGTTTTATACTGAGTGAATATTACACTTTAACAATCAAAGTTGGACTGGTTCAGCCCAAGCACAAGCGCCCAAGATTAATAGACAGAGGAATGAAATTAATTATGTGTTATATAAAACACTTGTATATACGTAGCAGTGCTACGTACATACATTCTTGTTCACTCTTATGTCTATTTAGTTTAATTATGCTTTCTCTCGTTGCCGGGCAAAGGGGAATCTCTTTTGCCTAAGTTCTAATATAAAAAAATTTGATAAACTTAACATTCATGCAAAATCTGGTGTGAGTATTACTTAAGAATAGGCTATGTTTAACGGCAATCAAGCATTTTCAGTGTTGGGAATACCAGTTCATGTGATGGCTGACTATCCAGGCTGGTTGTTAGAATGCCTGCACACAGGCAGAGGAACTCATGTAGTAACGCTCAATGCAGAAATGACTATGCAGGCAGAGCGAAATCAATTATTAGCTCAAGTGATTAGAAATGCTGAACTCGTGATTCCAGATGGAGCTGGGGTTGTTCTGTATTTACGGTGGCTGTTATGGCAAAAAGTGCAGCGCTTTCCAGGGATTGAATTAGCAGAAAAACTTTTGCAAGCCCTTGGGCAACAAAAGACAGGGGCTAAGATATTTTTTTATGGAGGAGCGCCCGGAGTGGCTGCAAAAACGGCAGATTTTTGGCAGCAGCAAATTCCAGATTTGAGTATAGTCGGCACTCACTCAGGCTACCATTCCCCAGAAGAAGAAGCACAATTGCGACAAACTCTTGCTCAATTGCAGCCACAAGTGATTTTTGTCGGTTTGGGGGTGCCACGCCAAGAATTATGGATTGCCGAAAACCGCCATTTGTGTCCTCAAGCAATTTGGATTGGCGTTGGTGGCAGTTTTGATATTTGGTCGGGAACTAAAACTCGCGCTCCCGCCTGGTTAGGAAATAATAATTTGGAATGGTTGTATCGCCTTTATCAAGAACCTTGGCGCTGGCGGCGAATGTTGGCTTTGCCAGCATTTGCGGTGAAAGCGTTTGTTTATCGTTTGACAGCAAGGGGTGCAATTAGTTAAGAGTGCTGAGTGCTGAGTTCTGAGTGCTGAATTCTGAATTTCGGGTGTTCTTACTTAGTTAGTATTAAAGTCTTAAAAAAATTTTAAATTTTCTTTGTTGAATTTTAAATTCCCAGGCGAAACTTGGGAATCCTTGTTTTGGGGAGAATATCACATTTAAGCAGGCAAACTGTTTGGTTGTGGGTATGAGGAAAATTTAACAATGCCAGTATTAACAACTCAAGTTAAAACAGATAAATCCGTTCGTGGAGAGGACTGTGAAACTCAACAGCACAGTAACAATACTAC
This sequence comes from uncultured Nostoc sp., assembly GCF_964247315.1. GTDB lineage: Bacteria > Cyanobacteriota > Cyanobacteriia > Cyanobacteriales > Nostocaceae > Nostoc. The sequence goes on from NZ_CAXTTT010000042.1 coordinate 31,737, forward strand.
TACAAAAGTACAATTGCAATCTGTAACCAAGACTTATGTTAACGGCACTCACGCCTTATTAAATGCCAACCTTGAGGTAAAAAAGGGAGAATTTCTGTTTATCACGGGGCCAAGTGGTTCTGGTAAATCAACGCTCTTGAAACTGCTGTATGGCCAGGAATTACCTACACAGGGAGAAGTAATTGTTGATAAATGTAATGTAGCGGATTTACGGGGCGATCGCTTGTCATTATTGCGGCGACGGATTGGTATTGTGTTTCAAGACTACAAACTCATTAGCCAACGAACAGTAGCAGAAAATGTCACTTTTGTGCTGCAAGCTCAAGGGTATACCCGTAAAGAAATTCAACGACGTTTAGAACCAACCTTAAAGTTGGTAGGTTTACTGAGTAAAGCTGACTGTTTTCCAGATCAACTGTCTGGAGGAGAACAGCAACGGGTGAGTATTGCTCGTGCGATCGTTGGTACACCACCTTTACTGTTGGCGGATGAGCCTACTGGAAATCTCGATCCAGATAATTCTTGGCAAGTAATTCAGATTCTTCAGAAGTTAAATTCCTTTGGGGCTACAGTAATTGTCACCACCCACGATGAACAATTGGTACGGCGGTGCAATCATCCGGTAGTGCAAGTTCGTAATGGAAGGTTGTCTCAAAAATAAGTGTTGGGCATGGGGCAAAACAGCACTCAGCACTCCTGAAGGGCATGGGGCATTGGGCATTAATTATGACTGAATCATTTAACCAAGGACAAATGACAAAGGACAAATGACAAAAGACAAATGACAAATAATTAATAAACGTGGTGCTTGATTTTTGCTGATATCGGTGTGAAAATTGTTGCTGTTTTGGGGGGTAGCACTTGTAGGCGATCGCAGGCTTGTAAACTCTTAAAAGCTGCCTCTCGCACTACAACTTCTTCCTCTCGACTGAGTAGGAGTTGCAAGCATTGGACAATATCTTGCTGCACTGAAGAATCAACTCGCTTACGGCTGATCAATTTAGTTAGTTGACTTAAAGCAATCAATCGCTTCAATGGATCTTTTTCTGTTAAATTCACCAACAAGCGATCGAGGTGGTCTTCTTCTCGATTTTCATAGAAGTTGACAATTTGCCATACCAATAAAATTAAAGTTAACAGGGTTCCTACACCTTGTACAATCGCACCAGCAGCAATCCAGTGACTGTGAGAGTCAATCCATATTGCTGCTGCCATGTAAGTGCTGACAGTCGCAATACCACCACTGATGACTGCTAAAACTAACCGACGATTTGAACTGTTTAAGAAATTACGTATTTTTGACCAGCGCAATTGCCAGTCCCACTCCTGCATTGAGTAAACCAATACCATTACTCCAATGCCGATTAAGAGAGCCAGTAGCAGTTTCCAGTTCCACAACAACATGGCAATGATAATTGTCAGGAACCCAAGAAAGCCCCCAGGGCCAGAGAAACGTTTAAATGTTTGCTGCTTTATGGCTCCCTTTGTCTTGAATTTTGTCAGCGACCAGTTCCAGTTGGGGATTTGGTTGATCAATTGCTGCCAAGAAGACGAAGCCTGTGCCACAGTGTTTACCTACTTGATTACAAAATTACCTATTGTATAAGTTTTACTATGGATGAAGAAAGGATGAAGGCTCAAATTACAAAATGCCCGGTTTTATAGACGGATAGTAGACTAATACAGCACAGCGCAAATAAGATACCATTTTCAATCGCTCAGAGCAAGGGCATTTTGTACGTAAGTCTTAATTAAAGACAAAAACGAAAGTTATCAAGGGTGAATTGACCATCAAAAGTACAAAAGGTAACGCTGTAAATGTTATTCACATTTATAGATAATAAGGTATTGGGAGAAATTGGCGAGTCGGAATTGGCAAGATTAGAGCCTGGTAGTGCAGTTTGAGCGAGTAATTGCCGATCGCGATCGTAGGCGGAAAGCACTAGCCGTTGCGAACTAGTAACAAAGGCGCTAACTGAGTTAACTGGACGCAAGAAACTAGCTTCTAAAAATCCGCTTTTGGGCGCTCCCATTAAGACTATTAGCCCTGAATAGATTGGAAATGCTGGATTTGATGGCTGTATTGCTAGAGAATTGTGAAAAATGACTCCCCAAGGTTCATATTGGCGCTCTACTGCTTCAAAACACTTCAAGTCTTCTAAGTCTAAACAAATACAAGTAGGTACAGGAAGTCTGGTAGCATCAATAACTGGCTCGACCTGACCCCGCCTAGCTGAAGCTTTAATTTCGTTTTCTATATTAAAGTTGTCAAGCGCAAATTTAGCGTCTTCAATCGTTGGTAGTTTATTTGATTGAAGAGTAGCCTGCTCTACCATGACATCCCACCTTACCATTACTTAGATAATAATCAGATTAGTTATACATCAAAAGCTATTGTTTCTACATATATTAAGTAGAATTAACAGCTTATTAAAATAAGCGTTTTAACTATTGTTGACGTGTTGACGCTCAAAATTATTTATGGGTTTTTTGATAGACTACCATAAAAACTTATGTTGGATTCACGCTGGAGCGATCCTCTCTATCATGAAAAACCCTTATAAAACAGTAATTTCAACGTTAATTTACTTGATGATTATGAAAAAAAGCACCAAATCTTTACAAGTAATCTAGTAATTTTATATCTACTTAATCTGACGCTAGCGAGAAGTCTTAGAATGATTGGTTCGCTGATAATAACAATGAGTGGGGAGTTTGAACTAGACACATGAAGAGTGCTGAGTTAAAAGACTGCCTACAAAGGACGTTGCTTTTACTAAGTACACAGATATTGAGTGCAATGAAGAGTGCTGAGTGAAAAGTGCCTCGGCTTAAAGTTGAAAGACCACCTGCAAGAGGTGGGGTATCAACCTTCTTCTGGCGAAAAGATTTCACCCACGAGGGGCGGGGCTTTGACCAAGTATATTAATGCTGAGTAATTCTATTTACTCAGTATTCAGCACTGAGTACGGTAAACATCTAGGGTGACTAAAGCGGAGGCGGATAAATTATCAAATCTTCTCTTTCTGTGCTTGCGTCCCAGATATCGTGTCTTACTTGTGCCAACGAATCACTACAGTCAACAAAAAAATACTTATGTTTCAACCACTAGGATTTGAACAACGTTCTATAGATACCTCACTAGGTAGAATGGTATATTACACTGCTACCGGAGCACCTTGGCAGGATGATGGAACTGCCAAAGACGATCGGGAAACTTTGGTATTCCTGCACGGCTTTGGTGGTGGGTCTTCTGCTTATGAGTGGTCGAAAGTTTATCCGGCTTTTGCGGCTGAATATCGAGTCATTGCGCCAGATTTGCTCGGTTGGGGTAGGTCTGAACATCCAGCACGGAGTTATAAAATTGAGGATTATTTGACCACGATTCGGGAGTTTTTCGAGCAGACTTGTACTGGGCCAGTAACAGCGATCGCTTCTTCTTTGACCGCAGGATTTACAATTCGGGTAGCAGCAGATCGTCCCGATTTATTCAAGTCTTTAATTCTTACCACGCCCGCCGGACTTTCTGACTTTGGCGAAGACTACTCCCGTAGTTTTTTTGCCCAATTAGTTAGCGTTCCCATTGTTGATCGTTTACTTTACAACACTGGAGTTGCTACTAGTGGTGGTATTCGCGGCTTCTTAGAACAAAGGCAATTTGCTCAATCAAATCGAGTCTACGAAGAAATTGTAGATGCTTATCTACAATCCGCCCAACAGCCTAATGCTGAGTATGCAGCACTGTCCTTTGTTCGTGGCGATTTGTGCTTTGATTTATCCCTTTACATTCAACAATTAACCACTCCTAGCGCCATTATTTGGGGACAAAAGTCAGAATTCACAGGCCCCTCAATTGGTCGCCGCCTTGCTGAAATCAATCCTCAAGCAATCCGATTTTTTCAACAGTTGGAAGATGTCGGATTAACACCACAGTTAGAATTGCCAGCAGTAACAATTGGGTTAATTCGCAAATTTTTGCCTTTGCTTAATTAACATGAGTAGTAGAGACGCGTTCGCTCCGCTGCGCTAATGCGTCTCTACATTCTTTTTTACCAGATTTTAATAAGATTGCTAAAGAAAATATTATCAACAAAAGTGACAATACTATTTATCTTTCAATCTGATATCAATAACAGTTGCATTGAAGTCGTAGTTAAAGCCTTCTAACTCAAATGGCATCCCAATTTTCACTTTACTGTTACCCAAAACTGGCCCGCTTTCAGTAACTTGAGCTTTACCATCTAAAGTCAAAAGAAAATCTGTACTATAATTGTTGCTCTTGGGATCTGGCAGTTCTTTAACACTGCCATCCGGTTGGAAAACATTGATTGTTCTAGGTAGCTGTTGAATAGATTTAATTTCAATCTGTCCGTATGGTTGATTGCGGATAATCACATTGGTTTTTTCACCTTTTTTGAACCCATTATCGATTAATCTTTCTGGGTCACGTACATTCAAACCACGAACTACTAAGTCTACTTCTATAGGTACTGTTTTCGCACCGACTTGGGCAACGGAACCAGAAGTGCCAGGAAAAACGAAGATGCCAAAGATAACTAGCAAAATTACCAGCGCCGCACCTAAATCTAGAAGATTGATTTTGCCAAACAAGCGACCTTTTGAATCTAAAATAGCCATAAAAAGTTTTCCAAGGTAATAGCGAAGTAATGGATTGTAGCAAGAGATTTTTCGATGAAATCGGCGATTTTCCTTATTTAGTAATAACTCAAAGTATTCGGGGTTGTAGTTATGCGACAGTTTATCACGAGTTCGTAATTTCCGAGGAATGGCAGCTAACCCTCAAACTTTTACCTGTTAATACTGACGCGCCTAGAAAGTAAAATCTAGTGTTTAAGCCTATCTCTGGAGAGAATCCCTAGCCTCCCACAGTTAGATAGATTTGAGTCAAGATTATCTGTATGACAACTCCTTTGGTCTTGAGTTAAGAATGCAACTTAGAATACTCTAAATCCGTCTCATAATTTGTCACCTCATTTTATGTTCTCCCGAAATAATCTTCAAAGTGTATTATGTTCAATTGGAAAGGTTTTACTGCAAATTACCGTGTATGGCGGCGTCGCTGGTTTTATCCCCTAATTTCAGTGGTAGTTGCCCTGAGTCTGTGCCTGAGTACACCCTTGCCTGGAAGAACTTTAGATTTCTTACCTCTTCTACTCCAAGGAGTTCAGGCATTTCAGCTTTCTAATATATCTCCTAATCAAGAAGTTGATCTTGGTAAGCAGATTAATCAGGAATTGGTCGGCAGTCAAGTCCGACTTTACCGCAATCCCGAAGTGAATCGTTATGTAGAACAAGTTGGTCGGCGTTTAGCAACGAATAGCGATCGCCCCGATCTCCCCTATAATTTTCAGATAGTTCAGGATGACTCTATTAACGCTTTTGCGACCTTGGGCGGCTATGTATATGTCCATACAGGTTTGCTGAAAACCGCAGACAATGAAGCAGAATTGGCAAGTGTACTCGCCCATGAAATTGGTCACATTGGCGGAAAACACGTAGTCAAGCAGATGCAGCAAAAAGCCCTCGAAAGTGGTCTATTAACGGCGGCTGGCTTAGATCGAAGTTCCGCAGTGCAAATTGGTGTACAGTTAGCGCGAGACTTACCACGCAGTCGTAAAAACGAATTTGAAGCCGATCAAAGAGGACTACGAACTTTGACACGTACTGGTTATGCCCAGTCAGCAATGGTCTCTTTTATGCAAAAGCTGCTGAAAAAAGGTGGTTCTACTCCGACATTTTTGAGTACACACCCCGGAACTAGCGATCGCATTGAAGCCCTCAGACGTGCAATTAACTCTCAACCTAGTAATGGAAAATATGGCTTGGATAAAGCTAGTTATAAAGCTAATATTCGACCATTAGTAAGGTCTTGAGGGAATTGGGAAAGAGGAGGTAGGAGGCAGAAGTTCTAAAATGTTTGAATTTTGATTGATTTCTCCCCACTTCCCCTCATTTCAAATATTGCTCAATTCTTATTGCGGCGAGCGACTTTAATTTTGGCTGGATCGACCGTACTTACAACCTCTTCTAAAGGCAGGATACGGATATAATTTTTAAAAATATTAACTTGATAAACCAACTGATTTGTGACATCTAGTCCAGTCAACCAGCCACTCCGAGGATGATAAGCGCCAGTATCTATGTCTAGCCATCCCTTGCCTTGAGCCAGTTTCCCAGGAGAAACACCCGGCAGGGTAAAGGTAATGGTGTGACCGATGATAATTTGTTTATCTGGAAAGTAGGGTTTTTCAATGCTATGAAATTCCTCTCGTATCCAGCACAGTTCATCGGCAGTTTGTTCTGTCACCGACTTGCAAGGGTCAACACCAGCATGAGTTAACCAAATATCTCCCAAGTCAAGGTATGTAGGCAAAGCTTTTAACCAATCCAGATGGTCATCAGGAATTGGAGCCTCTTGATAACTGGCCACGGTAGCTTGCCCTCCACCAAACAGCCATGCTTGCATCGTCGAGGAGGAAGTCCTTTCATTGGTCAGAATGCTTAATAACATCTGCTCATGATTTCCCAATAAACATGAGTAGTTATTTTGCTTGACAAAATTAACTACTTGTGCGCTATGAGGGCCGCGATCGATTAAGTCTCCCAGAAAATAGACTCGATCTTCTGACGTGGGGGCGATCGCCTCCAACAATGTCATTAAACCTTCATAGTGTCCATGCACATCCCCAATTACAACTCGTCTGGGGCTAGTTTCGCTCATTGTCTCTTAGCTGCAATAGTTTTGGCTAATACTTCTGCTACAGTTTACGCTGTCTGCTTTCCGCAATGAAAGGTAAAAATACTGGATAATAGTTATTTTAATTTAATTTTTGTACTAGTAATAAACTGAACTTATCAAATATATACAACAGCAATTGTTTTTCATATATAACTTATAATAACGATGCGTAAGACTAGCTTTTTCTGCTAATTTAAATTACTTAGCCGAGAATTTAGGCTCTTGCCATATTCATCACTTTTAAATTCACAATGTCTAATGGTTTCTCTGCTGAAATTAGTTCGCGTATCTGCAAGCACATGAATGACGATCATGCTGATGCTGTAGTTATTTATGCTAAAGCTTTTGGTGGTGTAACAGATGCGCTCGCAGCCGAAATGCTGTCAATTGATGCACAGGGTATGGATTTAACAGCGCAAGTAAATGGGGAAGCTGTACCAGTTCGCATTCAATTCGATCATATTTTAGTAGATGCGGAAGATGCCCATCAAACTTTGATTACAATGGTGAAACAGGCGCGGGTGAAGGCTAAATAGGAAATTACAAAGTAATTGACACTAAATTTACGATACATTTAGTCACATATTTTCATATATATAGCAATACTGACACACAAGTTGAATTACCCCCCTTAATCCCCCCGATGCATTGGGGGGAAAAAAGAAATCTAGTTCCCTCCCCAATACATACGGGGAGGGTCAGGGTGGGGTAAAACCCTGGTTAATTTAGCTGTTGCAGAGTTGTGTGTACACCGTAGCCGCTTGAGGGGAGAGGATTAAGGGGTGGGGTGTAATTGTAATAACAAGGGGAATCATAACTAATTATGCGGACATGATATTATGTCGTAATTTCTGTAAATACTCACCCCGCCAGCCGATACATAATCACTTTTCCTTTCCAATTTTCTTCTACAAATACCAGATGTTCACCATTGGAACGCCGAAAAGCGCGAATACCGTAGGGTATATCAATCCAGCCACTTTCGCCGCCAACTTCCAGGCCTGGTTTTAACTTTTGTACTTGCGCTCCCGTCTTGGCATTGTAGACATATACCTCTGCGGTTTTGACTGTCACAGCAAATACATAGTCTCCCGCCACACTGATTGCTGCTGTAGACACTTCACGCTTACCGGTGCTGTCGTAGGGAATTACAATCCGCCATTTGGGAGTACGATTTCCTTTACTCCAATTGTCAAAACAGGCAATCTCAGATCCAGCAACTCCAGCATCGTCACTAAATGCAGGGCGATCTACCGTAAAACCTGACAAATACATACTATCTGTTTCAGGGAAATATTCGATCCGCCGCAAGTCGTTAAATATTTTGGGAGTAGTTTGCTTTTCCATCGAACTATAGCTGTAGATGGGGTTGCCTTTAGGATCTATTCCCTGTAAAGGATAATGTCGAATGCCATCTTCTGTTCGCAAAGCTTTCCAAACATCTCCTTTGCTGTCTACCCACCAACCACCGAGATAAGGATAATCTTTGCTGCGATCGTATTCGTTCTTTTCAAATTTGCCATTACCGTTGCGATCGCGCCAGATCCATTCCCCTTTTTCTGGTTGATGCGGTGGCCAATTTCCGGTGATAAATGGTTTATCTGCGCTGTTAGTACCGACAAACATTCCGGCGGGTATGGCGACTTTACCATCTGTGGCGGAATTAAAACGATATATTTGTAGAAAGCTGTTATACATATCTGTGAGGAACAAAAACGGTTTCCCTTGGATGCGGCGAACAAAGGTTCCATCTGGAGATGTATGCAGACGTGGATCTTGAGGATATTTGAAAGCATTTAAGGTGTAGGCTTTGTAAGTCCATTGCTTACCAGCAGCCTTACTATAATCCATCAGATAGTGTTCTTGTTTGGTGAATAAATCGACACCATCGGTTTTAGGATCGGCATCTGCATTATCGACAAATATTAATCCCAGCGATCGCCACATTAGTTTTCCCGATGGCGAAAATTTCCGCAAATCTGTTCCTGATTTGTTGAAACCATTACTATTTATATAGATATTGCCTGAAGCATCTGTACCAACTCCGGTAAGTCCGTAAAGTTTCAAATCTCGAACTTCACCAGGAACTCCTGCATAAATACCGCCTTTAGAACCGAAACTACCCACCTGTACCGGTTTATCTTTGATGTCGTAAATCAACATTTGCTGACGCGGGCCATTTTCTGCTACTAACAGCTTACCTTGATGATTAATAGCGATCGCTGTTGGTTCGACGATATCTACGAGCTGTTGAGGCAATTGTTTTCCATTTTGGGAATAATGTAAAATTTTTGCAGGCTTACTACCATTTTTACTTTGAATAATCCACAGATTTTTTTGTGGATCGATAGTTATTGCTCCCGGATTAGCAAAGGTAAAGCTGCGGAGTTCCTTCATCGTATCAGTATCATAAACACGAATCTGGTTAGCAGCAAAATCACTCACATACAACTCGCTTCCTACAGTTGCTAATCCAGTGACTTCACTTTTAGTACTGGTAATCAACATACTTTTATCCCAGCCACGCCCATTCGGAAATGGTGCAGGTTTTCCTGATAAATCATAGCGTCTAACGCTATACCAAGTTGTTCCTTCTGGTGGGTAATCTTCTTTTATATTGCCCCTCGAACCTTGAGTCATGGCAATATAAACATATTTACTATTTGCTGTTACAGCTTTACCACCGCCACGACTCCAGCCGTGGGTATCCCCAAGGGCAGCAATAACCTTACCATCTTTATATATTCCTGCCTCCATTGCTGCTTCATCCCAATGGCTGTTGGTATAAACTGTGCCATCAGGGGTAACATACATGGCCTCAATATTGTTTTGTACCCGCAGATTTCCACTGCCAATAGTATTACCTATCCACGATGTTTTGTAGTCAGGCGTGGGTGTTTCAGTATTGTTTTCTACTAGCAGATTTTTACTGTCAATAGTATTACTTATCGACGATGCTTTGTAGTCAGGCGTGGGTGTTTCAGTATTGTTTTGTACCTGCAGATTTGTACTGTCAATAGTATTACTTCTCGACGATACTTTGTATGTAATTGTCGGTATTTCTGTTGTTGCCCAGTCTGTTGTCATTCCGATGCTAGTAACAATGACTGCAACAGTCATACTGAGTAAAAAATTAAAATTTTTACTTCTTTGTAAATATCTAGTCTTAGATAATTTTTTTACCTGCTGATTGAATTCATGACAAAGTTTTACTAACTTCGCCAGTAACTTATTTCTCATATATTTTTAAGCTTTTAATTATTTATATACAATTAACTTTTATGAAATCCGCATAGAATATGACTGTTTTTTAATTCACTAATATACAATTTTTTCGGAGCGAGACATTTGATGACAGATCAATAAAAATCTATCAGGATTAAAAATGTATTATTCACATAAACTTTATCAAACCCACATTATTATTTAAAATCTCAAGTAATACTTTAAAATTATTAATATTTACTTTATTCGTTGTAAACATTAATACAATATTGCTTGTTAATCAGTAGTTTTTTGTTGGTATATCTAGCATACAGCTTGGTTAATTTTAAGTACAATATCTATCGTAGCTGTGTTATTTAGTTAATAAAAATACAGGTTTTAATTCATTATTGACGTTGGCATATAAATAGTTTATAAATTGGTGTTCCATAAAAAAACTCTTATTAGTAATGTGTATTCCGAAATTATAGTGATTCGGGTTTGGATACAACACGCAGTGGGGGCGCACATCTGTGTGCCACTACTGTTTTAATACATTTATAGGAGACATATCGATGGAAGCTAATAAAAAAAGAAGTTTGAATTCAGCATCTGCATCTATTCTCACCCTTGGATTAGGCTGGTTTCCCAAAAGTCCCGGAGGACTAGAAAGGTATATTTATGAACTAACTCATAAATTAGCCGCAAATCAAGATCGGATTGAATTATGCGGAGTCGGTTTACCAGATGCTGAACTAAATTCACCAATTAAGCTGACTAACTTGGCGAGTCCCGATAGTGCTATTTGGCAAAGATTATGGTCAATTCGTAATAATTTTCAGAAAACAAGAACCAGCAAACCAGATGCTATTAATTTACACTTTGCATTATACAGCTTTCCTATTTTAGATATTTTGCCAAAGGGAGTACCAGTTACTTTTAACTTTCATGGCCCTTGGGCTTCTGAAAGTCAGCAAGAGGTAGTTAATAAAAACCTCAGTCTTTTAATCAAGCATTGGCTAATAGAACAAAACACTTATAATCGCTGTGATCGCTTCATTGTTTTGAGCAAAGCATTTGGTAAAATATTACATGATAAATATCAAGTACCGTGGAGCAAAATTAATGTTATTCCCGGTGGAGTTGATATTAATTGGTTTCAACCAAATTTATCACCCCAAGAGGCTTGTACAAAGCTAGGCTGGCCAAGTAATCGCCGTATCCTATTTACATCACGCCGCTTAGTGCATCGAACGGGAGTTGACAAATTATTGCAAGCTCTGGCTATAATTAAGCCCAGAATACCAGATGTTTGGCTAGCGATCGCAGGTCGTGGTCACATCCAAGCTGCGCTACAACAACAGGCTACAGAATTAGGACTAGATGACAACGTTAAATTTTTAGGTTTTCTCCCTGATGAGCAATTACCTATGGCTTATCAAGCTGCTGAATTGACTATTATGCCTAGTCAATCTTTTGAAGGATTTGGATTAGTAATAGTTGAGTCTCTAGCCTGTGGTACTCCTGTTTTATGTACTCCAGTTGGAGGAATGCCAGAAATTTTATCAGAATTTTCACCCGATTTCATTACGACTTCAACAGAAGCCTCAGACATTGCTGAAAAATTAGAACAAGCACTTTTGGGAAATATCCCCATACCATCAAGATCAGACTGTCGCTATTACGCCAGCACACACTATGACTGGAATCAAATTGCCCAACAAGTACGGTATGTTTTATTAAATTAAACAAGTGATTGTAATAGATAGTAAGGGTGCTACGTGAGTCAAATTAGATAAAATAGAGGTTTAATGAGAATTTTTTTTCTAGACCAAAGCGGTAAACCAGGCGGTGCAGAATTATGTTTAATAGATATTGCTAAACCTTATGGCGATCGCGCTTTAGTAGGTTTATTTGCAGATGGATCGTTCAAACATTTATTACAGCAAAATCATATCCCAGTAGAAGTCCTCGCAACTCAAGCAATCCAAGTTCGTAAAGAAAGCAGTTTGCTACAAGGATTAAAGAGTCTGGGACAACTTGCACCTCTTATTACTAAGGTAGTTAAAATAGCACGTGAATACGATTTAATCTACGCCAATACCCAAAAAGCATTAGTTGTCGGAGCATTGGCAAGTTTTTTCAGTCGTCGCCCTCTGGTTTATCATTTACATGATATTCTTTCCAAAGAACATTTTAGCCAAACTAATCTTCGCATTGCTGTTAACTTAGCTAATCGTTTTGCATCATTAGTAATTGCTAATTCTCAAGCTAGTCAAACAGCCTTCGTACACGCAGGAGGACGTCCAGATATCATCGAAGTTGTTTATAACGGCTTTAATCCAAAAAATTATCAAACTGATGAGTCTGACATTCAGAAATTACAGCAACAGTTAGGATTAGAAGGAAAATTTGTCGTTGGACACTTTAGCCGTCTTGCACCTTGGAAAGGCCAGCATATTTTAATTGATGCCCTTGCTAAATGTCCGCATAATGTGATAGCAATTTTAGTGGGTGACGCACTGTTTGGTGAACAAGATTATGTCCAAAAGTTACACCAACAAGTTAGGGAACTGGGATTAGAAAACCGCGTCAAATTTTTAGGATTTCGTTCTGATATTCCTCAGTTAATGGCAGCTTGTGATTTGGTAGCACATACCTCTACTTCGCCAGAACCCTTTGGTAGAGTGATTGTAGAGGCAATGCTATGTGAAAAACCTGTAGTTGCAGCAAAAGCTGGAGGTGCAATGGAATTAGTAGAACATGGACTTAATGGTTTTCTCGTTACACCAGGAGAACCCCAGGAAGTTGCACAAGTAATTATCACCTGTCTTCAGGAGACGAAAAGAACTGCAACTATAGCAAGTAATGCCAGGATTAGTGCTAGTGGGCGTTTTGATATGACAGCAATTAATGATTACATTGCTCAACTATTAGTAAGTAAATTTAATAGTAATTAGTTAAGAACTTCATAAATATGTAATCTAGACTCCAAAGTTTAAGTGTTATGAGTCGCTCGTGAGATAATCCGCTTAATTCGTTAGGTGGCAAGGATAAGTGACTCATGAAAACCGACAGGCTTACAATTAACCAGCTTTCACCGAAGACCTACGAGTGGTATCTCACCTACTTGCAGGCTATTGATACTAAAAATATAGAGGTTTACGGCACATTTCTGGCAGATGATTGTGTCATGCAATCTAACAATAATCCTCCTATTCAGGGTAAGGCTGCCATTTTACAGAGTCTTTCTGAGTACTGGATTACCTTCGATACCTTGACTCACGACTTACTGAATATTTACGGCATCGAATCGTCTTTTGTCCTTGAAGCCTTAAATCATTACAAACGCAATGATCAAAAGGTCATAACAGTTAGGGCGGTAGCTATCACCGATCGCCACGAAACAGGCTTAGTAACTTCGGTTAGACTCTACACTGATACAACACCTCTGTATACATAACTGCAACTTAATACTTTGACTTAGCCTCGGAATTGATTCCGAGGCATGATAGTTACCAAGCAAGAGATTTGACAGATATGTGTAAAGATTAGGAGTTGAATTTAGAGGTTGATGGGTGTGATTACAAACCAACTAATTCACGAGATTCAAAATCAGAGAGTTGTTGAGCGATCGCTAATCTTGCTTCCAACTTAGCTACACTAAACTGATTACGCAGATATTCCAAATGAGCGATGGCATTTGCTTTATCGACAGTTAGTCGAATTTGAGTGTCTATTGCTTTTTGATATTCCTGATTCACAAGCAACACCTCAAAGCGACGAGCCTTACGTTGAGCATCATTTTTCAAATCCATCTCAAAGGCGGCGGTGCGGTCTGCATTGCCTTCAAATCGGTTAACTTGGTGCTGCACTGCCATTAACTGAGAGTCTATTTCATTAGCCCGTTGAGCAGCTTGTGCGATCGCAGCTGGATAATGACTCAGTTGCATCATTTAATAATTTTCCTCTAAGGTCAATAATGTAGTGTTTAAGTATAAGACCAACCCTTGAATCCATTTCCCAAAAGGCTGTCACAGAGCAGTTTTACACTTAACTCAGCTTGGTGGACGCTATATATATATTATAGTCTAAATATACTGAATTAGGGGAGAAAAAGCGATGTCTGAGGTGCAGTAAGCGCAATTATTATCTACGAGTTATTTATAATCGCTTTCCTAAAATTTAGTGTCAATTAAGTTCAAACAAACTCTCAACAAATTTTAAATTCAAACCTGATTCATCTTTATATATACCCTGTATCGACCAACTTTTTAAGTTTTGAAAATTAGCTTTATCTAGTACTGAAAATGAATGTACATCATGATTAACTTCTGGAGATATTTTTTGAAGAACGCCATTAATTTTGTCTTTTACAGCTATTGTCAGGTAAATAGACCACGCGGTAGGGGCGCAAGCCCTTCATTGGTGTAAACTTAACGCTAAACCCGCTTGGTGACAACGTTTTGCCCTCACCCCCAGCCCCTCTCCGCAAGTGAGAGGGAAGCTAGACATTCAATTCCCCTTCTCCCTTGGGAGAAGGGGTTAGGGGATGAGGGCGTCAGGGATTTGCAAAACGCCTGTCCGATATAGTTTTTGGTTTAAGTTGACACCAATGCAAGCCCTTGCGCCTCTACAACAGATGTGGTTCAAATACATTAAAACTGCTGTAAAATTAAGTCTGCTCATATACCGATGACTTATTTAGCCGTCAGACTGAAGTCTGCGGCTAACAAAGCAAGCCTGCTTATGCAGGCTAATTATTTTCTCCTAAATTCTGTACTTTAGCTCAAGCTGCTTCCCGCAGTTGTGGTTGTGACGGCACACTCACCTCTGGAAATGAAAGCGAGAGTTGTTCGGCTTGAGGTACTGCCGCTTGCTGCAAAACTTGAACTTCGATATTCACGCTCACCAAATAACTACCTGTATCAGCACCAACTGCTTCGGCAATTAGTTTAGCAATGTCTGGGCGTTTGGCAGTCAGCGGGTCACGTAAAATACACCGATCCCATTCATGCTTGGCAGTCGGATTGAGGTTGAGAATATAATGCTTCATCATCGAACTAACCCTTGAATCCATCTTCCAGAAGGTTTTCACAGAGCCATTATGCATTTGGCTAGGCTTTGTGGACGCTATACCTATTATAGTATATTTGTACTAAAATGGGCGATATCTGAGTCAGAAAGTAGGAAATATATCATGTCCGGCTAATTAGCTATATTTCCAAATCGATGCAGAAAGCCCAAAAATCCCTCTCCTGTGCGGTCTTAATCATAAGTCTTTTGTCAGACACGATTAAGCTGTTCCACATTTAATTTGCATAATTAGCGTAGGCTTTTCGGACTATGCCACAAGAGTTATATAAATTTTGGATATGCAAACTAGATGTCGTTTAGCTTATAAACCATTCCTAAAAGCGTGTAGGTGTGTCTTAGCGATATTCCCGTGCTACATCCGATTGTTAAAGGACTTCTAACAAATAATCAAGGTGCGATGTCTAAGATGGGCAAAACCAACACCAAATTTATTTATTCCCTTCTTCTCCACTTTGATTCCTAATCCCAGAAAATCTGCCCATAGGTAAATTCTAATACAAAGGTATTGCAACTAAGCTTACAAAGCAACACCTTATATTTATGTAAACCGCTATATGGTAGATATCTATATTATTGAGCTATTTGTGATTGGTCTACTTTTGCTGATGGTAACGTTAGGGTCAGGTTGGATTAGTCGCTTACCTCTTTCTTTTGCCATTATCTACCTAGTGGTTGGTATTTTTCTAGGCCCTTATGGCTTTGGGCTGATTCAATTACGTCGAGATGACGTTTTTAACACCGAATTGCTGGAGAAAATAACAGAACTTGTTGTAATTATTTCTGTGTTTAGCTGCGGCTTAAGAATTGTTCGTCCTCTCAAGTTGGGTGTTTGGGATATTACGGTGCGATTGATTGCATTTCTGATGCCAATTTCAATTTTTGCTCTGGCTGTTGTGGGTAAATTATTTTTAGGGATGAATTGGGGAGAAGCAATTTTATTAGGAGCAATTCTCGCACCTACCGATCCGGTATTAGCATCAGAAGTACAACTCACTAGTACAAATGACCAAGATGAGTTGAGATTTGGTTTAACTTCTGAAGGTGGATTAAATGATGCTTTAGCTTTTCCCTTCGTTTATTTTGGGATTCATGCCTTAGAAAACGACAACTGGAGCAGCTGGATTCAAAAATGGATTGCGGTTGATTTAATTTGGGCGATCGCAAGTGGCATTGTTATGGGAGTTGTTGTTGCCAAATCTATAGTTTGGATTGAAGAAAAAATTCAAAAACGCCGCGCTGCTGATAAGTTAATGGAAGACTTTGTTGCTATCAGCACAATTTTTATAACTTATTCATTAACAGAAATGGTTAATGGTTATGGGTTTCTGGCAGTATTTGTTGCTGGATTAGTTGTCCAACGCAGTTACAGAAATCCAGAAAAACCGCTAGCAGAATTAGAATTTGTTGAGCAAATTGAGAAGCTGCTGGAAGTTGGGACAATTTTACTATTGGGTTCAATATTATTATTGCAGCCAATGCTCAAGTATGCTGGGCAATCTTTGTTAGTAATAATTTTGTTATTCTTAATAATCAGACCTGTGGGAGTTTGGATTAGCACAATAGGTAAACGTCCTTTAGAATCACACCGCCGAACCTTACACCCAGGAACTCGGTTATTATTTGGATGGTTTGGTATTCGCGGTGTTGGTTCTTTGTATTATCTAGCTTATGCCTTTGGTCATGGCTTAAAAGGTGAACCAGCCGAACAAATTGCTTGGATAACTTACACTACCATTGTCGCTTCAGTAATTGTGCATGGAATTAGTACAACTCCATTAATGAAGTGGTATGAACGCAGTTTTGCTAATAAGAAAAAGACTACTCCTCCCACCACAATAGACGAATTTGAGTAAAAGAAATTTTTGCCGCGACTTTTAGATAGTGGCGACAATTTAGTTGTCTGAACCTTACTTTAAACCTGAAAATTGCTTTGAGTCTTAATTCCCCTTTCTTTATAAGAAAGGGGTTTAAATTAGGTCTATATTACTATTTACCAGTTACTTTTTCAAGAACTTCTTTCGCTTTTTCACCAAAATTTTCTGGAGGATTTTGTGCTTGTTCTTCCTTCAAATTTCTTTCGTAAGCCTTCTCCATAGTATCAAGGTTTTTTGAATCTTTTACTGCTTCCTCATAAGCTTCTTCTCGTTCTTCTTCTTGAACGCCAACACCTGGATCATATTCGTTAGCACGATTAATTTTTTCTTCAGAAATTGGTTTATATTCTGGAGGTATTAGCTTTAATTCTTCAAGAGTAGTTGCATAACTAGCTTGCTGAACGAAAATGAAAGAACCTGACAAGCTAATGAAAATTATTAAACCAATAACCAAAAAGCTTGAGCGTAATGTTTGTTTTAAACTTAATAAAATTTTTTGCATGAAAAAAATCTCCTTATCTTTTGTTATGAGCCTTTTTAGGTATTAAGATAGATGAAATCTTAGGCTCACAGGCATCCTAAGTGTTTAGGTACAGTTCTTTCTTCTACCTCAAGGTATATTAATTTTATTCATAAGACTCAGAGCCTCGACTTCTCAGAAAAGTCGGAATCTCGTTATTCGCGAATGATTTAGTCGTAGCACAAAGTTGTGTAACCTTACCCGTGTACCTAATTAAAATGAGAATCGCTATAGTCCGAAATTGTGGGAGCATCCACTTTCGGCAGAAATACTCAAACAGCAAGTAAACCATTGAGATAAGCACAACGAACAGAGAGGATTTGACTAACACTATCAACATTCCATTGTGCGCCGGAAATTTTAATCCTAGCTCCAATCTGTTTAATAGCAGATTCAACTGCACCAGAACCAATAGAACAAAGTTGTTCAGCTTGGTAATAACTGTAGTTGACAATGCGAGAACGATGTTTTTGTAGATAAGCGATGAAGTTCTTAACTTGTTTACCTCTGCAATGATCAAATAAAGCTTTAGTTTCATCGACTTTGCCTTGCCACAAGAGAGTTTCAGCAGTTTTGAGCAGTTTTAAAGAACCACCAACTTTATAAAGATTTTCATTGAGATGATACCAATCTAATATTTCACAACGTTCAAAATGCTCTGTTTGACCAAACTGTTTGACTAAATTCCACACACTATCATGACCATCTCCTAAGCAAACTAATGGGTTAACTAGATGTTGGCTATTGACATAATCAACTAATGATTGGTTGTTATCAAAAAATGCACCATAGTAAATCCCTTGCACCCGAACGGTTTTATAATCTCGCCAGTGACAACCTTCTTTGGGTTTCCCTCTTAGTCTTACTTTTCCCCCATCCACACTTACTTCTGATACAGATTGCCTTGCTTGTGGTAATTGAAAATCTTGTTCGAGAACTAGTTTTTGCTGTGTTGAGTGACCAACTTTCACTCCTGTTAATGCCTCAATTTCAATTTCTGCATTTTGGTATGATTCATTCCCTGATAGCCTCAAACAGCATTTTTGAAGCAATGGGCAAAACCTGCCTTCTTGCCCTTAAACCTAGTCTCTGTAGCTGTTTCGCTTTAAGAGTCAATTCTCCAACCAGGCTTTTGATTTTTCTCGTTTTACCTACTGTTGTCCCTGTTTTTTGTTCGACAAAAAAAGGGCTATTTCTGGACTCACTAGTTCTAATATTTGACTGCGAACTGTTTTTTCTATGCCTTCAAGGTCTGTCAGCTTACTTTTGTCTGCTTCGTCATACAGCAGTGTTGACAATTCTTGTAAGCAGGCTTTGATCCGTTCTTCTTTCTCTTGGTTCATTTTTAGCGATCGCACAGGGTTATTTCTCTTTACATTTTCCCATACATGATAAATCTTCCAAAACTGGATGCTCCCGAAATTGTCATGCTTACTAATATACTGTCCAGAACTCAGTTCTCGATTAATAGCTATTTATGACCAACTGTGATTAATTTTAATTTTTCGGTTTTGCATTACCTCTTCAAATAAATTTGTTGGTAATGCTTCTTCTACAGGAAAAACTCCGGGTTTTTTGAGTTTACCTTCTAGCAATAATTGAGCAATACTACCTGTGCCGCAACCAGAAGCCACCGCTGTATTTTCATGCACTACAGTTGAACAATAAACAGCTGTTTTACCATTTTTCTGCCCTGTCACTTCAGAACGAACAGCTACTCCAATTCCACTAAAATTATTAGTGACATCTGTCATTGAATGGCTGACATGAGACAGAAATTCAATCATGTAACGACGCTGCATTAACCACTTGGGAAAAACGTGTGCCGCAATCCAAGTTAGGTGATTGTAAAAATCAGGAACAGAGCCAAACTTAGTAATTACAGTTTTTACTGATGGGAAGGCTTTGGGCAGTGTAAAGGTTTCTGGCATATCAAACCAGTAAACTCCGGTGCTTCCATAGGGAGGTGGAAACTCAACTACTTCTCTTTCACTATAAGGCTTGACTATTTCCCATTTTCCATCTATCCATGTCTCAAAAGGATACTGCAACCCAAGAAAAGTTGTCCGCATCACTGTGATGCCAGCACCACCAGAACCCGAAACCAAATAACTTAAGTGGATCTTTTCTGGTCGATCAAATTGTTCAACTCCCTGACGTACCATGCTGTTAGAAATACCAGGAAAAATGCCAGTATTAATAATTGCCGTCACACCAGCAGCAGCAGCTTGTTCATGATACTTGAGAGCTTTGCTGGTATAGGACCGATGGTCGCTGACATCTAGATAATTAACGCCTTGAGCAATACAGGTTTCTAGAACATTAGTATCTCGATAGTGAAATGGGCCAGCACAGTGGATGACTAAATTAGAGTTTGCGATCGCATCTTGCAGCTTGTCAACTTCTGCCAAGTCTAATATCAAAAACTGCACTTGTCCCCCCGAAGACAAGTTCACAGCTTCCCCAAACTCCGCAGAACGTCCAGTAATTGTAATTTGTGCTTGCGTATGGGTAGCTAGATCCTCGGCAACACTGCTACCAATCCGCCCTCGTCCTCCAAGAATTAAAACGCTGTCTGTCATTACTCCAGATTCGCAACACTAACCTTATTTCATCAGTTTTGCGTCCTGTTTGCCATCGGTTATAAGTATGATTTATAGTATTTAATAAAATTTCTGCTCTATCTAAATAGTTGTAAACAATTTTGTAGTCAGGACTTTAGTCCTTATCAAAACTAACTTGAGTAAGTACTACATTTGCGCTTCAATTTGCCTAACTACCGTTAGCGCCGAATAACTCACCCCAGCAGTACCTTCCCCTGGATGGGTGGAGTCACCAACTAACCACAAATTCTGGATTGGTGTACGATTAGCAAACCCAAAGGGGCCAAAGGTAGGAATTCTTTGACCAATACCACCAACTATACCGCGATCGCGGGCTGTGAAATGGGCAAAGGTGCGGGGTGTTGCGGCTTCTTGATAAATAATTGTTTCTGGTTTGAGATAAAAGTATTGGGCAAGACGAGCGATCGCTTCGAGGGTAAACTTTTCTTTTAGTCCTTCATAATCATCAGTCTGCCACCACGGTGCAGGATCGACAAACGAAGAAGCGATAATTGTCGCTTTCCCTTCCGGGGCGCGACCATCTCCAGGATGACTGACGGAAACAAATAGGGAATTATTCTCGCCAATCGGGCCATCAGCATCGTACAGAAATTGTAAGTGCGGAGGACACCCAAGCGGAATCGCGCTGGCATCTACACCCAAATAGACCACAAAAGCACCCGATGCTTGGGGCAGTTTTTCCACCCGGTTTTTATAACCAGATGGCACTTGTTCTCCTAACAACTGCACCAAATTTTGCACGGTGACGTTGCTAACAATGTGGTCGGCTGCTTCTGTCCAAACTTCGCCAGTTTTCTGATTTCTAATGACTACAGCATTGGCTTTACCGTTTTCTAATTTGATTTTTTCTACTGTATGGCGCATCAATAGTTTGCCGCCATCTCTCTCTAGGGATTGTACCAAGCGATCGCTTAATACTTGCATACTTCCCTGGAGGTGAAACAATCCTTGGGGCAGTTGGGATACACTTAACGCCGTTGCTGCATAAAGTAATGCTGTTTTTTCTGCATCCACCTGGGAGTATAGCTTCAGTTGCAAATCCAAAAAAGTTCTCAATCGTTGGTCATTTCCCAATCCATATAACCTTAAAGCATCTCCTACCGTAAACAAAGTGAAGGGTACGGTAATTAATGTACTCGGACGCACCGCCTGAGTTAGCTGCCACAAATCCCATAAATTACGCGGTGGTAGTACCGGGTCGCGTCCTTGAAATTCCCAACTAGCAGCAAATAAAGTTGTCATCAACTGCCAAAATGCTTCGCTACCAGGAAACTGTTTTTGTCGTTCCTCTTGCCATTTCTCTTGCTCGCGCCAAACGTTGATGGGTGTGGTTTCCCCTGGTAAATACACCGCACAAGCAGGATCGCAAGGCGTTGCTTGTGGCAAATCTATTGACAATTCTGAGAAAATCCGGTGGTGAATTCCCCCTGGTTCCAACCCAGCCACCTGAGTTGCTCCCACATCAAAGGTAAATCCTTGGCGTTTAAAGGTTGAAGCACAGCCTCCTGGTACGAGGGCTTGATCCAAAATTAAGACGCTGTAACCTTTATGAGCTAATAATGCCCCAGCAGTCAGTCCACCTATTCCCGCACCTATAACGACGACATGAGAGTTACTTTTGTCAAGAGAAATGCTGGACATTGATTAGTTTATTTAAAATTCTTAATACTTTTACTTATAATCTTACCTTCTCTGCGGTCTCTGTGCCCATAAAGATGCGGGTAATGGATAGCCTATAAGGGAAGGGGAGTAAGATTCAAAGCTTCTCTCCTTTTAGGCTGCTGTGTAGACACAAGTCGAATTACCCCCCTTAATCCCCCCTTAGAAAGGGGGGAAACTAGAGATACAGTTCCCTCCCCTTTCCAAGGGGAGGGTTAGGGAGGGGTAAAACTTACGCTTAAACCAGATGATTAAACTGTTTCAGACTTGTATGTACACCGTAGCCTAAGAGGAGAGAGGAATGGAAGTGAGGTAAAAGTGAATCACGGGTGGATTACCCTAAACCCAAAAAATTTGAAATCAACGGCAATAGATTGCTGCATTGTTCAACCAACTTTGTAGCACTGGGTAAACTAGAAATTGTCCCTTTTAAAATCTTTATAGCCGTTTTCGCTGCCTTTTGCATCCCCCCCTCTTGAGGACTTTTCCCCGCTTCAGCTAAGGCTTTCACTTGTTCTAATGCCTCAGCTTTATCTTCTTGCGGTAAATTTGTATCAGCCTCAATTGCTGCTTGCAATTGCGTCAACAATTCCTTAATTCCCGGTTTCTCTGGTTCGGGAGACGCTGGTAACTGGTTGATGGTATTTGTTACCGTACCGCTAATATCACCTAAATTTAAAGCTTGTCCACTAGCATTAAAGTCTCTGCCAACACTGCCAATTTCAATTTTGCGACTGGCATCATTGCTGTTAGTCATATTTTTATTCTCTACTTTATTGTCAACTTGAACATTAATCGGCTTATTCGCTAATAATCTTACAATCTCTGCCATCTCTCCACTTTGTTGGCGATAAACGACTATTTGCTCATCTTTAGCTTGTAATTGTGCTTTATATTTTTCTTCTACAGCTTGCAATGCCAGTTGATAACTTTGTGTAAAATCACTATGAATCTTTTCTTTATCGGCACCATCAGGTACACCAACTTTAACTACTACTACGCCATCACCTTTATTTTCAATACTCTGTAGAGCTAATTCTGTGTCTGCATTTTGGTCTTGCACTGTTTGGAAGGCGTTAACAAAAGCTTTCCAGTCTATGCCATTGCGGAAAATTAAATCAACAGTATTTAAAACTTCTTCAAACAGTTTGGTAAATTCTCCTGGTTGAAACTCGCCACTACTAGGACGGCGTTCGCGGTCGTCTGTTTCAGGCTTGGGATGTTCTAAAAGATAGATAAAGCGACAATCTATATTATCTAATTTGGTTGTACTTTCAATATTCCACGCTTCCACACAAGCACTTGTCATTTGGGCGCTAGTGAAGTTAGTACCTACAGCTTGAGCTAAAGTTAGGTTTGCCCGCTCTAAACAAGCGCCTTGGAAGGTGGCTTCTGTAATATCAACATCTTTTAGATTCGCTTCTTTTAAATCTGCACCTATCAGGTTAGCGCCTTTGAGGTTTGCACCAGCATAAGATTTTCCTCGAC
This sequence comes from uncultured Nostoc sp., assembly GCF_964247315.1. Classification (GTDB taxonomy): domain Bacteria; phylum Cyanobacteriota; class Cyanobacteriia; order Cyanobacteriales; family Nostocaceae; genus Nostoc. The sequence continues at coordinate 54,963 of NZ_CAXTTT010000042.1, forward strand.
CATTACCAGTGACGAGTAATTTTATAACAGCTAATTTAGTTAATATGGTGTCGTCAACTCTGGCAAAGTCAAGTTTTTTTGCTTCATAAAAACGGGTGCGTGTTAGGTTTGCTTTTCTAAAATCTGTGTTTTTCAGGATTGCACCAGTAAAATCAGCATCGGTTAAATCGGCATTGCGGAAGCTAGTTCCACCTGTCGCAGCAAAGGCGAGAGCAAATGAGCGAATCCAAGCATCTTTTTCATCTCCCATTAAACTACGCCAGCCAATGTAAGCACTAAATAATGTAAAGGCTCCGGCTACGGCTACGGCAAAGGCTCTGGCAAAGGCTCCGGCAAAGGCTCCGCCAAAGGCAAAGGCAAAGGCTACTAAAAATGCAAATTCAAAGAAACGAATAAAAAAAATAAAAAAAAA
>NZ_CAXTTT010000043.1:0-54476 GCF_964247315.1 uncultured Nostoc sp.
CTTCTCATGCTTTATTTACCTTTTTTTAAATAATAAAAAGTGGGATGCTCCCCTACTTAAGGACTGTCTAGATTTTAAGTAACTCAACTTTCATTAAATATCACACCTCTCTCTTCTTAAGAGAGGTGTTTGATGTTTTTTAAGCTTGTTTCACTTAGTTAATACTTGAAACGGCAACATCATTTATCTTCAAAGTTGCCTGACCAATAAAAATAATATCAGCTAAATTAATTTAACAATTTATGCTTTGAAAAGGAAACATTGTTTGAATTCATGTCCGCTCAACGTTTGAGATGTATAAGATGAACGTATAATGTTTGAGTTTTTCACAAAAGTTTAAAAACTTGAGAGTAGCTCTAGGATTTTGTATAACTTTAAGCGAGTAAAATGTTATTATCACAGAGAAAGCTATAAAATTGCAAATATTAATAAAAGTTAAGGTTCATGATTTGAGGAGCAAGGTTTTTGTCCTATGGCCAAGCGATCGCTCCAAGCATCACTCACTGGGATTCAAGAAGCAAAAAGAGTATTTGCTCACAAGGGGTGGACACAAGACAATCTAGCAGCAGAAGTCAACCTTAAAACTAGACAACCAATTTGGCGGTTTTTCAGTGGTCGTCCGGTTGAGCGTCATACCTTTATTGAGATTTGCTTGGTTTTAGAAGTGAATTGGCGGGAGATTGCTATCAATCCTCCGGCAGAATTTCGTGAACTAGAAGAATACACCCAGCCCTCTGTGGTGGATATTGATGCACTAGTGCAACAAGTGCGATCGCAGCGCTTCGGCAAAATTCAAGACCAGTGTGGTATTTTGCAGTTATTGGATATCAGCCGTCCCGTTGCGATCGATGACATATATATAGATGTAAATATTTTGGAGAAAATTGCTAGTCAACAGTGGCTAGAAATCACTGAACTGCAAAACCTTGATCGAAAAGAATTTGACCGTTTTGGTTTAGGTGAGATTGACCAGAGACAGATACCTGGTATACAGGCAGTTGAAACATACTTCAAGCTCAGGGTGCTAGGCAAACCAGGAGTAGGTAAAACCACTTTTTTACAACATCTCGCCATTCAGTGTAACCAAGAAGCATTTGCGCCGAAGCAGGTGCCAATCTTCATCACACTGAGAAATTTTGCTGAAGAATCTAAAGTCAGCAACGAGTTCAGCTTATTAAAGTACATCCGTCAGGAGTTTTTCACATCTAGAATTTCAGATCCCTCAGTCATCGAAACCTTGCTGAATGCAGGCAGAGTGTTACTATTACTTGATGGCATGGATGAAGTTATTAACGAACAAAGTAATGCTGTCTTAAGCGAAATTCGCAGATTTTCAGAGAAGTATCACAAAAATCAATTAGTGGCCACTTGTCGAACAGCAGTTCAAAGACTTACACTCCGAGGTTTTACCGATGTTGAAATTGCCCCATTTACCTCAGAACAAATCCGAGCCTTCGCTCAAAAATGGTTTGTGGCCTTTACCAAGACCAACATTCTAGATGGTCAGGCGCAGTCCGTTGAGTTTATTCAAAAGCTGGACTTACCTGAAAACTGGCAATTTCGCCAACTTGTCGTCACTCCCCTATTTCTGCACCTTGCCTGCTGGCTGTTTCACGGTCAAGAAAAATTTCCGACTAAGCGGACTGACTTTTATAAGCAAGGTTTAGACCTTCTGTTGGGTAAATGGGATGAAGCCAAAGGCATTGAACGGGATGACGTTTACCGAGGGTTTTTACTACCACAAAAGCTCAAGTTATTGAGTCAAATTGCAGCAGCAGCATTTGAGCAGGGTCAGTACTTTTTTGAGCAACGCGTCATTGAGCAATACATTGGTGACTATATTCAAAATCTAAGCAACGTGCCAATAGATGCAGAGGAACTGCAAATAGAAAGCGAAGCAGCGCTGAAGTCAATCGAGGCTCAACATGGGCTACTGGCAGAACGGGCGCGGGGAATTTTTTCCTTCTCTTATCTGGCCTTTCAAGAATACTTCACAGCGAGGAAAATCGTTGCCAGCCATAATCTACAGGCATTAGAGCAAGCTCTGGAAGGACTGGTCAGTCATATCACCGACCCCAACTGGCGCGAAATCTTCTTGTTAACCGCTACCATGCTCCGCAGTGCAGACTCTCTAGTACAGTTGATGAAGCAACAGATTGATGCACTGGTTGCCGAAGACCCTTATTTACAAGAGTTTTTGACGTGGGCTAGCCAAAAATCTCGCACTATTCCCACCGAACCAAAAGATGCGACAGTTCGAGCATTTTACCTTGCCTTGAGTCGGACTCCTCACTTTGCCCTAGCCGCCAGCCTCGACCAGGGGATGTTTCTGGATGCGGCATTAGATGACCTGCTGCTGGAGTGTGCAATTGATGGCAGCCAGGACTTCGCCCATATCCACGCCTGTGGAGATTCTCTCTCGAACATTCTGGGCATTGTTTTAGATGTTGGACTCTATAAATCCCTGCAACAACTCTCTGACCAATTTCCAAATTCTCGTCAAAGTCAAGAACGATTTGAGCTTTGGTGGCAGACGAACTATTCAGCCTGGGCTAAACAGTTAAAGATCACGGTGATTAATTATCGCAACATTAACCATCAGTGGCAGTTTAGCCCTGACCAACAGCAAGTGCTGCAACGCTACTATGATGCCAATCAGTTATTACTCGATTGCCTGCATAGTAATTCGGAAGTAACGCCAGCTATCAGGCAGGAAATTGAAGCCACCTTATTGTTGCCGATAAAGGAACTTGAGGACAGGGAATGGGAATAAGCTGTTACGCATTTAAATTGCACTCTGAATGTAAGTGCATTAGCTTAATTCTTTTGGTTAATTCCTCAAAGAGGTTTGAATTGCAAAAATGATTTTGACTACATTTTGTGTCGTAGTTAATCAACTCATTTAGGAAATCAAACAACATCGGCTCATAGTGCAAGAACAAAACTTAGTAATCTTAACCATTAAGTGGTTCTCTGCTACTTTTTATTTGACTTATCCGATTGTCTCGTCTCCTTAAGACTACAGATTTCTCAGATCACTTTGCACTTAAAGTCCTAATCGCAGGTCTTATTATGAATTTAATCAATGACTTTTGCTTGGCAGTTGGGATACTCAAAGGTGTACAAGTACTCGTTGTAGATAACGATCGCGATAGTAGAGATTTGTATGCAATTTTACTCAAAGACCTGAGCGCAAATGTGATTACCGCTGGTTCTGTAAAAGAAGCCTTAGAAATCCTGAGTTGGTTCACACCTAACGTCATTGTCTGTGAAATTCGGTTTTTAGGTGAAAGTATTTATACATTGCTAAATACATTGAATGCTATGGAAGCAGACAATGGCAATCATATCCCAATCATTGTGACTTCAACATTTACCACAGGTACTTGTGACCAAATTCCAGATGTAGAGTTTGAAGAATATTTACTGAAACCATTCGACCTTGACAAATTTGTTTCTATGATTGTGAATCAAGTACAGGAAAAAGTGGTGGAAAATTTTTGCACTGAGCTACTAGTTGCAAACTAGTAGCTCAGTTTAAGTATCTGCGTTGTTTAACCGCTCTGAAATAAATTTCTAGACTGCATAGCTAAAAACCTTGTTTAGGATATAACCGTAGGTTAAACACAGCCTACAATGTAACACATGGGTTTGAGCGAATAACAAGCTGTGCCGACAAAAATTGCAAATATACTTATTCATCCACCTCAGAACTGGATTCATCCACCTCAGATACTCGTTCATCCACCTTAAAGACTGGTTTTATTAACCTTCTTTTGTCACTTTCGGCAGAGAATAATCTGTAATTCTTGCCCAGAAAGGATTTTGTCTATAGAGCTTTGTTTGGAGGTTTCTATTAGTTTGCGATCGCTAATCTTCTCACTAAATCTAGATTTAGGCATATTTTTACCGATATAGTTGGTTATAGGTTGGTATATTTGCTACTATTTTACCTAGCGTCAATTTTATAAAAGAAACCCTTCAAACGCCTTTTCTATGAAAAGAAGACAAATTTTTGGCTTCCTGGGTATAGCGATCGCTGGCTTACTGCTAGCATTTGGTTTACCACTGATTACTCCTTCTCCTGTAATAGCACAGTCGAACAACAACATACTCGTGTCCGCAGCTGCCAGCTTAAAAGATGCGATGGAAGAAATTAAACCTTTGTACCAACAAAGTAAATCAAATATCAATATTAGTTATAATTTTGGGGCTTCTGGTGCTTTACAGCAACAGATTGAGCAAGGTGCGCCAGCAGACATCTTTATTTCTGCGGGCAAAAAACAAATGGATGCCTTGGAAGCAAAAGGACTGTTGCTAGCAGGCAGCCGTACCAACCTAGCAAATAACCGTCTAGTCTTGGTTGTGGCTCAGGATGTTGTTGGCATTAGTACCTTCTACAATTTAACAGATAGTAAGATTAAAAAAATTGCGATCGGTGAACCCCGAAGCGTACCTGCTGGTCAATATGGCGAGCAAGTCTTAAAGAAATTGAAACTTTATGATCGCCTCAAGTCGAAATTTGTCTTTGCTAACAATGTGCGTCAAGTTTTAGCAGCAGTAGAAAGTGGTAATGCCGAAGCAGGTTTAGTTTATGCCACTGATGCCAAAATTTCTAACAAGGTAAAAGTCGTAGTTACTGCTGATGATAAATTTCATTCACCGATTGTCTATCCGGTAGCAATAATTAAAAGCAGTAAAAATCCTTCTGCTGCCAAAGAATTTGTCCAGTTTTTATCTGGCAGTCAAGTCAAAACTGTACTCAGAAAATATGGGTTTATTGTGAGTTAAAATAAGGGGCTTAAGCCCCTTATCTTGTTAATTGATATCTAAGAAGCTGTGGACTGTAATTTTTCTAGTCGTGCCAGCACTTCTGAACTGTGAATAGTTGGGTTGACTTTGACAAAATTCTCGCGCAAGACGCCTTGAGGATCGATAATAAAACTGTGGCGCATAGATAAAAAGCCAAGCCACGAACCGTAAGCTTTACTCACTGAACCATCAGTGTCAGCCAACAGGGGGAATTTTAGTCCCTCTGAATCACAAAATTTGGCGTGGGAATCAATGTCATCAGCACTAACGCCAATAATCTGAGCGTTTTTTTCGAGGTATTGGGGTAAGTCTTGCTGAAAACGACGAGCCTCTATAGTACAACCAGAGGTGAAGTCTTTAGGATAAAAGTACAGCACTAGCCATTTACCACGTAAGTCAGAGAGGGAAACTTTGCCTTCACCTGTATTGGTTGGCAAAGTAAACTCTGGTGCGGGTTGATTAATTGCCGGAAGTTTACCACCAAGAGCATTAGCAACAGGGGTAAAATTCAGCCAGCTGATGACAGAAATACAGCTGGCAAATAATATGCTTAAAAAAGTGCGACGGGAAATCATGGTGTAAACCAGAATCACAACTTTACACAAGTTTACAATTATTGGTTGCGAAAAATCTTATTCTAAGTGAGATTCGGGAAGGGTATCTGTGCTTTCGATGTATTGACTATCTAGGAGAAAAGCCCCTCTAGTAAAGCGAATACCCCAATATCCACCGGGTCTGCGGTCAATGACTATACCTTCTTCGCCAATATGAATTACATTAGGGGGGCGTAGCATGGGCATAGGTTCAGCAGTTTTGACGTAGGCTGGTAGCGCCACAACACGGACTTTACTACCAATTGCGAATTCTTTTGACATTTTAATCAAGCGGAGTTTTGATTAACTCATAACTCAAAACTAGCTTAAAAGTCTACTAAATTCAGTAGATCGAAAACTTTTGTAAGTTGACGGAATAATAAGGGTTTCAGCCGATGGCTTGGAACTAACACAAGCGTTCATTTGCGATCACAGCAGAGTTAATTGACAACAGAATTACTCGAACAGCAGATTATAAGAGGATTCCAGCGAATTCTATACACTGGCTGAAATGAATGGTTGGTAAGGCTTCTAGAAATCTTTTCGATCTACTGAAATTGAGCAGAGGAATAAATAGGGAAAGGGAAAGGGGATGAAGTTTTTCCCCTTTCCGCATCTTCTGCAAGAAGTCTATATAATCTATTTTGGGATTGAGATGGGCGGCACTGCCCACCCCAGAATTCTTATTTTTTAAAAGATGATTATTGAGGATTGCCTTGTTGACGGCGTGAAGGAGCATTTTGACGGAATTGCTCTAATTTTTGCCGCTGTTCCGGGGTTAAGACTGCTTGAATCTGTTGTTTCTCAGACTCGCGAATTTGTCGCATTTGAGTTTTTTGTGCTTCAGTTAGATTTAAGTCAGCAAAACCACCCTTTCCTCGACGTTGACCGGGTTGCCGTTGACCTGTTTGCCCCTGAGCTTTACGCGCTTGCCATTCAGCCCGACGTGCTTGTTTCGCTGCCTCTAATTTTGCTTTTTGTTCTGGGGTCAAAACTGCTTCAAATTTGGTGCGGCTATCGCGGCGAATTGTCTGAATTTGGTTTTTTTGGGCATCTGTTAGACCCAAGTCTTTCCAAGGGCCTCTTTCTTTTTGTGGAGTTTGTGCAAGTAACACGGGTGAAGGAGAGGCTGTTTGAGCGTGAACAGCAAAGGAGGTTGCAGTTAAAGTGAGAGCGATTGCGGAAGCAACTAGCGATAATGCTTTGAGTTTCATTACTTGTCTGGTGGGTTTTTCCTGGTTGGATGTCACCATGATAAGAACTTATCTTTAGCAGTTACATGAGGAGAAAGTCATGGTTATACCCATGACTAAAGTCATGATTGACAATAGATAGTTAAAAGTTAGAAGTTAGAAGTTAGAAATTATGAAAACTTTGATTATGATGATTTTATAAGTCATTATTTAGCTAATTAACTAACTGTTTTGTTCTTTAAATTTACTTTTGATTTCTCACTCAACGAAAAATTGAAGCAGTGAAATATCTGCTAAGATTTTCATACTTATTAACTTCTAATTTATAACTTATAACTGGAGCAATGCGACTAATGAGTCTTCCAATTGAAATTAAGAAACATCCTTTTCCGTCTCTGCTTTATCTGGAATGGACATTACTAGCGATCGCGGCATTGACAGCTGTTATACCACCTCCGTTACGGCGTTTTCGTCCCAAGCCTTTAGAACTATCAATTTGTGGTGCATTTCCAGACTTGTCAGTTTGTAGCATATTGCCAGAACTATCAATTTATAGTCTGATTATTTTTGCAATAATGGGCTTAAAGTTACCCAGAAATAACCAGACAACTAAGGTAATATATACAGCCATGGAAATTTTATTAATTTTAATAATTGGACTTTTTGGGGAAAGATTTGCTCGGCTTTTCCCTTTTCTCTATATAATTTTAGTGACTCGTAGTTGTCTAATTTTTCAGTTAAATGGGCGTTTATTCGTTACAAGTTTGTCATTTGCCTTATTTTTAGTTACTACACAACTAAAATATCAGTTATTCAATTTTCAAGCATCGCCGCAGGCACAAGAGCGATATCGATTTTTGATTTTGAATTCGTCGCTAGTATTTGGCTTAAGTTTGGTTTTTGTGTTGTTGATGATGAATGCAGTTTTGTCTGAACGGCAAAGTCGAGAAAAGCTAGCTCTTGCTAACGAAAAACTCCGTCAATATGCCATGCAAATTGAAAATCAAGCTACCTTAGAAGAACGTAACCGCATTGCTCGTGAAATTCATGATTCATTAGGACACTCTCTGACTGCTTTAAATCTACAATTAGAAACTGCTTTAAAACTATGGCAATCTAACCCAGGTAAGGCTGAAACATTTCTCACAACTGCAAAGGAATTAGGTTCAAAAGCGCTAAAAGATGTTCGTCAATCTGTTTCTACTATGCGTTCTAATCCCTTACAAGAACAATCTTTAGAAGATGCGATCGCTAGTCTTTCAGAAAATTTTCATCGCTTTAATGGGATATTACCAATTTATCAAATCAGACTGGAATATTCTCTACCACCTGAAATAAATACTGCTATTTACCGGATTACTCAAGAATCTTTAACTAATATATCTAAATACGCGTATGCCACAGAGGTTAAATTGGAACTCACTACGATTAAAGGCAATTTGCGATTGATAATTCAGGATAATGGTAAAGGTTTTGATGTCGGGCAAAATATTACTGGTTTTGGACTTCATAGTATGCGCGATCGCACTTTAGCACTTGGGGGTAAGTTTAATATTAATAGCGCTCTTGGCTCTGGTTGCAAAATTACAGTTAATATTCCATTAACAAGGCTAACCTAATGATTAAAGTATTGCTGGTAGATGACCAAAGTTTAATTCGTCAAGGATTAAGAGCGTTATTGGAACTAGAACCAGATTTAGAAATAGTTGGAGAAGCAGAAAACGGCGAACAAGCGATTAATTTTGTTGCAGAATTTCAGCCAGATGTCATATTGCTAGATATCAGAATGCCGATTATGGATGGAGTTGCAGCCACGCAGGAAATTCAAAAACGTTTTGCTAAAACTAAGATTTTAGTACTAACAACTTTTGATGATGATGAATATGTGTCAGCAGCTTTAAAAAATGGAGCAATGGGTTATTTATTAAAAGATACACCATCAGAAGAATTAGCTGTTGCTATTCGTGCCGTTCATAAAGGATATACTCACTTAGGCCCAGGTATAGTTAAAAAGCTGTTGACTCAATTTTCTCATGTTGCATCAACTCATTCACCGCCTGTACCATCTAATTTAGTTGAACTTACTCCTAGAGAAAAAGAGGTTTTGCGGTTAATTGCTACAGGCGCTAGTAACCGAGAAATTGCTCAGGAACTCTACATTTCTGAAGGGACAGTAAAAAATCATGTTACGAATATTTTAAACAGGTTGAATTTACGCGATCGCACTCAAGCTGCGATTTGGGCAAATACATATTTATCCTATTTAAATGAGCCAAGTTAAATAATTCATAATTCTTTGCTGAGATACTTATATAAATGAATAAATCATAACTTATGCATTGAAAAAGTAGACAAAAAATGATTGAATAAATTAATAAAAAGCAAGCGATCGCTCATTACCTTAAGCAGACCGAGCGTTAAGCTTGAAGCTCAAACTGTATAGTATTTTATACTAAAATTGTAGTATGTAGATTAGTCTTGATTACGCTTAATTGTTTTATGGAAGTGATTTTGGGTGATATCACAAAGTTAGAAGTTGATGCCATCGTTAATGCTGCAAATACTAGTTTGCTTGGGGGTAGTGGCGTAGATGGAGCGATACACAAGGCATCTGGATCGGGTCTAGTTGATGAGTGTAGGTCACTTGGAGGATGTAAGATTGGTGATGCTAAACTAACCAAAGGATATCGCTTACCTGCAAGCTTCATCATTCATACCGTAGGCCCAGTATGGCGAGGAGGTAATCACGGAGAACCTGAACTTCTAGCTCAGTGTTATTATAAATGTATGCAAATTGCCGCAGATAAAGAGTTTAATAGTTTGGCATTTCCTTGCATCAGTACTGGCATTTATAAATATCCTAAAACTTTAGCAGCTGAGGTGGCAGTGAAAATATGTGATGAACAGCTACAAAAGAATGGTCATCCACAAAAAATAATTTTTTGCTGCTATGATCCAGAAAATTATGGAATATATACAAATATTTTAGGACTTAGGCATTGACAGAAGTCAATGAACATTGGTTAGAAAAATTGCTTTTAAACCGCAGAAACAGAGAGTATGACATTTGCTTGGGAAGGTTTTCAAACTTGAGCAAAGTGCCCATCGACTCAAGAGAAAGAACGAGATTCTTTGAGTTATTTTGAAAAGACTATTCTTAAAAAAAAGTTTTTTGGTAGCTTATTTAAATAATTCCAAACATTCATTTTTTAAAACATCTTTTGTGACTTTTATTTTCCTAAATGACTTATCGATTACCTCTTCGCAAGATATATTAATTTGTGATTGATTTACAGTAATTAAATCTTGAATTGAAGCACCATATACAATTTCTGATAAACCACTCCAAACACAAGCAGTTGCACACATCGGACAAGGTTCGCCAGTTGTATATATGCTATAACCTTCTAAAGAGGGGTTTTTTAGTTTAGCTGTTAAACTACGAATAGCATTGATTTCTGCATGGGCTGATGGATCGTTGTCTCTCGTTACAGTATTATGAGCTACGGCAACAACTTCGTTATCTTTAACAATCACTGCACCGTAGGGTGCATCGCCTTCTTTTGCTTCTGTCAATGCTAAACGCATAAAAGATTCTGGGTTCATATAAGCTGGAGTTAACATAAGGATAATGGTTAATAATATCGTATTTCTAATGTTATAACTAGGAATTAAGATGTATTAATGGTCGAATATGTTACTGAGCAGACAAGAAACAGAATTTTACTTAGAAGACCTAGAAACACCAATAGGTAAAGCGATTAATTTAACACTTGCCTCTTTGGTTCTAATATCATCAGGAATTTTTATGGCAGAAACATATAATATTCCTGATTATATGCGGTTTCAGTTAAATGTAGCTGATACTGCGATCGTCATCATCTTCGCTGTGGAATATTTACTCCGCCTATGGAGTGCGGAAAATAAAATTAAGTATATTTTTAGCTTTTATTCGATTATTGACTTAATGGCGATTTTGCCATTTTTTCTAGGTATGGTGGATATTAGCTTTATCCGCCTATTACGATGGTTTCGGATTTTACGATTAATTAGATTTATAGATAGAAAGTTTTTATTCGCTAGTATCAGCAGTGAAGATGGGATGATTTTTGCGCGAATATTATTTACGTTATTTGCAATTGTTTTTATTTACTCTGGCTTAATTTATCAAGTGGAGCATCCGGTTAATCCGGAAAATTACGGTACATTTTTGGATGCATTCTACTTTTCTGTTGTCACAATGACAACTGTGGGATTTGGCGATGTTATTCCAATTTCGGAATTAGGACGCTTGCTAACAGTATTGATGATTTTTACCGGAATTGCATTGATTCCTTGGCAAGTGGGAGATTTAATTAAGCAAGTGGTGAAAACTGCTAATCAGGTAGAAATAGTTTGTTCGGGTTGTGGTTTAGCTTTCCATGATGTAAATGCTGGGTTTTGTCAGAGGTGCGGGACTAAGTTACCTAGTCGCAGGATTGATTAGACGGCGTAATTAAGGGATGAACTGTCCATATTGTGCATCTAACCTTAGCCGTTGGATTTGCACAAGTCGATGAACTTGAGACATTTGTGGGTAAAAAAAACAAAATTTGGGTATGGATGGCAGTAAATAATCGTCTTCCAAGTATTTTAGCTTGGACTCTAAAAGACCTTAGTAGCCTAATTCATCCCGCAACGGGAGCAACGCCAATTATTTCTTGTGCCCTATTGGCAAGAGCAAGTATTCTCTATTCTGAAGATATGCAAGATGGGTTAGTAGTAGCTGGTCAATTAGAGATTGTGAATCCATTTAAAAAAGGCTAGAAACTGCATCTAAGCTGTCTCTAGCCTTAATTTATTTAATGGGCAGTACCAGACTCGAACTGATGACATCCTGCTTGTAAGGCAGGCGCTCTACCAACTGAGCTAACCGCCCTTTTGACCAATCATTAACTAATATAGCAAAACATTTCGCGTCGCGCTAGTAGTTTTAAGAAAATCTTTTTTTCTCTTATACTGACTCAGTATTCAGTTACTCAGCACTCAGGATTTAGGATGCCCTCTGGTCGGACGCACGATCGCATTACTATGTATGCTCTGCCGATCGTGGCGGGCGTTACTTTTTGGCAGACTCGCAGTAGCAATGCGACTTTGTTGGTTGCAGGCGGGTTTCTCTTTGGCGGGCTGATGTTTGGCCCCGATTTGGATATTTACTCTGTGCAATTCCAACGCTGGGGTTTCTTGCGCTGGATTTGGCTACCTTATCAAAAAAGTCTCCGACATCGTTCTTTTTTATCCCACGGGCCGATTATCGGCACGATTCTACGAATACTTTATCTGGGGTGTTTGCTAGCTATTTTGGCAATTTTCCTTTTGGTAATTGCCGAAAGGTTGTGGAATCTGAGTTTTAGTTGGCAGGATTTTGGTGGAACTGTGGGGCGATCGCTCGTGCAATACGATACTGAATATATCGCTCTGTTTTTGGGGTTAGAACTCGGTGCGATGAGTCATTCTCTGAGCGATTGGGGCGGTTCGGCATACAAACGTTTTAAAAAGCAGGGGGTTCGGGGTTTGCTTCCTAGTGGCAAAATTAAGAGGCGGAAAGTGAAGGGTGGTAGTCGTCGGCCGAGAGTAAAGAAATAATTTTTTTAAACGCAAAGGGACGCAAAGGGAAGCGCAGAGGTATGAAAAAGGAAAATGAGAGTTTAGCGGCGTTGCAGGAATTGATTGAGGTGGTGGCAAAGTTGCGATCGCCTGATGGTGGTTGTCCTTGGGATTTGGCTCAAACTGCCGAAACTCTCACGCCTTATGTGATTGAGGAAGCTTATGAGGTGGTGGATGCAATTAAGAGTGGGGATAAGAGTGCGATCGCTGAGGAGCTAGGCGATTTATTATTACAGGTGGTATTACAAGCCCAAATCGCTAGTGAATCTGGGCAATTTTCTCTCAAAGAAATAACTCAGGGGATTTCTCAAAAGTTGATTCGCCGTCATCCTCATGTGTTTGGTGATGTGTCAGTTGCCAGTGTGGATGAGGTGCGGCAAAATTGGGAACAAATCAAAGCTGCGGAAAAAGGCGAAGTATCTCCAGAGGCGCAAAAATTTAGTGCTAAACTCGCTCGTTATGGGCGTACTCTTCCCCCACTGACGGCGGCGATGAAGATTTCTCAAAAGGCTGCGGCGATCGGTTTTGAATGGGAAAATATTCAGGGCGTTTGGGATAAGTTTCATGAAGAGTTGGGAGAGTTTCAGCAAGCTTTAGTTGAGGAAACAGCCGAACGACAACAAGCAGAATTAGGCGATTTACTATTTGCAGTTATTCAACTAGCGCGTTGGCATAATCTTGACCCCAGCACCGCTTTGCAAGGCACAAATCAGCGCTTTGTCCAGCGATTAGAAAAAATGGAGGCGGTTGTTGACCGTCCCCTTTCTGATTACAGTTTGAATGAGTTAGAAACTCTCTGGCAACAGGCAAAAATTCAACTTGCTCAAGAAGGGAGTGGGGAGTAGAGAGTAGGGACTGGGCAGAGAGAGGCTTAGAACTTAAAGCTTCAGGCTCAAAGGTGCAACTTTCAGGTTTCAGGTTTAAAGATGCAACTTTCAGGTTCAAAGGCTCAAGCTTCAGGCTCAAAGGCTCAAGCTTCAGGTTCAAAGGCTCAAGCTTCAGGTTTAAAGGCTCAAGCTTCCCAATTCCCACTCCCCACTGCCGATTTCCTTCTTCAAGATTTTTTAGCATCAAACCACTTATCATATAGCGATTGATAAGTGCCATTTTCTTTGAGACTTAACAGAGCTTGATTAATTGGTTTGCGGTAGGGACTGTTATTGGGCAGAATGATGCCGTAGCTTTCTTCACGCAAGATACTGCCAACAATCTCTACCTTCCCTTTGCCTTCATTGGCAGCATAGAAGAGGAGTACAGGCGCATCAAACACCACAGCATCAGCTTTTTTTGTTTGCAGAGCATTATAAGCTTCCTCAATTTTGGTAACTTCTAGAACTGAAATCTTATGTTCTCTCAAGTATGTGGCCGCTGTACTACCCGCAGTTGTCGTCACTACCTTGCCAGGTAAATCGTCTATGCTCCTGATATCGCCCTGAAGCTGTTGCACTGTCAATGAAGTAGTAGCGCTGGCTGTAAAGTAAGCAACAAAAAGTACTCCAATGAACATCCAGACTATAGCTATTAGGCGTCCTAGTACTCCCTTAGGCATTTCATCAGCTTGGGTTGCTAATGTGGCAGCTGCCCACCAACAGGCTTTGAAAATTCCAGGAAAGTATGATTGAGAAATCATCCCATCTTTGTGATGGCGTTCAGATAACCAAATAATGTGGGCTGCTACCACAATTAGCACCAAAGCAATGCCTATTACCTGCAAAAGGCTAGCAGAGAAAAACAATTGCAAAATATTTGGGAAGGCACTGTCGTTTTTCTCTAGGTTTCTTACCATAATTTGCAGCCCCCCAGTAAAAATGGGTAATGAAAAATCAAAATTCTGCTCGCGTTCGGCTGTAATCGAGATGGCTGAAATCCCCAAATTAGCTTGGTTGTCCTTAATAGCAGAAAGCAGTTCCGGCACAGAGGAATATTCAATAAATTTAGACTCTACACCTATTTGGTTAGCGATGCTGCGCCAGAGGTCGATACTGAATCCTGATAGCTCACCTTTGTTTGATAGCACAAAGGGCGGTATAACTCGTGTAGCTACTAATAACGGTTGTTGGAGTTGTGGTTTTTGCGCTACTCCTGGGGACGCCATTAACAACAATGCCAGAATTCCACCTAATAATCCTATGCAGGTATACAGTGCTAAGGAACGTTTGGTTTTGTTTTTTGGGTCATATCTGCCAATCAGGCTTTTTCTCCCAACCATAAGTTGGCGAAATCTACTAGCGATCGCATTCATCATCAGAATTTTCTTAGGGTTGTGTGCATAATCTATTTATTTATCATGCCCACGTTGTATCAAACATCATGTTCCTTACACCCATGAAACCAATTCTTTTCAGGTTTAAGGGGATTGGGGAGATAGATTACTTTGCCTGTAGTAGGGTTGATTGTTTCACGCGTAGGCGTAGCCCGTCGTAGACATCGCTTACAATATTTACCCACTCATTGTTACAGCTATTTTCAGGTAAATACACCACGCGGTAGGGGCGCGAGGCCTTGCGCCCCTACAACAGATGTGGTTTAAATACTTGAATTCTGCTGTAATTAGCAACTTAGTTGTGCCAATTTTGACTTATTGCCCTGCTACTGTTGTTGTAACCATCAGATGCTCCTTAAGCTATAAAAACATTTGCTTAAATCTACCTATTATGTTTATTGCTATACAATACTCTAGGTGGATTTATTGATTAATTCTTTTGTTTTAAGATATAGAGTCACAGGTAAAGACAAATATATTGTGTATAATTCACTTTCTAGAACTCGCGTTGGCAAGACAAACCTCTATCTTTTGAGTAAGAATTTTGAGATCAGCCTTTAGCGTACATCTAGGTTTATATTTGCCTGACATTTTATCTAACGTGCGCTTTTTAGTTTTTGCAAAGTGAGCAACATGGATGTAGACGATTTTAGTCAACAAGTAGAGACATTACGCTCACGGGTGACGGGATTACTGCAAAGACCTGCAAGTGAGATGTATTCAGAACAAGAGCTAACAGCAGAAGCTTTTGAAGAACTTCAAATCACTTTGGAAGAACTAAAAATCGCCTCCGAAGAACTACAAGCAACACGAATCGTAGTAGAGATGGAGCGTCAGCGCTACCAAGAATTATTTGATTTTGCGCCTGATGGTTACTTGGTAACTGATACATTCGGCACTATCTTAGAAGCTAACCTTGCTGCTACCATACACATCAATGTTTTAAAGCGATTTTTGATTGGCAAACCGCTACTTACTTTCATCGCTCAGTCAGATCATCAAGCTTTTTTTAATTACCTAACTCAGTTGCAGCAGCTCGACTGGGGCGGGGAATGGGAAGTGTGTTTACAACCACGAGAAAAAACCTGTTTTGATGTTGCTTTCACAGTAGTTACCGTTCGTAACGAAAAAGGTCAGCCAGTTGCTCTGCGCTGGCTAATGCGTGACATTAGTCAGCGTAGGCATTTGGAGTTGCAGCGCCAGCAGTTATTTGCCAATGAGCAAGCCGCCCGAATTGCAGCCCAAGCGGCAGAGAAGCGCTCTAATTTTTTGGCTGAAGCAAGTCGTGTATTAGTATCTTCCTTGGATTATCGCACTACCCTAAGCAGCGTCGCGCAATTAGCAGTACCTACCCTTGCCGATTGGTGTATTGTGGATGTCGTCGAAAAGAATTTGGCAATCTTCACTAACCCAGTTATCGCTGCATCAGAACCAGCAAAGGAAGCACTGATCCGAGAACTCCAACAACGCTATCCAATTTCTATTGATGCTGATTATGGCCCGGCGAAAGTTTTACGGACTGGTAAGCCGGAACTGGTTACAAAGATTGTTGAGTCTTCATTACAGAGAAAGTCCTCGGACGAGGAACACTTCAGTCTGCTGCGCCAACTCCAAGTTAAGTCTCAGATGGTAGTACCACTGTTAGTACGCGAACGCAAGCTGGGGACAATTCTATTTGCGTCTGCACAACCAGAACGCCATTACACTACTGTAGACCTAGAAATGGCTGAAGAACTTGCTCAACGAGCAGCATTCGCCATTGAAAATGCCCAGCTTTATCAGCAAGCCCAAGAAGCTAACCGCATCAAGGAAGAGTTTTTAGCGATCGTTTCCCACGAACTTCGTACACCTCTCAATTCTATGCTGGGTTGGGTTCAACTAATACGTACTCGAAAATGGGACGAAGCAACTATTGCTAAGGCATTGGAGACAATCGAGCGGAATGCCAAACTTCAAAGAAAACTGATTGAAGATATCCTGGATGTCTCGCGGATTGTACAAGGTCAAATTCGCCTAAATATTCGTAAAGTTGGCCTTGCGGCTGTAATTCAGGCGGCAATTGAAGCTGTACATCCCACATCTGAAATTAAGAATATTCAAGTTGAATTTCATCTTGACTCCTCAGTTGGTGAAGTTATGGGTGATACAGAACGCCTGCAACAAGTTGTCTGGAATTTGCTCTCTAATGCCGTCAAGTTCACACCTAACGGAGGGCGAGTTGAAGTATATCTAAAACAGGTAAACTCAAATGCTCAGATAACTGTCTCTGACACAGGTAAGGGAATTGATGCTGACTTTCTACCTTATATCTTTGAGCGCTTCCGTCAAGCTGATAGCACAACTACTAGAGCAGACAATGGTTTGGGGTTGGGGCTAGCAATTGTACACCACTTAGTAGAAATGCACTCAGGCACAGTCTACGCAGTTAGCGAAGGGGAAGAACAAGGAGCAATATTTACAGTGTTGTTGCCTCTAGTAGAACCACAACCAGAGCTTTTAATTAAAGAGAGTGAAGTAAAAGTCGATAACTTCTCAGTACTCAACGGCTTGCAAATACTCGTTGTCGATGACAATGCCGATACGCGTGAGTTAATTGCCTTCATTCTTGAACAGTCTGGAGCGCAGGTGACGGCAGTTAACTCAGTAGGTGAAGCTCTAGAAGCACTAGAACGATTAAAACCAGATGTTCTAGTCAGTGATATTGGAATGCCAGATGAGGATGGTTATTCCCTGATTCGGAAAGTGCGGGCACAGGAAGCAGAGCAAGAGGAGAAGATTCTAGCTGTAGCACTAACGGCATTTGCTAGAGATGAAGAACACAGTCTCGCTCTGCAAGCTGGATTCCAAGTTCATTTATCCAAGCCAATTGAGCCAGAAGAGTTGGTGAAAGTGGTAGAGAACCTTACCAAAGGTAGCATACAAGTTTAATGCCCAATTAAGCTTTTGGTAGCAAATGCGTTGGCGTAGCCCGCCGCAAGCATCGCCAAAATAGCAAATGCGTTGGCGTAGCCCGCCGCAGGCATTGCCAAAATAACAAATGCGTTGGCGTAGCCCGCCGCAGACATCGCCAAAACAGCAAATGCGAATGCCAAAATAACAAATGCGTTGGCGTAGCCCGCCGCAGGCATCGCCGAAATAACAAATGCGTTGGCGTAGCCCGCCGCAGGCATCGCCGAAACTGTCCTGCCCCCTGCCTCCTTCATAAAAAACGGAGGCAGCTACTAACCAGCTCCTGACAAATTAAAGCTTAGATGGACTGCGAAATGCTTTGACAGCAGCCTAGAAACTCAGCTAGCTGCGACTCAAAAACATAGTCAAGACCACTCCCAGGATAAGCGATCCACTGCCAAGGATGAATGACCAGAAGCGATGGTAACTGTTGACAATAGTGCCATTTTCACTTTGGAGTTGAATCAAATCCATCCAAGGCGCAACACCCCGACGGAACCAACCCACAGCCCCAACTTGTTCGCCAATCAAGCTTTGGACTCGCTTCATCCCAAACAGAAAATTGCCGATGGGGCCAAAGCGTGAGGCGTAATGCAGATAAAGTATTCCGCTACGATCTTGAATTTTTAAATCGGAACCAAATTTATAACCAGCGTCGCCACGACCAATAAGTTGACCTTCGAGTTTTGCAGGTTGTCCGCGTAACGGACTGGCATAAGGGTCTGACATCAGGGTAAGAATGTCGGTTTCTGGTGCTTGCTTGTAGTCAGGAAACATCACTAAAGCTTTAACGAGAATTCCGATCCCTAAGCCAATTAGTGGCGCACCCAATACTAAACCTGTGTTTGGCGAACTTGACCACAGAATCACACCCATTACCAAGCCAACAAAGAAGCCAATTGTTTCAGCGCCGTACAATACAACATCTAAAAAGAAGTTGCCGTAAAGTCTACTTTTATTAAGACTTTTACCTTCTCCAATAACTCGCCCCATATCAAACTCAGTCGGTAAACCCAATTGTTCGGCATAGTTGCTCAATGCACGAACTCGTTTTCCTGTCAAGGGATGAGTGGAATTTAATTCCATCCACCAGCCCCAAGGGTTAAACATATCCCACAGAAAGACACGACCAACTTTTTGTGTATCGGATGCAATGCGGTAGGCGGTTCCTGTGGAAGCGGCGGCTTTATGGTCATAGATACCCAAGGCGCGAGTTCCTTCAATTAAACGGCTGGGTTCTTGTGTGCGCGAACCTTCTTCTAATATTCCATAAGCAATCTTCACTAAAGCGCGGGATAATCCATTGGGATTACCCGTACTTTCAGCTGCAAAGTGGTCAGCAAAGTATTCTCGTGTGCGGGAGAGGTACAGCAGTAGATAAGTACCGATGACATAAAACACGTAGGCAACTAAGGCAGCAGTTTGCATCGCATCTTTGATTTTGCTATCGCCACCGCCGCGCCCAAATCTTCTAGCTGTGCTGTAAATCAAGTAACAAATTTGCACTAAGGTAGAAGCTACTGTCATCACTGCAAAATCCCAGTGGACAATGTGCCCCAGTTCGTGGGCGTAGACGGTAGCAATTTCATCGTCATCCAGGTATGTGAAAAGTCCCTGACTGACAACTAAACGAGCGCTGTTCGGCAATGAGCCATAAGTAAAAGCCGTGGGGTTTTGGTCGTTAATAATTCCCAAACGAGGGGTTTTCAGATTTTTCTGTTCGCAGACTTGGCGAATAACTTTAGCTGTCTCTGGACTGAGGGTTTCAACTTCTGCCAACTCTACCCAACGAGTTTGGTAAAGCCAGCTTTGGGTTAAGTCCATGATGAATGGAGATATGAAAAAGGCGGCGATATTAAAAACTAGGGTAATACCAATAGCGATCGCTAATCCTTGGAGTGGGTTGTCGCTACCCAAAATAAATACTAAGCTCAAACCTAAAGCCAACACCATGCCAAACAACAAGGTCATGGTGACACCAGAAGCTAACGCCAAACTACCACCCACTCCCCCCATCGCTAATTTCATCCCAGTCGTAGCGGCGCGACCAGCTTTTTGGCTAGTGTTAGATGGTGTTTGACGGAAGGATTGACTGGCTTGTTCTGCCCAACTGCGAGCCTGTGGATTTTCACTGATGATTAACTTTTGACACAGGGCCTTGGCTTTTTCGATTTCGCCTATGGCTTGATAGGCTTTGATCAGCCACATCTGTGCTGAAAGATAATCTGAGGAATTGTGTTCAACACAATCGCGGCAGAATTGTTCGAGTAATTCAACCGCTTCTTGATAACGTTTTTGGTTTAAGGCATCTAACGCAGATTGCAATGACATAGGATCTCCCTAGTGAAGGAGTGGTATTTGATCTATCAATACTAAATAGATTCAGCGATCGTCACTGCAATTTCGTAAAAATTTAAATAATGACAGTATAAAATATTTACTTACAACTATTTTCAGGTAAATAGACCACGCAGTAGGGGCGTAAGGCCTTGCGCCCCTACGAGAAGTGTGGTTCAAATACATGAAAACTGCTGTAAGTAAAAGACTAGAGAAACATACATTACTATGTCTCTCTAGCCTGTGGAACGCATAAATCATTTCTAAGATTTTCAGATAAACTCAATAATAATACTTATAATATTTTTGCCGTTGTCAACTTACTACCTCTTTGCCCGTGTTTGATATTTAGAGAATAAATGTTTTGAACCAAGTCTTACTTCACCCGATTAGAGTAATTATTGATTACCCAAATGGTTCACCCGATTGGAGGAAGACGAATGATGAACATAACCTCAAATTGATAAGATGAAGAGAAAGTAAAGATTTGTACTATGACTATTCTTAATATTGCTTCTCCCTTAATTACGATCGCCGGACAAACCCGCCAAGCTGCAAGTAAGCTAGCGATTCTCTCCACTGAGGCAAAAAATCAAGCACTTGTGGCGATCGCTCAAGCTTTAGAATCAGCTAGAGATGAAATTTTACAAGCAAATGTTGCTGATTGTAAAGCTGCGACTGCTGAAGGAATTCCCCAACCACTTTATAAGCGGTTGCAGTTGGATGAACATAAATTAAGAGATGCGATCGCTGGGGTACAAGATGTTGGTAAGCTAGCCGATCCAATTAGTAAAGTCCAGATTCACCGAGAACTTGACACTGGCTTAGTTCTGAAGCGCATCACCTGTCCTTTAGGTGTTTTGGGGATTATTTTTGAAGCCCGTCCAGAAGCGGCGATTCAAATTGTTTCCTTAGCAATCAAATCGGGAAATGGTGTAATCCTCAAATGTGGAAAGGAAGCGGTGCGTTCTTGTGAAGCGATAGTTAAGGCAATTAAACAAGGATTATCTCAAACTGCTGTTAACCCTGATGCAGTGCAGTTACTAACAACTAGAGAAGAAACTCTAGAACTTTTGAAATTAGATAAATATGTAGATTTAATTATTCCTAGAGGTTCTAATTCCTTTGTCAGATTTGTACAGGAAAATACGCGCATTCCGGTACTAGGTCACGCTGACGGAATTTGTCATCTCTATATAGATAAAGCCGCCGAGATTTCTAAAGCAGTTCCGATTACCGTCGATGCCAAAACCCAATATCCTGCTGTTTGTAATGCGATTGAAACTTTGCTAGTTCACCAATCAATTGCTAGAGAATTTTTACCGAAAGTTGCTAAGGCTTTGCAAGAACGCCATGTGGAATTAAGAGGTGATAAACGCACATTAGAAATTTTGCCTGAGATTGAAACTGCAACAGAAACCGACTGGGAAACAGAATATAGTGATTTTATTTTGTCGATCAAGATTGTAGACTCAATAGAAGATGCGATCGCTCATATTAACGAATATGGTTCTCGTCATACCGATGCCATTATCTCTGAAGATCCAGCATCTGTGGAAACTTTCTTTGGACTAATAAATTCAGCTAATATATTCCACAATTGTTCTACCCGATTTGCTGATGGTTTCCGCTATGGTTTCGGTGCAGAAGTAGGAATTAGTACGCAACAAATGCCTCCCCGCGGCCCCGTTGGTCTAGAAGGATTGGTGACATACAAATATCAAATGACTGGCGATGGTCATATTGTAGCTACTTACACCGGAGCGAATGCTAAAGCTTTTATTCATCGGGATTTAGTGTAAAAGATTCTCCCAATTATGGACTTTAGTAACGCTAAAAATACACTGGGTAAATCGGTGTATTTTTTATATTAATAGTTTTTCTGAGTTGTCAAAAATTTTAATTGGGCCATGCCATCGGTGATCATTTAAAAAAACCTCGTCAAAGGCTCCATTAGTGTATTGACTAATTACCTTGCTCCAAAAGGCTTGTCCACCTAAGTTAAAAGCAGTCTGCCGTACCTCCCAACTGCCAGGAAACTGGTCAAAAATGTGAGTAGCTACCTGTTCACCAATGCCCTGACTTCGATATCTTCTGAGGATAAAGAACTCAGCAATAGACCTAGCATCGTTATCTCGATAAAGGTAAGTGTACTGATTAATAAGTACAAACCCTGCCAGTTGATCATCAACTTTAACTAGAAATGGGTGTCGCTCAGGTTCTGTCCAATAGTAATCAAGATATCGATAACCAAACAAGCCGCAGGTATCTACATCTTTAGCTTCTATTTCACTCAGGTCATACTGGTATAATTCCATTAAATTACACAGCACTGACTTCTGTTGTTGAGTAGCTTTTACCACTTCGATTTTCATAAAGTATCTACGATACTGAAACTAAAATATAGCCGTAGTCACCAATGTTAGGACAGTGTTGAACGCTCAAAGGCTTGACAAAACTGGGTTTTTACTCAGCACTCAGCACTCAGCACTTTGCTATATAATGAGTACCAACGATTTAAACAATATCTCATATCTTAATTGGGAAGGATTGGAATTAATGTCAAATGACGATGTTGATTATTCTGAATATTCCATTATTAAACGATAAGTTTTTCGAGAAGGCAATCTTGAGATTGCCAGGAACTCAAGCACAAAACTTAATTCAGATTGATCCAGAATCATAGCTTGGTTTCAATTCCAGGGCGTTGAACACAAAACACTGATCAATTCTGTCTTGCGTCAATACATCAAATCTTTGAGATGAAGCGATCGCTTCAAGAATCTTGACTCGAAAGGGTTAGTTCTGGAGTTAACATTAACCTATTGGCCCAGTTACAAAAAAATAGATTTGGCATGAGTAGTAAAACATCTAAAGTCGGTGTCATTGGTGCAGGAAATGTGGGTGCAAACGTAGCAAATGCTTTAGCGCTACTCGGTAAATGTGTAACAGTCGTCCTTTTTGACCGAACCTTATCAAAAGCTGAGGGGCAAGCATGGGATATTGAAGACACTATTCCTCTACTTCAAGAGATGGAAATTATAGCGTCAGATCGGTATGAAGATTTAGCTGATTCTGATGTGATTGTCGTGACTGTTGGGGTGCAGCAAAAAGAAGGACAAAGCCGATTAGATATATTGAGCGATAATGCAGAGATCATGCGTTCAACAATAAAAGAATTGGATCGAGTTGCACCGAATTCAATCATACTTATTGTTAGCAATCCAGTGGATGTACTCACGCGGATTGCGATCGCCAATTCTACAAGAGCAGAAAACCTAATTTTTGGTTCGGGAACCGTTCTTGATACTGCTAGACTGAGATATCAACTTGGTAAGCGACTGAACGTTAATAAACAAGACGTTCATGTTTATGTGATTGGAGAGCATGGAGACAGTGAATTTATCGTTTGGTCTAGTGCATTTATTGGGGTAATCGCGTTAACTGAATTTCCTATCCCACAAGGAGCAACGCTGGAACAAATTCAGGAAGAGTACGCAGAGTTAACCCGTAGGCGAGGCTATAACATTTCTGAACGTAAAGGAAATACTAGCTATGGCATCTCAACAGTAGTTTGTCAGTTAGTTGATACCATCTTGCGAGATGAAAAGCAGATATTTCCAGTATCAGTGAGAGCAGATTCTAACTATGGAGTTGGTAGTGAAGTTGTTCTTGGACTTCCATGTATCATTAGCTCCCAAGGTATTGAGCGCCAACTGGTGTTACCAAGAAATCCTGATGAACAACGCTTATTAGAAGAGTCAGCCACCAAACTGAATGAAGCCTACAATTCTTTGGATAATTAAAATCAACTCATATAGTCTGTCTAAGAGGCTGTCTCTGAAGCCCATTCCTTAAGCATATCAACTGTGACTCCAGGAAGCGGAACAGTAGTTTCTATAGAAGGGAGCGCAACAGTAGTTTCTACAAAGCTTGGTTCAAAAATGACAAATCCAGATATCTGAACAGGAGCGACTACACTGCTTTCTCCACCAATGACAACAGCAGAATCAGCGTCACTAAGTTCCTCAAAAAAGCTGCTATCTGTAATTGCTTTATTCATATTTAGTATTTCAATACCTGATGAATATCCTAACATAATCATAAATTACTACACCAGAGTGGTTTTAGTAGGTATCTTTGCAAGTTCTTTTGGTATGAATAAATAATTACGGACATCTGCCCTATGAAAAACAGCCAGAGAAATTAACCATTAAACTAACGCTTTAAGTAAAGCTTGAAGTTTCAGCTGCACCTCTGCAAACTCTTTGTCAGGATCAGATCCAGCGACGATACCAGCACCAGCATACAATCTCGCGCGATCGCCAGATTTAAAATTTATGTAATAGCAAAATCAGTATACTTTCTTACTTCGGTAGGTTGAAAGGCTAGAACAATACGATCTTTAGGAATGCCGACACTGACAAATTCGTTAGCAATACCATCTTCGGTACCATCTCTTTGAATCCAAATTTTATCGTTGATAATATCAATGTGGACAAGGCACCCATGTACCCGTTGTTTGTTTTCCCAGCCAAGTGTGAGTAGTAGATAATGGTTTGCATTTTCATCAATAATTAGCTGTCTTTCTAGTTCTCCATGAGCGTAGGGAAGTTGGGCATATTCGGCTAATATTTTTTCAATTATTTGGCGATAATTATCTAAGGTATCCATTTTAGAATCACCTCTAGTTCTGAATCGAAGACGAGTAAACAAAGACGCTGATTTTCTATCAATATCTTACCAATTGGTTCTTGGAACAATTCTGAGTATGTTTGTTGACGAATAGCAAGATACAAGCGGCGGTCTGGTTCTAAGCGACTGAGAATATCGTAGTATAAAATATATTGTCCCAAAGCCTTTTCTAAATCGGTTACTGGAGAAGCACCGATAAAGCTTTTAACTTCTACTGCTATTTTCTGTCCGCTTTTCTCTGCTGCTATTAGCTTTTGAGCACCTAAATCAATATATAAATCTCTTGCACCCCATCTTAAGATAAATGGATCGTTGGTAATATGCCAACTCTCTTTTTCAAGGGCGTTTCTAACAGAATTGTGGTAAATATCTTTAGCTGGCATACAAGATTAGTAATTAACTTTAAACTAAGGCTTTAAGTAAAGCTTGAAGTTTAAGCTGCACCTCTGCAAACTCTTTGTCAGGATCGGAGCCAGCCACGATACCAGCACCAGCATACAATCTCGCGCGATCGCCATCAATTAATGCTGAACGAATTCCCACAATAAACTCACAGTTCCCCTGAGAATCTATCCAACCTAAAGGTGCAGCATATAAACCCCTTTCAAAGCTTTCATAACGACGAATTTCGGCACAAGCTACATCTTGTGCTGCACCTGCAACGGCTGGTGTAGGATGCAATTGTCCGACAATCTTTAATGGGTGTATGTCAGTGGGAACCATAGCACTGATTGGTGTCCATAAATGCTGGATATTCGATAATTGTCGCAGCCGTGGTGCTAATATTTGCGGTAATAAACCTAACTGGGATAAGCGTTGTGTAATGAAATCAAGCACTAGGGAATGTTCGTGCTTTTCTTTTTCACTATTTAGTAAGCGATTGGCATTAGCTGCATCTTCAGCAGGGGTTTTACCTCGTGGTGCAGAACCAGCTAAAGCATCAGTGATTAACTGTTGATTATTAATACTAATTAATCTTTCTGGACTTGCACCAATAAAATTTTGTCCTTTGCCATTACTTGTAGAAAAAATATAACAATTAGGATGGTTTTGTCTAAGATTATTTAATGATTTAACTAAGCTAAAGTGGTTGCTTGACTTTACATCTAATATATCTGCTAATACAATTTTGTTTAAATGGCTAGACCGAATTTTTTCTAAAGCAGATACTACTGAACGTTTAAATTGGGTAGCATTCGTTACAGGTTTTTTATAGAAGTTTCCTCGGAAGTAATCAATATTAGCAGAGTAATATTCTAAAGATTGGATAAATTCAATTTTATTTTGGATATTTTCCAACAATTTTTCAATATTTACATTTGCATTGATAATTATATTTGTTACTAATATGCAACGCTGATTTTTTACGGCTACTTGCCAACATGGAAGAAAAATGGTAGCAGATGGAAATGGATAATCTACTTGGGCGTTTTTATCAAAAAAGCTGAAATAACAAAAAAAGTGAGGACCAGAAAAAGATTGGTTTGCGTTACCAAAATTAATTATATTTTTTAGACAAGATTTGATAAAATATTCCGCTTGACTAAAACGGTCTGAGCCATCAATGTGTAATTTTGCTACAGCATCAATTGCTGCGATCGCTTCTCCTTTAACTCTGTCCTCAAAGTAAAAATTTATTTCATTTGCTTGTGTAAGTTTATCCAATACAAGTAAAGGGTCAACTAAATCAATTTCTTGGGAGATACTGACAATTTGTTTGCAATCATTTTTGACGCACTTTTCTTGCACTGCTACCAGAAATTGATATAAATCTTTGTGCTCTACAAAGAAGTTGCTACGACATGGTAAAACTGTCATGGATTTAACGATAGTAAATTTTTTTTAAGTTAACTTCCTAAAGTGTAATTAATCGTGGTCGTATTTTTACAGGTAACATATTAAGTTGCCATTTCACCAGCGTAGGGTTTGCTTTATTTGTGGTGTTCTCAGACTATGATAAGACAGTTTCATCCTGAAACTGCAACGTGAGGGTGAGTGTTAACAACACAAAGTTAACAAGCCATAGTAAAAGTGACAGTTGTTTGTATATCACCCATATCTGGCGTCTCTTTAAATCATAAAATCTCAAGTGTGAGTAATATTCCGGTAATTTAATTAATCACAACTAATGACTACCAAGCAAATTTTTTATCCCAACACTAAGTTATGGATGGCAGCGATTAAACCGCCAATGTATAGCGTTGCGATTATGCCCATTTGGGTAGGAACAGCAGTAGCATTTGCCGAAACTAAAGTTTTCAATGGTGTAGTATTTTCTACTTTTATAGCTGCGGCAATCTTAATTCTTGCCTGGGAAAATATCAGTAATGATGTGTTTGATTCTGAAACAGGTATCGATCAAAATAAGCACCATTCTCTGGTGAACTTAACAGGCAATAAGCCATTAATATTTTGGATAGGAAATTTGTGTTTAGGTTTAGGGTTGCTGGGCATACTAGCGATCGCCTTTTGGCAACAAGACCTAACTGTTATCGGTATAATACTGCTGTGCTGCGGTTTAGGCTACACGTACCAAGGGCCTCCCTTTCGCTTAGGATATCAGGGTTTAGGCGAGATTATTTGTTTTTTTGCCTTTGGCCCCTTAGCAGTGGAGGCAGCATATTATAGCCAAACCCAAACTTGGTCAATGACAAGTTTAGCAGCCTCAGTGATTGTCGGAATTGCCACAACCTTAATTTTGTTTTGCTCACACTTTCACCAAGTTAAGGATGACATAGCCGCAGGCAAGCGATCGCCTATCGTTCGTCTCGGAACCCAAAAAGGCGCTCAACTCCTAGTTTGGTTTACTGGTAGCATTTATCCGCTCACCTTACTATTTGTGCTATTGGGAATTTCTCCAGCTTGGACGTTATTAAGTTGGGTGAGTTTACCCTTTGCTTTCAAATTATGCCGCCACGTTCAAGAAAATCACAACTACCCCGACAGAGTTAGTAACTGTAAATTCATCGCCGTAGCTGTGCATTTCTGGGCTTGCTTGCTGTTGGGATTGGGATTTATGATTTAGGGCATTGGGCATGGGGCATTGGAGCAGAGGAAGAATGACAAATGACTAATGACAAATGACTAATGATTACAGATTTGAATTTCGTCCTTATCAGCGAAGATTTTTGCGATCGCTTACTACTAATCACGGGAATTGGAATATTCGTGAAGGTATTATTCTCCGCCTTACCGATGAATCAGGTAAACTTGGCTGGGGAGAAATCGCCCCCATTAGCTGGTTTGGTTCCGAAACCCTAGAACAAGCTTTAGATTTTTGTCGCCAACTTCCACGAGAAATCACAGACGAGATAATTTTCTCCATTCCAGATGAGTTACCAGCTTGTCAATTTGGCTTTGAGTCAGCGTGGGAGAGTGAATTATTTTCCATGCCCAATGACGCCAGTTCTCTCAAGTCGGCAAAGCCGCCCACAAGACTGGCTCCCCCATGCCCAATGCCCCATACCCAATCTTATAGTGCCTTATTGCCAGCCGGGGAAGCAGCTTTAAATCAATGGGAAACGTTGTGGCAGCACGGATATCGCACGTTTAAGTGGAAAATTGGTGTGGATGCGATCGCTGATGAACTAAAAATTTTTGAGTTATTGATACACACCTTACCAGCCTTTACCAAACTGCGATTAGATGCCAACGGTGGACTCAGCTATGAAGAAGCAAACTTATGGCTATGGACTTGCGACAATCTCAAGGTAAATGGAGAACTAGCCCTAGAAATTGAATTTATCGAACAACCGCTACCCGTTGAACAATTTCAGCAGATGTTGGAATTGAGTACGAGTTATGAAACTGCGATCGCCTTAGATGAATCTGTCGCCACACTTGGGCAACTTGCTGCTTGTCATCAACAAGGTTGGCGAGGGATTTTTGTGATCAAGCCTGGTATAGTGGGATCGCCATCTCGTCTGAGAAAGTTTTGCCAACAGCATAAAATTGATGCTGTATTTTCATCAGTATTTGAAACTGCGATCGCTAGACTTGCAGCACTCAAACTAGCAGCCGAATTATCCCAAAACAATAGAGCAATTGGTTTTGGTATCGACCATTTTTTTGAACAAGAAGAAACGTGGTTTGAAAGTTTATGGAACGACCTTTAGACTGTCTTAATAACCTGGATCGGGATGATTGGCTTATCGGTTATAACAGCCATCCATTTAATCAAATAGCTCAAGAACTATATTTAGAACTAACAGAACTATCAACGTGTGGAACACCACCAAAAATTATCTTAGCCGAACGCGAACCATTACGATTTTTAGCAAGTTTTATTGCCGCTTGTGCAGCGAATTGTCCAATTTTTCTTTGTAACCCCGATTGGGGAATACAAGAATGGCAACAAGTCTTTGATTTAGTAAAACCAGATATTATTTGGGGAATAGGGAATACGGAATGGGGAATAGGGAATGGGAATAATTACCAATGCCCAATGCCCAATGTCCCATGTCCAAAAATTATGATTCCCACAGGTGGTTCATCAGGGCAGATTAAATTTGCCATCCATACATGGGAAACTCTCACAGCATCAGTACAAGGATTTACAAAATACTTTCAACTAAAGCAAGTCAATTCATTTTGTGTCTTACCACTACATCACGTTAGCGGTTTAATGCAATTTATGCGCTCTTTCACCACCGGAGGTAAACTGGCTATTCAACCATTCAAAGCAATAGAAACAGGTCAAATATTGAATATTAAAAAATCAGAATTTTTCATATCTTTAGTACCAACACAGTTACAACGCCTCTTGGAAAATCCCGAATTAACTGAATGGCTATCCCAATTTAATACTGTACTTTTGGGAGGTGCCCCAGCATGGAGCGAACTACTAGAAAAAGCCAGATTTCATCATATCCGGTTAGCACCAACCTATGGCATCACAGAAACCGCCTCTCAAATTTCTACCCTCAAACCAGATGATTTTCTGAGCGGTAAAATGAGCAGTGGTCAAATTCTTCCCCATGCAAAAGTAACTATTCGCAATCAGCAAGGCGAGATTTTAAATTCCAATCAAATAGGAAACATCGCTATCTATGCTCAATCTCTAGCTCTTGGTTACTATCCGATAACCAGAGAAAATCAAGATAATTTCCAAGTAGATGATTTAGGTTTTTTAGATGATCAAGGTCATTTAAATATAGTCGGACGTAACAGCGATAAAATTATTACAGGTGGAGAAAATATTTACCCAACAGAGATTGAATCAGCTATACAAGCAACTCAAATGGTTGCCGATATTTGTGTCATCGGCATCCCAGATAAACAGTGGGGACAAGCATTAACAGCGATTTACATTCCCAAAAAATCAGATACCTCTGCCTCAAAAATCCAAACCTTACTCAAAGATAAACTCAGCAAATTTAAAATCCCTAAATATTGGATTCCCCAGCAAAACTTACCCCGTAACTCTCAAGGTAAAATTAATCGCCAACAGCTACAGCAAATAGCCACAGAATTCCTCCAAAATTCGATTACATAATCTCTCTCGACTTTCTTCTCTCTGCGCCCTCTGCGTCTCTGCGGTTCGTTTCCAGCCACTGGATTATCTCATCAGGTAATTCCTGCTTAGTTCTACTACTTGCATCAATACAAACATGCCTAGTAATAGCTTTAGCAACTACCACCTCAGCCACCGTAATTTCGTAAGTAATTTCAAACTTATCAACACCTAGTTTTTGAGGTATTAAAGTAATTAGCAACTTGTCCCCTACAAACATAGGGCGCAAAAAATCGACACTAGTATGAACAATGGGGAAAGCTACAGACGGATTAGTAAAAAAATCTTTGAGATTAATACTTGATGCTTCTAAAGATTCTTCATAAACCTCATGGCAAATACCCAAAACGTTAGCAAAATAAACTACCCCAGCAGCATCAGTATCTTGAAAGCGAACCGTGCGGTTATGAGTAAAAGGCATTTTTGACAATTGAATATTAAAAAACAGCAGGTTTATCCCCTGCTT
The DNA here is from genome assembly GCF_964247315.1 of uncultured Nostoc sp. Taxonomy (GTDB): domain Bacteria; phylum Cyanobacteriota; class Cyanobacteriia; order Cyanobacteriales; family Nostocaceae; genus Nostoc. The sequence goes on from NZ_CAXTTT010000043.1 coordinate 30,467, forward strand.
TACAAACTAATTTTATTGCAACTAAGTAAGTCGGTAATAAAAATTCAATTTCCCCAATTCTAAGTTTGTATCGATTTGTTTAGCCTTATCCAATGCTTTGGGGTTGAATATATGGTCAGGAAAGGCGATCGTTTCTACATTGACTCTAACGGCGGAACCTCGAAATCATTAAACGAGGAAACATTGTAAGACGAAGCGGCTATTGCCTTTACCAGCTCAACGTCGAGAGTTAGCAAAGTAGCACCTACCTGCTGTGAAAGTGCAACATAAGAGCCATCGTAGGCGGAGATTCCATAATTTAAGGCGATCGCAACTTGCATCCGCCATCAAGTCAGCTGTGGAGACAACACGCAACGGGAAGCTTTTGAGTTGCTAAATCTGCTGGCACATCAGCAACAGCATAAAGTCTGGCGCGGACATACTTCCAAATGATGTTGCCACACTCAATGTAAAACAGGTCTGGGACAAAGATCGCAGTTTGGGGATTGGCGAGATGAGCAAATAGTTGATTAACTTTCGGAGTTAGTGGATCGTCTGGTATAAATTGCTTAATAGCTACACTCGCGTCTTACAACACATTTAAGAGGGATAGTCATCTGTCTCGGTCTTCTCGGATTAACGCAGTACTATCAGGCCATTCCACATCAGTCTGGCGACTCTCACGGCGAAGGCGAATTTCCTCTAAGAGTTTTGGAACATTTTTTCGTCTTTCGTCCTCAGTTAACTGTGTTTTTGTCTTCTGCAAAGCCTTCTGCAATATTGTAATAACTTGAGCATCAACTGAGCTATTTTCAGCTTTAGCTAACTCTTGCAGTTGTTCGTATAACTCATCAGCTATGTTTAGGGTATGAAGAGTAGTCATTGATTAACCTCCCAATAAGAATTTATTGGTAATGGTAGCATGATGGCAGTAGTGGGGAGAGATAACGGGGCGATCGCTATTAAATATTTCAATAAAATGCTACACTAATTATTTATTGAAATATTTTTGGTTTAAATATGAGCATTAATATTAAACAAGCCCTTTCCTTGACTGATCATGTTCGGTTAGGAACAACCTCTTCCTCTCCATTTTTAGGTTCACCAACGTTTGACGAAGTACCTTTTCATGTACGTGAAGGGCGTATGCCAGCTTTGGGAACTTACGTAGTTATCGAACGAGATAAAGATGAGATAGTTCATTACGGACGTATTATCGAGGGAACAGAGGATAACCCTCGTGCTAACCCATCAACACTGCAACAGAATCAGGCATATCAGGTAGGTTCAGATAAAACTAGACCAGGCGATCGCTCTCCACATGTTACCCGTGTGATGACTATTGAGGTTTTGGGTGAAATACATCTTGATAGTAATCATCAGATCACTATTAAAGAACCCAGTCTATTAGCACAAACCGGTCAGGGAGTATATGAAATACCAGCTGACAGAATACCGCAACTGCTTAACACTCCTGACACGCAAGAAGATGGTTGTTACTTAGGTGAAATAGAATCAGGTGGTAAGAGTGCTAATTTTATTTTGCCAATGGAAGCGATAGCTCGACACTTGGCAGTTGTAGGAAAAACAGGTGTAGGTAAAAGTTATGCTACAGGCGTTTTGATAGAAGAGTTAGTTAGGCATGGCATACCTGTTATTGCTTTCGATGTTTTGGGAGATGTAATTCATGCTACTGAAGATTTGGGAGGTCTAAATTTTCGAGCGGGGGTAAATTTTCGTGTTCCTTACTCAGTAATTGGACTTAGTGAGTTTCTTGGGTTTGTTCCTAATCTCACATCTGATCAATCAGAATTGGTATCTATGGCTTATGATTCCGTATTTACTGAAGCACTTCAAAGTTTAGAAAAAAGTGGCAAAGTAAATATCCAAATTGAAGAATTATTAGAGAAAATCCAAGGGGTTGCTACTGAATTTGGACAAGCAGCAGTGGGAGGGAGAGCCGCACGTAAAGTATCAACGGTATTCAAGCGTAATCCACTGTTGACAAGCAAAACAGAGTCTTGGCTAGAGGAATTTGCTCAACAACCAATAAATAATGTTTTTGTTGGGCATTTGAGCCAACAGCAACGAAATTTGATAGTTGGGGCATCAGTCAGACTATTGCAAGCATTGAGAAAGCGCGATCGCATTCCACCTTTTGTCTTTGTACTGGATGAAGCGCATTTTTTCTTACCAGCAGGAGGACAGACAACAGCATCAACTCAAGTCATCCGAGAGATGATTCGTACTGCTCGACATGATGCAATTGGAGTTACATTAATTACTCAAAGTCCTGCATCTATGGATAAGTAAGTATTGTTAACTTGCAATACTCGTCTAGTTTTTGCCCTAGATCCAGATGACATGAAATTAGTATCAGGCACTTTGGGAGGTATTTCTGATGAAATGATTTCTCGTATTCCCAAATTGCCAAAAGGTACAGCCATCATGTCATCAAGTATGGATATCATACGTCACCCAGCACAGATACGTATTCGCAAACGTGAAACTCGTGAAGGTGCGCCAACACCCAATATTGCAGAGGAAGTGAAAATATGGCGGCAGCAGAAGAAATTTTAACGAAGAAAATTTTAGATTTATTGCTAAAACAATCAGAAGGGTTAGAGGTTGATGAAATAATCCAGCATTTGCAAGCAGAAAATAGCGATATTTCTCCTAGAGGTGTACGAAATCTTCTCAACCAACTACTAAAGGAAGAAAAACTGATAAAGCGTAAGCGTCAAGGTAAAGGAAGAGGTAAACCACCCTATGCTTACTTTAACCTTACAACTTTATCTCAATATGTAAACCCTTTTCAGGATATACCAGATGTAGATAGCAGTAAATCTCGCTTTGTAACTAGAACAGAAATTGAACAAGAGGAGATAAATCCACAAGAACTAGAACGTCAAAAACGAGGATTTACAGTTTTAGAAAGAATTGCTGCTAATAATTTACTAGCAGATACTTATGCCAAAGTCATTATTGATAACGCATCGGAATTAGCAGCACAAAACCCTGTGGATCTTGTTGTCAACATGGCAAATTGGATAGTTAATGATCTTAACCAGTTAGGAGAAGAAATTGAACGCAAATGGAATCAAGGAGAAATAGTAGAGGCTAAGAATTTAGCTAGAAGACTTGATGAAAGATTAACATGGGCAAGAAGCTATTTACAAAGATTCTGGCGGCTTGACCGTTCATTAGAGGAAATACCAGGAATTTTAGATTTACCTGGACAAGCAAAAAACTTTTTTCGGGATGGAAGACGCGCTCAATTTAATACAAAGAAAGCGCGGGAGAGATTAAAAGAGCGAATTATAGGTAATCGGTTGATCGAAGAAACAACCCCTCCAGTTAACCAACATAAAGCAGCAGTTGGTACAGATGCTTCCATCGCAAAAATTTTTCTGAATCACACACCAGGTAGCTTTATTCCTGCCGATCCTGTCATAGTTACTACTTCTGCTGCTGCAATGGTAGTTGAAGATAGTAACCCTATACAAAAAGAATATTTAGATTTTGATATTTCTCCTGATGGACTGGAGGACTATGAAGATTATAGTGCTGCCGCCAAGGGTTTAGTGCTATCTCCAAGCCTTATGCGTACACTTGGTGCTGACAGCTTTAAACGAGCGCAAACAGCAGCCCTAGAACTGCGTCAATATCATCAAGACTTTTGTGTTGCTACCAGAACTACTAAATGGCGACCTATGGGTGCTGCACCAGAATTAGATATTAACCCAAAACCTACCCTCATTTTTCGAGATGGTCGTGTATTTCCTGTTGTACATAGAATTAACTTTTACGAAGCTGATGGCTTGTATGGTGATATTGTACGCAATCAAATAGAGGAATTTGCACAAGTTATTCATAATACTTTATTAAGTCCTATGGGTGAGATTATTTATGGTTCTGCTGTCAAAAATCCAGAACTTTCATGGTTAGCACCTTTAGTATTTTGGTATTTACATAATAAAGAGGTTAAAACTCAAGACAAAGTGGTTATTAACGCAGATGATGTATATAAAGTTCCTTTTGCTGATACAGCCGTAGCTCATATTTTATTTTTAGGTCTGGCAAAGCAGTTAAGTGAATTCAGTCAACAGAAACACTTTCTTACTTGTCGAGTTATCAGGCGTTTCTCAGATATTGCTTTTATAGATAATACATTGCCAATAGTCATCTCAGAAGATGAGACTACTAGACTTTTAGATGAAAATAAAATAGATGATTGGCAAAAATTCATCGCTCAACGTATTGCTAGAAAAGAAGCTAATTACGAAGATAATATTCTAGATGAGGATGACTATAAATCATTTATCTATATCTGTGATAAAGTAGGTGTTTTAATGTGTTATACTGCCCCAACTTCTGCTTATGAAATCATAGTTAATAGTGATTCTGGAGGAAGTGCACACTTTTTAATTCCTCGTCTCGAAGTTGCTATCAATTTAGAGAAGCAAAACTTAAATGCTTATCAAAAGACACTAGATAAGATGCTGTCATGGTTAGCAGCAGGACATTGGCAATTAGATCGCGGACATACGCAAACAGGATTTGATGAGGGAGAAAGAGAAGATGGTTTTCCTATCCTTGTGCCTGATGTTACACTCTATGCCGATGAAGCCGCAAGATTTGCCCGTGATAAGTTGAGTGATGAGGTAGAGGAGAAAATCAGAAATCTGATTACTGACTTGAAAAAGCATTTGGCTGGACGCTGATGCAAAAAAAACTATGTAAGTTACTTGACACCTACAATAAAAACTGCAAAAATTGCTTTAGTGTAGCAATAGTTTAGATTACTCTCAATGGGTATTTGGTTTGATGCACTTTGCCAATGAAAAAGCCAGCCCCATTAATTGCGTTTTTGGGTGTCTGGCTCTGAATTAATTTATTTTTCGTAATGACAATTATGACAGAAAATATTTCAAATGTCGATCTCACACCGACAGAAATTGCGTTGCGGTTAAGTGAGTTACTAAAAAGTAGAATTTCCAATCGACAAATAAACCAGCTTTTAGAAGAGTTGGGTTTGCAAAAGCACCTAAAGACCCGAAACGGTAAGTCAAAGTGGCTACTTACTGAAAAAGGTCAAAAATACGGTCGAGTTTATCTAGTTACCAATACTCAGGGTAATTGGAGTGGTAATCAAATTAAGTGGAGTGAAGAAGTAATTAATCTTCTCCAACAAGAACCTACTAGATTGACGGCTTAAAGCGATCGCCAGTATCAAGTTTGAGTAAGATGACAGTATTTATTACTCTAATTGAAGTAAAGAATCACTGATTCTTTACTTCAATTCAGAATTAATATTTTGCCTGTGATTTTTACCAGCAAATAGCAGATATTAATTCCTCAACGGAGAGGGGGAGATTCGAACTCCCGGAGGTTTTAGCCTCATCCGATTTCAAGTCGGACGCAATCGACCACTCTGCCACCTCTCCAATAAATCTGTCAAACTTGTGCTTACCCTACATTCAGACGCTATTCAGGCGCTTTTGTTGGTTAGCACTAAGGCTGACAGATAATACTATACCCTATCATCTACGCAGATTGCACTACTGGATGCGAATGTCTACGACACAATACGCGATCGCTCATACAAAATTTCCTCTGAAGCCACCTGGAAGTCACTCCCCACCCAAACTAGGGAAACTTGCGAAACCACACCCGCCTCTAGGGAGACAATGGAAAAATTACGCAATTTATCGCTGTCATTTTCCACAATCCGTGGCACACTTGCCGCATTCAAGTAAATTATTCCCTCTGGACTTCTAAAGATAGATTTCCGCAGCACCTTAGTATGTCTTAGAGTATGGTGCATGTGACCAAATGTCACCAGAGGAATGGTTTTACCAGCAGTCAAGGCAAGAGAAATCGCCTCGCCAAAATCTGGATCGCCAAAGTCGCCACCAATTGGATGCCAGTCTTTGCCGCAGGGGTCTTCGGGGCGATCGCCTAACCCACTCGGCCCATTGTGACCCAAAAATATAATTGTCTCGTAAGCGGCGCTTTTAACAGCTTTGAAGATGCGATCGGCAGATTCTTCCAGACTTGTCACACCGTAACGTTCTTTACAGATTTCCGCGAATTTCCACTCTGGACCACCCCAGGTAAAGGGACGACCCCCCACTACAGTTAAATTCCAAGCGGGAAAATCTAGCTTACCGTAACCGACATGGGCCGCGCCTAATAAATCGAGTTGTTCCTGTACCCAGTCTTCCTTAGAGCGGTCATAAGGAGCTTTTTTACGTCCCCATTCGGTGGCGGTGTACCAGGCATCGTGGTTGCCCATCACAGCTGCTTTGGGAATATCGAGAGAGGCGATCGCTCTGACCACTTCCACCGATTCATTGCCAAAATCCCCCACAAACAGCGCTAAGTTAACACCCAAATGTTTGAGTGCAATACCATCTTCCACTTCCCATTGGTCGTGAACATCTCCAATTACAGCAATTTTGAGGTTTATCGATTGAGTTTTCTGACTGGTCATGCCACTTTCCTTGCCGTCTATCTCCAGGATATGAAACTCAGCCCGATTTGGACACAACCCTAAAATATCAACCGTCCACTATTTTTGGTAAAAACTACTATAATTGAATCCACAGGACATAAATTTGCAACATAAAGCACCCCTAAACTGTGTTTACCACTGCATTAGCTCAACGAGAAAACACCCAACTGGGTGAACTACCACTAGATTTGTTTGCGGCGATTGAGAGTCTCAAAAAAGAACTCAACGCAGTTATCCTGGCACATTATTATCAAGAGCCAGATATTCAGGATATTGCCGACTTTATTGGGGATTCATTACAACTGGCAAGAGCCGCCGAAAAAACCAATGCGGATGCGATCGTCTTTGCTGGTGTTCACTTCATGGCAGAAACAGCAAAGATACTTAATCCCGATAAATTAGTACTTTTACCAGATTTGGATGCTGGTTGTTCTTTAGCAGACAGTTGTCCACCAGACGAATTCGCAGCTTTTAAAGCAGCGCATCCAGATCATCTAGTGGTATCTTACATCAACTGCTCTGCTGATATCAAGGCGATGAGCGATATTATTTGCACTAGCTCCAACGCTGTGAAAATTGTCCAGCAGATACCAAAGGAACAGCCGATTATTTTTGCTCCAGATCGGAATTTAGGGCGCTATGTGATGGAACAGACTGGGCGAGATTTGGTGCTATGGCAAGGTAGCTGTGTTGTCCATGAAACCTTTTCGGAAAAGAAAATTGTCCAGTTAAAAATTGCTTACCCAAAAGCAGAGGCGATCGCACACCCAGAATGTGAAAGTAGTGTATTGCGCCACGCCAGCTTTATTGGCTCCACAGCCGCCTTACTCAAACATTGTCAAAACAGCCCTGCTAGAGAATTTATTGTTGCTACGGAGCCTGGAATCATCCACCAAATGCAAAAACTAGCTCCTGACAAGCATTTTATTCCTGCTCCACCGATGAATAACTGCGCTTGCAACGAATGTCCATTTATGCGGTTAAATACCCTAGAAAAGCTTTACTGGGCCATGAAAAATCGCACTCCTGAAATCACCATGTCAGAAAATATTCGCCTTGCTGCACTGCGACCAATGCAGCGAATGCTGGAGATGAGCGTGTAGCTAGTATAGGTTTATACGTATGGTAGAGACGCAGTTTTCTTGCGTCTCTATCCACAAGTTATTTTTTCTAACCACTTGCAATTTATTAAAGATGATGCTAATATTTTGAATCGTGAGACAAATTGGGTCGGTGTCCGAGTGGTTAATGGAGACGGACTGTAAATCCGTTGGCTAGCGCCTACGCTGGTTCAAATCCAGCCCGGCCCACCACTTGCGAAGTTATAAGTTATAATGACTGGGTAAAGAGCAAAGCTCCCAGCATTGTAACTTACAACCAAAAAATCAAAGTTTTATTTCGCCCGTGTGGCTCAGTGGTAGAGCACACCCTTGGTAAGGGTGAGGTCACGAGTTCAATCCTCGTCACGGGCTTTTTAGATTGATAAAATAATCAACGTAAAAGTAAGGGCTTCAGGCTTTTGAAAGAATTCAGATGTTGAAAAGCTAATTATCTTACTTGTATTTGTGACTATTTTGACTATCAGATCAGAATTTGGGATATCCAGCTTGTTTTTTTGGCTATGATTTGGCTATGATTTTGTAGGCTCAGTATAAGCCACAGAGACATTTATCCTAATATTCAGCAACGCCCTTTTTTCACTCTCTCCTCTAAAGTCCTTGGATCTGATTACGAATTTCATTATCAATCTGTGATTCCTGAATTACCGAAAAGTCATCCGAATCGTCATGTAATCCGTGAGAAGCGATAAATCTACTCCCATCTTCTACCTCAAACAGTAATCCAATTTCATTTGCAATATCTGCGTATAGTGCGCTGCTGTAGCTTCTTTTTAAAATAGTTATATTTGATATACGTTGCCCTACAAACCTAGCCCAAAAGTTATTACTGTATACTGCATCTGTTGCATCTACTGGATAAAGCTCGTTATCTTCTTCAGCTAGTTCTTCACTTGTTTCAGCAGCCTCGTTTTTCTCAACCCAGATAGTAACTGAGTTTTTTGATGGTTGACTTCCATATCCAATAACTAGCCCTGAGTCAAAGCTCATGATAAGACAGCCGGCTGTCAGTGAAAAAACTTCTTTTGCTTCAATGCCGTATTCCAGAACCGCCCTATCAGGTGGCTCCCAACTATATCTAGTCAAATTAAGTATCGCAAGTCCCTTAAGGGAGTCTAAAACCTCACTCCGATTAGATGGAATATCTGATGTATATAAAAAAGTTTTCATTTATTTAGTTTTTTTGAGCAGACTCAATAAGTTTCAATCTTCGTCATAGATTGTTAACTGTCCTTCTACTTTTCCATAAGCTTTCTTTACTCAATACCCTCTAGGTGGCTTTTCTATCCCATAAGCCTTACACCACTTTTCTACAGCTTTATCAGATACGCCAAAATCTCTGCCAATTTGTGCTGTTGGCTTTTCCCAAACTAATTTTTCTAGTTCTTCTTTTGATGGCCTTTCAACTTTTCTAGTGTGAATTCTAGAGTCTGGGTTAACCTTTCTAGTTGTTAAATCAACGCCAAACTCCTTGTAGGTTCGCTTAAGTGCTACTTCAGTTAAATCTGTAAAATCCTCCCACCAATAAAAAGGATTGGGTGATTTAGGTGGCGTTGCCCTGATACCGCAACCACCAAACTTGATTGATGGATATACTACTTTGTTTATATCTGGCAAATAAAGACTATAGAAATCAAAGTCATCAGATTTGTACTTTTTCTCATGACAACCATTCTTGTCTGCCCAATTGCTTTTATTTTTTAATGTGCCATCACAACTGTATTTAGCTTGAATTCTGTAACATTTGCGATCTTTGTAGGCAATCAAATCAAAGGGTGCATGTTCAGTTACTACTGGTACAAAAACCGAATATTCTTTCTCGACTAAATCTACTATCACTTTAGCAGCTGCTAGATCACCCTTATCTTTTGTGTGGTGCATTTATATGAACTCTCAAGCCTATTTAGTAAATTACCATGAAAAGGCTTCTTTAGGGTTCGTATTAAGTTAAAACGGGCGCGGCAGGGTTCGAACCTGCGACCAACGGATTAGAAATCCGTGGCTCTATCCACTGAGCTACGCGCCCAAAACAAAATAATGGCTCCCTATGGAGTCACCTACACTATTATATCGTCTTCACCTACCAAGAAGCAATCGAAAATTGCAGATTTCCCACTAGCAAGGCTAAGATGCTAGTCGCTAGCTAGTAAATTTACACTAAAAACGAAACAGATGGAGTATTGGTTTAGATATATTGTGTTGTCAAGGGGTTATTTGCCCGTTAGCGCCACCGTCCTCTGGGCGCCTACCTTCGGGAAGGATCTGGCGATCGCTAGGCTCATTTCCACAGTATGCTAGGTAATTTCAGCCTTGGCAATGCTGCCAAATGCCATTATATATTCCATTATTAAGAGTGCCCCTGTGAGGAGTTATTTGCTAGTGCCATGTTTATTCTCAAACGGCAGGATGTTGAAATATCAAGCATTCAGCACCCAAAAAAGGATCAGCAGGTGCCGATCCTTAGTTATCAAGGGCAGACTTTTCGCTTGATTAGCGTATTCAAAGCTAGTCAAGAAGAAGAAGCTAGAGGCTTATGGAGAGAATTAACGGATAACCGAGGTAAAGCCTGTGTTTTGCTGGAGGAACCGGAACGCTTTAGTGTTTGGGGTAAAATCCGTTTAGAGCAGCTAGATAGTGACACAGGTGGTCATGGCAAAACGGCGATTTTAATCCAAGCCAGTATTTTGCTGTTGCAAGGTGTTTCTATCGATATTGAAGAGTTTTTAGGTGCTAGGCAAGCTGCCTTATTTGAAAAAGATATTGCGGAAGTGTTAAAGCAGAAGCAATTTCCCCAAGCATCCTCCCCAGAAGCAGTTAAATATTTGGTATCTACTAATCCTTTGCCGACAGCCAAAATACCTGATTGGCAAGAAAATCATGTAGTTATCTTGTTACAAGAACTGCATCGATTAGGAAAAGCTTATTTTGGCAACGCTAATTTTACCAAACAAGTAATTTATAAGCTAGAAGATATGCCAGAAGCCGAGCGATCGCTGTTTATCACTTGGCTAAATCAATCGCCACTGGGTAAACTATGGCAGTAGCATGGAAATTTTTTCACAAAATTCCTGCCACTGGCACTTGCTCTTGGTGTCCGATTGTGTATTACCTGACATACATACTGCAAGATATACAGTCTTTTAACTTAAAATACTGCCAGAGTGCATCTACATAGTCAAGTCCTATGAATAACTCTTACGAGAATTCGTTCCTTTCTAAATCAATTTTTACCACTCAGAACATTGTCTTAGCTAATATTGGCTGGGCCGTACTAGCACTGCTATACTTTTTGTTGTTTAGTGCCAAAGTTCCCGGAGCCGATGGCATAGAAAGTCGAGCTGAGTGGTATGTGATTGGCACAAATATTTTTGAAGCTTTAGCTTATTTGGGTGCCAGTATCTTATGCTTGAGGAACTGGCTGAGTCCACAAATCGTCAGTGGGCGAAATGTTTGGCTCTTAATTGGGTTAGGTATGCTTTCTTATTTCGTTGGGGGGATAATTTTCGGCTATACCGAAATAGTTTTAAAAGATGAACCGGATGTATCTGTGGGCGATATATTTTTTGTAGTGACTTATCTATTACTTGGCGCAGGCATGATTTTAGCTGTGGCTTCCAGGCGAATCAATCTGGAAAAATGGCAGTGGCTAATTGTGTTAGCAATTGCAGTGTTCGGTAGTTTGTTGGCATGGTGGATTTCTATGCAACAGGAAACACCCTCAGAACTGCTAGTCGCTATTTTAAATTGGTTTTACGTAGTTAGCGATGTGGTTTTGTTAATTATTGCTACCACTCTACTACTAGCATTTTGGGGGGGAAGAGTTTCCCAGTCTTGGCGAATGATTGCAGCGGCGGCCTTTTCGCTCTACATTGCAGATATGTGGTTTAAATACGCCCAAGGCCCCAATTATCAAAGTGGGGAGATATTAGAGGTGTTTTGGGTGTTTAGTGGAGTGTTATTTGGCATGGGCGCTGTCTTAGAATATGACGCATCACTAAGACGAACGCGGCGTACCAGCGGACGGAAACGAGCTTAGTAAGGATTTTTGGTATCTACCGTGAGAAAATTAACAGACTCTGACAAGCAAGAAATTCTTAAGTTATATCGAGAGACTGCCGAAACAACCTCAACTTTGGCAGACCGCTATGGTGTGAGTAACTCGACAATTAGTCGCCTGCTAAAAAGCACTTTGCCAGAGGATGAGTATGAATACTTAGTCTCTTTAAAGCGGGCTGCGAGAACTCCTGAGGGAAGGGCACAGGTAAGCTACGAGCAGTTACCCCTGCTGAGTCAACCAGAACCAGAGCCGGAGATAGAAGTTCCACCCAGCGAAAGCCAACCCTTGGAAGTGCCAAAGGTTGAGCCACTACCACGTAAGATAATTCGTGTAGAGCAGGAACTTTACTCAGAGGAAACGGCGGAGTCAATTGCTGCTAGTAGACGAGTGCGGCAACGCCCCTCGGCGACGGAGAAACCCAAACTCCGAGTCACAGAGAAGTTAGAAACTCCAGATCCAAAGCCGCCGGAAATAGTCAGCATTCCCATCCCACCGCTAAAGAATGAACATCCAGGAGCGGCTGTCATCGCGCACATGCTGGGCGAAGATTTGCTCGACGAATCCGAGGATTTGGATGATTTAGAAGATGATGATTTAGAAGATGATGACTTTGAGGAAGAAGACTTTGATGATGATGACCTAGATGAGCAAAGACCTTTAGTTACAAGAAGAAGACCAGGTGAAACATCAGTTGAAGTTTTACCACTGTCGGTAGCCAATTTGCCCAAAACTTGCTATTTGGTAATTGACCGTTCCTCAGAATTAATTACGCGACCTTTGAAGGACTTTGGTGACTTGGGACAAATTCCCAGCCTGGAAACCCAGCAAAGAACTCTGCCGGTGTTTGATAATCATCGCGTCGCCAAGCGTTTTTCTACTAAACGCGATCGCGTGATTAAAGTTCCAGATAGTAAAATGCTCCATAAGGCTCGTACTCATCTACAAGCTAAGGGCATCACGCGACTGCTGATCGATGGTCAGGTCTATTCGTTGTCTACGGTTTAGGAGTTAGCAGTTAGAGTAGAGCATCGATTCAGTAATTAAAAACAGGGCTGTTTCATCTTTGCATCCATATTTGGTAATACCATCTTTGGATACTTCCATGATTACCAAATGGAGCAAGCACAAAGGCTACTGTTAGCAGAAAAAATGACTGTTGCAGGGGTTGCAGCCAGAGTGGGTTATTTGCCAGCCCCACAGCTTTTTGTGCTGCTTTCCGACGTAAATTTGGCATTAATCCCAAGGCTTACCAGATAGCAGGTAGAATCTCTCTGGGTTAAGCTTCCATAACTTAGCTATATTTTGTACCTGCTGCGATCGCAGTCGTTTATGAGCTTCTCATTAGCCATTTTATTTTGAATGACAACGTTATTAGTCCGGCTTGAAGAGAAAATCATTGATCTGGGTTTACAGATTGTTGGTGTTGTGGGTTTAGTGACGTGCATCGTTGTGATCACGCGAAGTAATCAGCTTTGTTTTGAAAAATACGATTAGGTGTGTGGAGTTATGAAACTGTGGCGTAGACGCTCTTAGCGGCTTGTCGTAGACATCGCTTTCCTTGCTAATAGAGACATTCTCAATAAGCAGTTGAGAGTATTTCCATGACCATTCGTCTAACTGGAACAGAGGACTTTGGGGAATTTTGCAAGGATCTACAGTTTAAGAACTATGAGGGAAAATCACAATTATCTACTTGGTTTGGTCAAAGCAGCCATCGCTGGACTATACTTCGCCATAACCTTGGGCTATCAATCTCTGACAATGAGTTTTCTCAGGCAGTGATTGCTGAAGAAAAACACGATAATTCGCCTGAACTGACATCTAAATTTTTTCTATCTGGTGCTGTAAGAACAGTTACACCAAATGTACTAGGAGTCAGTGACGATTATGAAGAAGTCGCAGGTTACAACTACTTGTTTTGCTTGCCTGATGTTCGGGAGTTTGAGCATTTTAATGGGAACCAGCACACTCAAAATATCAAAATTTATTGGAATGCTGATTTACTTTCTAGTTTCCAAAGCAGCTTTGATCAGTTGCCTGCTTTGCTCGAACAGTTGAAAGAAAATCCGATAAAGGAGCGGTTCCATCAGCCGTTAGGAGTGACGACGCCGATAATGCAACTGCTGCTGAGACAAATATTGCAGTGTCCGTTCCGAGAAACACTCAGACTAATGTATTTAGAGGCAAAAATGTTGGAACTACTGGTACTTCAGATTGCCCAGTGGGGGGAAAATCATCAGGTATTGCAGCGATCGCTATTTTTCTGTCCCGATGAAATTGAACGTTTACATCATGCCATTTTAAATCAAAGGCTGCCGCATCCATCTTCTCTACTAGACCTAGCCAGTGAAATTGGACTTAATGACTTTAAGCTCAAGCGGGGATTTCGAGAAGTATTGGGGACTACGGTGTTGGGATATGTGCAATTCTTGCGGTTAGAGCAAGCAAAGCAGTTACTCATCAACACTAATTTAACGATTGCAGAAATTGCTAATCAAGTAGGGTACGAGAGCATAAGTCATTTTGGGTATCTGTTTAAGCGGCAATTTGGCATCACTCCTAGTCAGTATCGTCAGCAAAAAGGCTTGTAGCAAAAAATAGATCCCGATTCCGATAAAAAAATCCGGTTTCAGTATATATGCGATCGCTCAATTTCCCGTATTCTCGTAAATGGAGTTATCTAAAAATGATTCTCAATTAATCATCTCTATTGAGAAATATGACTGGGTGTGGAGTCAAAGCGCGGTTTTAATCACCTTGATTTCTGCGGCTTAATCTGCTGTTGTCTCTGCTCAAGGAGTCTCTACTATGTCCGCGAAAAAGCTCCGTCATCTGACCTTTATTCTGCATCGCATCCTGGGTTTTGCGATCGGATTGATTGCCATTTTTGTTGGCTTAACTGGGAGCCTGATCGTCTTCCAGGGTAAAATCTCCGGGTTTCAATTCCATCAGCAGTCGGGTGCTATCCTACCCCAAGGCGATGCCTACGGCAACCCGAAGCGGGAACAATTCAAAAGAGGAGTTTAAAAGGGTTAGAGTTTGGAGGAGGCATATTTTTTGTGGGCGGTCGATCGGGTTAATGATTACTTTGACCCGATTATTACCCTTCCTTCCTATGTCAGAACTGATGCTGTCATCTCCTCTAAACGTGATAATTGGTGAGCTGCACTTAATTTCAAGAACATCTTTAATGTCAAGTATTACGAAACCAATTGGCCTCTGATCTTCCCACAAGCACCATTTACCTTACAGGGCACAATTTCTGTGGAGTTTTGACCCTACCCTAACCCTAAGAGATGTATTGGCGAGGGAACAAGGAGCTTTCCCCAATCTTTTGTGTATTGAGGGGGGTAAAAATCAAACCAGGGTGGTTTAAGATAATTACAACTAAAAAGCACCCCCCATTTCTGGAGGGCGCTTCTTATTTAGCTAATACTGAAGTATTAACCGTTGATAACAGGAGCAGTCATTGCTACAGGTGTAACTTCACCAGCAGCTAAGTCTAGGGGGAAGTTGTGAGCGTTACGCTCGTGCATTACTTCCATACCCAAGTTAGCGCGGTTGATTACGTCTGCCCAGGTGCTAATGACACGACCTTGGGAGTCAATCACAGACTGGTTGAAGTTGAAACCGTTCAAGTTGAATGCCATCGTACTGATACCCAAAGCGGTGAACCAGATACCGACGACAGGCCATGCTGCTAAGAAGAAGTGCAGTGAACGGCTGTTGTTGAAAGAAGCGTATTGGAAGATTAAACGACCGAAGTAGCCGTGGGCTGCAACGATGTTGTAGGTTTCTTCTTCTTGACCAAATTTGTAACCGTAGTTAAGGGACTCGGTTTCGGTGGTTTCACGCACCAAGGAAGAAGTTACTAGAGAACCGTGCATTGCTGAGAACAATGAACCCCCGAATACACCAGCCACACCTAACATGTGGAAGGGGTGCATCAAGATGTTATGTTCTGCTTGGAACACAATCATGAAGTTGAATGTTCCGCTTATACCCAAAGGCATACCATCAGAGAAAGAACCTTGACCGATTGGGTAGATCAAGAATACTGCGGTAGCAGAAGCCAAAGGTGCGCTGTAAGCTACGCATATCCAAGGACGCATACCTAAGCGGTAAGAAAGTTCCCACTGACGACCCAGGTAGGCAGCGCAACCGATCAAGAAGTGGAAAACTACCAACTGGTAAGGGCCGCCATTGTACAACCACTCATCTAAGGAAGCTGCTTCCCAGATTGGGTAGAAGTGCAAACCGATAGCATTTGAAGAAGGAACAACTGCACCAGAGATGATGTTGTTTCCGTAGATCAAAGAACCTGCAACTGGTTCGCGAATACCGTCAATGTCCACAGGAGGAGCAGCGATGAAAGCGATTACGAAGCAGGTTGTAGCAGCTAGTAGGGTTGGGATCATGAGTACACCAAACCAACCGATGTATATGCGGTTGTCAGTGCTGGTGATCCACTCGCAGAAGCGATCCCATACACTAGCGCCAGAGCGCCGTTGTAAGGTTGTGGTCATGGTTTTATAAGTGCTATGGGTTGTTAAATATGGAACAAGCGGATTTATTTAGCCTGTTGAAATATAGTCTACATGAATTTACTTGGACGCGATCTGTGACTTAATATTCTGTAACAGAATTCTTTAACAAGCTCATCGAACTGTAAAGTTTTCCTACTATAAAGAATAGGGATACACAGTAATGGATTGAGGTTTTTTAAGCCACTTCACCAACAAACTAGCTATCACTTTCAATGAGGCGATCGCCTAGTTATCTACCTTTACACTTCTTTATAATTAGCCGATAAGAAACATTTGAAATCTTGCTGATTTGTAACGAGATAATAAGTTCTATGTTGTCTGATGGTTCAGTTAAAAATCAAAGTAGATGTAGGGCAAACTGCCTTCAGGAGCTAATAACCAAACAGCGTAAAAACATAGGGGGACGAAGACAAGCTTAAGGGGCCAGTTAAACTCTAACTTCAGCATTCGATTGAAGGCATAGACTATAGCCATAAGGGCAGCTAAAGCTAGAAGTACCAAAGAGAGTTGGGATTGGCTCATATTTAAGGCTTCCACATAGACCTTTTCAGCAAACTGGGCGTCAGCCGGATAACCCCAAAGATGCCGAATTACCAAAGAAGAGTCTTGGAGATTAGGTAGACGAAACCAAATCCAAGAGGTAAAAACCATCAGTTGGGTCAAAAACCAAGCAATAAAGATACCCAGAGGATTTTGCCAGAATTGTTCTAGATTTTCAAAGCGATCGCTTATAGAATCTGTAAGTCGATGAACCACCAAAGCTAATCCGTGGAGTATACCCCAAACAACATAACCCAAAGCAGCACCGTGCCAGATACCAGCAATTAGCATCACAATAAATAAATTCCAGCAGGTGCGGACTAAACCCCGACGGGAACCACCCAAAGGAAAGTAGACATAGTTACGTAGCCAATCTCCTAGAGTGATATGCCAACGCCGCCAAAATTCGGAAATATTGGTGCTGAAATAAGGAAAGTCGAAATTTTCAGGTAGAACTAAGCCAAAAAGCATAGCGCTACCACGGGCAATGTCTACGTAACCGTTGAAATCTAGATATAACTGCAAGCCATAAGCGAATATAGCTAACCACAGATCCGTACTACCCGCCCGTTGCAAATTACCAAAACATAAATCGACGAAAATTCCTAAGTGGTCTGCAAAAATACCTTTTTTGACTGCGCCCCTAGCAATCAACCACAGCGCTTCACCTACTCTATTGGTACTGGGCAATTCTAGTGTATTAAATTGATTTGCTAAGTTGTGGTAGCGCGTAATCGGCCCTGAAATCAGTTTTGCGAAGAATAATTTGTATGTAGTAAATTTGAGAAAATTATCAGTAGCAGGAGCACCGCGATAGACATCTATTAAATAAGCAATACATTCAAAGGTGAAAAATGAAATTCCCAAGGGTGCAATTAATTTAAAAGAGCTATCTGGTGAGGTTGTTTGTACATGAAAAACAAACTTGAATAAAGGGGTAAAATACTTAAAAGCTAGTAACAGTAAAACATTTAGAATTATACCCACCCACAAAACCTTTAGACGGCGACGATTCCAATCAACTTGAGCAAATTGCCACTCTTCATTAGAAATCTGCCAGTCAAGAGAATGTTTTCCTGGTGATGTGTTGTTACCAATTTCCAGCCCTATACGGAAATTAATAAATGTTAATGCTAATAGTAATGGTATGTATTGAATGTGCAAAGATGCATAGAAAACCAAACTAGCAATTAGCAGCGTCCACAATCGTAATTTATGTTGTGCTAAAGACCAGTAAATTCCTAACACACTCAACAGGAACAGCCCATATAAAATTGATATAAAGTTCATTTTTTAATCATTATTCATTAGTCATTGGGCATAGGACATGGGGCATTGGTCATTAATCAATAATTATTCTTCCCCTTCCTCTTCATCTCAATTCCACACTCCCACTCCCTATTTCACTGGCCAAGGAATCATCGGATCGTTAGCTAGCTTTTTCGAGACTTCGTATGCACCAAAGCGGTTGAGGTGGCTAGGATCGGAAAAGAAATCATTTACTTTTATCCACTGTTGGCTCAAATCACGATAAATAAAGTTGGGATTAGTAGCCAAACGCAACATATATTGCTGAAATTGTTGCTCATATTGTTTACGCACTGGATCTAAATAATCTCCTGTTAGAGGCATATTCACAAACACTAAGGAGATTTTCTGAGACTGGGTAAACTGAAGCACTTCTTGAAAAGCAGCATCTTGCTGTCCTTCTACTTGAAAAGATTTATAGTCGTTGTCATAATTTCCGGTAACTCTAGAATGTTTTTGATAGTATCTAGCAGGATTAAAGCGAATAGATAAGGGTAGAAAGCCATCAAAGTCAACTGCTTGCTGAGAAATACTTTCATCTGAAGTACCATCTGTCAACTGTTTTTGTGATGTAACTGTCTGATTATTACCAAATATGAGCAATTGTTTTTGAAGTAAACTTTTAATTTGGTCGCGGTTTTGATAGCTAGCAGAAACAGATGCTAGAGCCTGATTTAACGATTGATTGACAGCTTCATAAGTACTAATCTCCTGTTTTTCTTCGTTTGTTTTTTCTTCTCCTGAATTTACCGTATTTTCTGGCAAATCATTGCTACTTGCCGTTGTTGGTGTTTTTTCAAATGCTTGTTTATAACCAACTGATCCAGCAAGCGATTTAAAGGTAATATCCTCGCGCCCCCCGTTGAAAGCACGCGCACCATCTGCCCAGATAATTATTTTGGGTAGTTCTGATGGTTCTAGGACGTGACGAATCACAAAGTCTACAACTTGTGCCGTAGCACCGTTAATCCCAAAGTTAAACACATCAAGATTTGGATAGCCTTGAGTTGCTAAAGCTTTAGAAAGTGCTGCGGGATCTACTCCTCTGAGGGCGCGGGAGGAGCCAATAATCAATATATCTGGCGGAGTACCAGTTCTAGCTAAACGCTGTTTATACAGTGCTAGTTGCTCATCTAACTGCCTGACATTAAAACTTGGCATCTGCGATCGCGCTGCTAAAAGAATAGCTGTTGCGGTTGCTTTTTCTTTCAGTGGTGCGGCTGCCAAATTATTGTTCGGGGTATCATCACTCTGGGTAAATTCCGAAGCGTTAAATACAGAACTTTGATTTGGAGGAGATTTTGTCTTGGAAGTGCTGCTAAAAAAGGTCGTTTTCTGACTCTGATTTTTTCCAGATGTCAAAGATGCCTTTTGCTCGGAAGATGATGAGAGGGTGGCACTAGCGACTTTTGGCGAACTGGGCGTATTACGTGCAATAATTCGACCCAATATCCAATCAGTTTGGAGGGTGAGTAATAATCCTAGTGTTCCCCAAACCAAAGCAATTTTAATTCCTTGAACATCATGGTTATGTTCCGCTGACTCTTTGCTTTCGGTAAATAGCTGGCTTTTCAACAGGAATTTTCTCGCAGTTGAACTCGCCGTTGCTATCCAATCTCGCGCTACTTCTGTTACAAAATTTTGAACTTCTTCTGTCGTTAAGTCTGGGCGCAAAATTGGCTCACTAGTCTCAGATGTTACTAAATCGTTAATGTATATAGAAGTAGCAGCAAATTCTGGGGTTGCTTCTGGAACTAAACGTTGGCGATGTTCAAGATCGACACCATAATGCCAAAAAGGTTCTTTATTCCCAGCACGGCGACCGTAGATACGTACTCCCATAATACCAGAAATTTTTAACTGGCGGATAAACTGCGTAATTTTACTTACTACTTGTTGCCGCTGTGGACAAACAGGTGCATCACACATAATGTGCAATAAACCATTTTTGTTTAGTAGGAGTACGCGAATTCCACCGGTCAATAGTCGCCAATCCAAATCAGGATTGAGTAAGCGCTCTAGTAAAAATATAATTGCTGGTTCATCGCCAGTATTTGCCAAATCTAATGGTGATATGGCAAAGGCTGGATACTTGGCAGCGGGTAAAGCCAGCCAATCAATCCAAGTGGGTTCCTTGTCGCCTGCTTTTTGTCCATATACGGTGGCGGCGAGAATGGCTTGAGGAGCGATCGCTTCTAGCTGCGGTAAAATCGCCTCTAAGCACACTACCTTGTCTGGGATCGCAGCAGTTCCTAAAGGATCGAAAGCTGGAATACAAAATATATGTAGCGTTGATTCTTTTAAAGAAACTTGGACACCAACTTTTAACTTTGATAGTACTTCAGCTAATAATCGAGCGATCGCTTGGACATCCCCCCAACGCGCCCACTCTTTAAGCATCACCTCTGGTGGTGTTAAATCTACCCGCAGCAGCCAATCTGGGGCAGTTTCGCCGTTTACCTGAGAAACAATTACGGCATCTTGGTAGCCGGAAAGCTTGAGATAGCGCAACTTCTGTGCTATTGGTTCGGCAAGCAACGATGCATCAGGGCTATAGCTTGACTGGCAAAATATCCACAGGCGATTTTCTTCTGGCTGAGAATTCTTTGGCTTATATAGTTTAATCTTTGCCTGTACTGATACACCTAGCGTACTCAGAGTTTCGCTCAGATATCGAGCGATCGCTTCTGGATTGCCTTGGCGTGCCAAACTTTCGTTAGAGACAATTAGCGCCCCACCCGATTGTTTTGATTTTTCTGAGTCTGCTAGCAGCGCTTGTTGCACCTGATCGAGATGCTTATCTATTTGATTTAAGTGAACCCGATGGCACCATGAGGGGCGCTGTTCCCCTTTTCTGCGGCCATAGACAAATACTTGATATATTGAGGTTTGGTCGCTGTTTGTGAGGATATCTAAGTTTGTTTGCTGTAGTGCTTGCAGCAAATCAGACAAAGTACGCCAACGCTGCGGACATTCTATACCTTCACAAAGAATATGAAGGTCATTTCCCCGCAACCGGACTTTCACTCCGAAAGTGTTGATCCCTGTTGCTTGGCTTACCCATTGCACTAAGGATTGCTGGCGATCTGGTACTACTGTTTTCATGCTCAGTTAACTTTACAGTCAGCGATGGTTGGGGGATAGTGCCTGCACTTGTAAACTAGAACCATAGGTTTATCACACTCTGACGGTTTTTTTTAACAATTTTGTTACCTTCGTAGCTCATAAAATCGGACAAGATAGTCTTGTATAGGTTGCAAGTCTGACTAATGTTGAGTTTTGCGTTTATTTTACTAATAGGGAGTCAAAAATCAGAAGTTAGGAGTTAGGAGAGAGGAGATTAATCGCGTTTGTACAGTAACCAGGAGTCAGAATAATTCTATATGACTGGCTGATAACTTGTCCTTTAAAACCGGACTCTTTTCCTAATGTGCTAACGCCCCTGATGGGTAAAACAGACAACAAGCTGATCTCATTTAAACTCTATCCCTTGATCGTTGGTTGGAGTCATCTTAACTCCTAACTCCTGTACAGACGTGATTAATCGCGTCTCTCCTAACAGACAAGGATTAATCACGTCTCTACTCATAAATTCCCATAACCAAAAATTAGCAATGCCTCCTATCAACCAACAGTCTTCACCTAAACCCGCATCCAATCTGGATTTATTTCCCATTCCCCAATCGTTCCTTTTACAAATAGGTACAGCGTCTATATTACTGCTCCTGCTGACTGGAAAAGCTACAGTAAGAGCACTAGCAGTCGTAGGAGAAGCCAGTGAAGAATTATTTCGAGGCGATCGCCTACCCAATCTAGACTTCCCAGATGAACACGAAATCAATCAAGATGAGAAGATATACACCAAATAATTATTTGCTCAGGAACAACCCGGTGAGCATTAAGTGCAAAACCTAGAACCGTAAACAGTAATTAGCTTTACAAGAATAGAGAATATGGGTTCCCTTTTATACTCTTCGTCTCAAACTGCGGATATATACCCGGTGTCGGAATTATTTTTGCGTCATCGTCTCCAGGTAGTGGAAGAATTGTGGGAGTCAGTTCTCCGGCAAGAATGCGGTCAAAATATGGTAGAGCTGTTGCGTCAGTTGCGCGATTTATGTTCGCCAGAAGGACAAGCAACAAATGACCAAGCATCTTCAGCCGTCAAATTGATTGAACAACTAAATATCAACGAAGCAATTCGCGCGGCTCGTGCTTTCGCTCTGTATTTTCAGCTGATTAACATCATAGAGCAGGAATACGAACAACGGCAGCAATTGAGTCGGTATGAGGCAGAAACAGAGGCTACAGAGCCAGAAACACCATCCAATGTTAATTATTCTTCCAATCAAAGAGAAGATGATGCGCCTGTTAGCAAGGGAATAGCAGCAGCCTTCCTCAAAAAGAATTATCTCGAAAAGCGGCAAGTCAAACCAAAAGGTACTTTTGCTGCCTTGTTTCCCTATTTATTCAAATTGAATGTACCACCCCAGCAAATTCAACGTCTAATTGCACATCTGGATGTGCGCTTAGTTTTTACAGCGCATCCGACGGAAATTGTTCGTCATACCATCCGAGATAAGCAGCGACAAGTAGTACAACTTTTGCAAAAACTGGATGCCTTGGAAAACCATTCTGGGACTACGCCAGGAGCATATCCTTGGGAAGCAGTAGATGTCCGCGAACAATTGCTCGAAGAGATTCGCCTGTGGTGGCGTACAGACGAACTTCACCAGTTCAAACCCACAGTGCTAGATGAAGTAGATTATGCCTTGCACTATTTCCAAGAAGTTTTATTTGATGGTATTCCGCAACTGTATAAACGTTTCAAACACACTCTATCCAATACCTTTCCTTGGCTAGAACCACCGAGTAAAAACTTTTGTTCTTTTGGCTCCTGGGTAGGCTCAGACAGAGACGGGAACCCATCAGTCACGCCCGAAATCACCTGGAAAACGGCTTGCTATCAGCGCAAAATGGTGCTTGGAAGATATATTCAGTCAGTGAAAAATCTGATTGAATTGTTGAGTGTGTCGATGCACTGGAGTGATGTTTTACCAGACTTACTAGAATCTCTAGAATTGGATCAGTCCCAGTTCAGCGAGGTATATGACGCACTGGCGCTGCGTTATCGACAAGAACCCTATCGGCTAAAACTGGCTTACGTGCTGAAACGGTTGGAAAATACTCGCGATCGCAATCTAGCTTTGTACAATCGGGAAACGCCAACAAATCAAGATAGCCCCCTGTATCGTTCGGGAGCCGATTTTTTAGCAGAACTGCGAATGATTCAGCGCAACTTGACAGAAACAGGTTTAAGTTGTCGAGAATTAGAAAATCTGATCTGTCAGGTAGAAATTTTTGGCTTTAACTTGACACAGTTAGATATCCGCCAAGAATCATCCCGTCACGCCGATGCGCTTAACGAGATCCTCGAATACCTGCAAATATTACCCCAGCCTTACAACGAACTATCCGAGGAGCAAAGAGTTGCTTGGCTCACAGGCGAACTGCAAACCCGCAGGCCACTAATTCCGGCAGAATTGCCATTTTCGGAAAAAACCAACGATGTCATTGAAACCTTTCGCATCGTGCGATCGCTGCAACAAGAATTTGGTCTTAACATCTGCCAAACTTACATTATCAGTATGTGCCGCGACGTGAGCGACGTGCTGGAAGTATTGCTTTTAGCCAAAGAAGCCAGACTTTTTGACCCCGCCATTGCCGTCGGAACTATTCAAGTAGTCCCCCTATTTGAGACAGTAGAAGATTTACAACGCTCCAGAAGCGTCATGCGGAAACTGTTTGAACTGCCGTTATATCGCGCTTTGTTAGCTGGTGGTTACGAACAGGCAAAAGCAGAAGGTGCAGATGAAAATTCAGCCTCCCCTGCTCCCCTGCTCCCCTGCTCCCCTGCCTCCATCTCCCTCCCCCCCAACTTGCA
>NZ_CAXTTT010000044.1:0-53831 GCF_964247315.1 uncultured Nostoc sp.
GAGTCTTTGATACTCATTAATCCACCTCAGAACTCCATTAACGAGTCTTTGATATTCGTTAATGAAGCTATAAACTCTACTCTTTTACCTCCTGCCCCATGCCCTATGCCCTATGCCCTATGCCCTATGCCCCAATTTTATTTCTGTCAATATCAAATTTGCTGGCGATCGCTTCGATTATTTTTTGCTCAAGTGCTGTAATTTGATTATCAAGCTGGGCAATTTTGTAACATTGAGCCAACAAAGGTATGGCAAAATCACGATTCAGTTGATTGAGCAATACATCTAAAGGCTTGGGCGATTTGATATTTTGGGCAATGGCATCCAACGAAGTAGAACTAAGGTTTAAAGCTTTTAATTCTGGTAAAATTTCTTGCCAAGTCTTTTCTGGATGACTAGCTAGGATCATGTGAACTAAGATTTGATCCATGAGAGCCTGTTGAGCGATCGCACTTTCTAGATACTTTTCACTTTCGGCTTTTAATGTTGCCAATGTCTGTGGCGATGCCAAGGAAGTAGATTCATCCAGCTTGGTTTCGTAAAATCGACAAGCAGCATACCCCAATGAATAGATCATCGTCGCATTTGAACTAGCTCCAATCACTGCACCCGCCAAGGGCAAATTTCGCAGCAACCCTAATCCCGCAGCTTTCAACAAACGTCCTCCACCCAAAGCCAACCCAAAAATTGCCAAAATTTCACCTTTACGGGCAGGGTCTTTTAAATCTAGCCCGTAGACAGATGCAATTTGATAAAGCATTTCTGACTGCAATTTTGTTGTGGCTGTTAAATCAATTGCCAACAATGCCACTGCTATTCCTGGCAAAAAACTAGTGGCTAATCCAACTGTGGCTGCTTTAGTTGCTTTTTCCACCATGATTCGGTGAGCAAGCTGGCTGGGTGATTCATTTGGATACTGTTTCTTGAGTTTGTTTACTGCCGCTTCTGCTTGTTCCAAATCAACAAGGTTAGTATCGCTAATCAGCCAGTTGAGATTTAATACTCCAGATAGTTTTCTAATCAGCCAATTTTCGCTGAGGCGATTCACAACCTGACCGCTGGTTTGAGTTGTTTGCTCAATGAACTTATGTGTTTCTTTCGCTGTCGCTTCTCCCACCCCCATTGCTGTGTCTAAAACTGCTTGACCAGTCTCAGCAACAGTTTTAATCAAAGACTCTACTATAGACGGTTCATTTTCTACTGATGATTGAGCCTGGATTTTTAATTCTGAAGTTTCTCTAGGTGAATTAACTAATTTATTCACTTCTTTTTTTTGGGGTTTGTCTGCCATTGCTTGACACCATCTTGTAAAGCCTCTCTTTTTTGGTTGTAGCGAAGTTTGAGGGGCTTTGACATCTCCCCACAAGTACAAGTTATAGATCAACAATTCCTGTGACGCTTTTACCGAAAGTGACCTAACTCCCATAAAATAATCGCGTTGAGTATGGCGTTGAAATGGTCAATCTAGATACAGGTACTGTGTTTGCGTTTATTTCTGAAGGCTCATCTGTGCGCTATGAATTACGACAATATGTACAAGGGCAACAAATGGTAATTACTCAAATAGCGTTGAAAGAAGTTACTGATATTATTCAATGGTCAGGCGGAGTATCAGAACAGACGAGATCAAGTAGATTTATACAAAGATTAAACATCATACCTGACAATCCCTCAACTGTAGCCCTAAACTTACAGCCGACTAGGAGTTTGGGGACAAATGATATCATTATTCTAGGAACAGGGGATCAGTTAGGAATTGTGACAATGACAGCAGATGCCAAAGCGGTCAGAGCAGCACTTTCTCAGGGTGTAAAGTTCAATGTGTATATCCATCTGCCTCGCCCTTTAAGAGGAAATTAATTATGCAAATTACTATTGCACCTTATCTTTTAAGTACCTATAAGCTGATTCAGTGTGCTTTTCCGAATGGAATAGAAACACAAGACTATTTACCACTGTTGGCATTGCTTTATGATGAAATGTCAGATCGAAATTTAGCAGAAGTCGTGGCTTACTACACAACAAAGCATTATGGCGTTGTTCTAAATGATATGTATCGTGTGAGAACAACTGATGTGCCAAAGGCTTCAGCCATTGACAAGGTGAAACAGCGTTTGCTTGTTTGTAGTTATGAAGAGTGGCTCAAAGAAGCTGAATAGCACTTATCTTTCACCTCGTTGAACCGTCATTTCAAATCTTCTTGTTTAAGAAGTAACGTAAATATCAGTTTAAGATTAACTATTTTGTTGTCTAAACAACTGTGTTAATCCATCAAGAATAGGAACATATTGCTCAGACGTGAGTGTTCCCAAATACGCCAAAACTCTATTGATATCTAATCCACGCGTTTGATCTAGCAAGACAATGGAAGACAGAGGCAAACCACCAGCACCAGCCAACAAACGCGGGTATAAGTTGGGAGTATTTAACACCCAAGAACCCCTCTGGGTAGTTAAAGGTGTAATTATTAGCATTGGATAGCGGACTTCTCCCCAAGGTATACCGACCACTACAGCAGGTCGAGTTCCTTGCTGTTCACGTCCTCTAGAATTACTAGCAGGCAAAGTTACTATAACCATGTCGCCACACTCAAGCAAATCAGGTTGGAGCATCCTTGCCACCAATAACTGTTAGCCCAACTCCAGATATATATTCTATTGGCTTGCCTTTTGGCTGCCCTTGGGAACCCCAATCATAAGAGTCTTCTGGAAGCAAATTTCCTTCGCGTTGGTTAATTTCCTCATTTAATAATTGCCACAATTGATGTTTTTTTTCTAAAGGAAGGTTGGCAATGGCATCTAAGAGTGATTCAAAAGGAATTTGCAGTTTGACAGTTGTTTTGGTCATAGTGTGTTTTGAGTTTGTTTAATTATTTTATAACCTCTAGCCCCGTACCCATATCAGCTTGACTTTCTAAAAAGTCGTTATCTTTAAGAATTTCATAGAGATTAGTATCTTGCTCTAGCAAACAAGCGTGTCCACAATTAGGCAACACTACAATCTTGTTATTTGGTAAGATGTTCGCTATCCGGTTGACTTCATTTACAGAAGGCAAAAGGCGATCGCTAGCACCAGCAATCAACAAAACTGGTTGAGTTAAATGCCTTAACTGTTCCTCATCAATATGAAACTCTCGCAGTAAAGACAACCGCCAAAGAACGGTTTCTGCGGGGACAGAACGCATCGTTTTTAGCAGCTCGTGGCGATCGCTTTGAGAAATGCGTGGCAAAGATGCTAAAAATGGCAACAAGCCTAGTGCGCCAACATCATACAATCCTGATGGCACTAAGTAAGTTAGCTGGGATGCCCAACTTAACCAAGGGCGAAGCTGAAAGGCTGAAGCTGGGTTAATTAGGATAATTCGCTTAAATAAATCGGGTGCTTGGATTGCCACTTTCATTGCCAAGCAACCACCAAAGGACTCACCACACAAGTAAACTGGTCTTTGAGAGCTTTTTTTTAATTCGGCATCGATCAAGTCCAATACACTCTTAGTAAGCACATCCCAAGTGTTAAGGTCTTTTCGGGGGAGCGCCAAACAACGGACATCAAAGCCAGCTTCTAATCCAGCAGTTTGCGATCGCAATAGTTGACCAGTTCCATCCATTCCTGGCAAATATACCAATAGCGGATACTCTGGCTGTACTCGTTTAGGAGTTAGAAAACAGGGGTTTAGCTCAACTTCTGTGATAGTCATCGATCATTGATATAAAACTTTTGAACTGCTGATTGTTGCTTATAAAAGCTTCGGTGCTTTTGATTCTAATAGCAACCTTGACGCAGTAAATTACTAATTTCGCCGTGACAGTGTTGTGTCAGTTCAGCCACAACAGTTCTGGCTTGTTTGCCATGATATTTTTTATGATGTTGGGGCGTAATCCAATAAGGACGACCGATTAACACCGCAACTCGACGATAAATTACCAGAGGATGCCAACCACTTTGATTAAATAAAGGTTCTGAAGGGTCGAATACACTCAAGAGCCTTAAAGGGAAGCCATTGGTGTTTACCTCTTCTAAGGAGGCGATCGCGATCGGCAAAATAGCTAAATCCTCCACATTCGCTCGTAATGCCAAATGGGCAAATCCCCGCTGAAACTCACCCACCTGATTTGGCTGAGTAAATTTCACCATTGGTGTAGTCCCTTCTGGAAATACTCCCACCATCTGCTTGGACTGCAATAGCACCTGCGACTGCAAAAAAAAGCTTTGCAGGCGGTTTTGAGTTTCCTCCAAAGGAAAACACCCCAATTGACCGATGACAATCTCCCGCATGACTGGCACTTGTCCCATGTAGTGATGGCAAGCAAAGCGAATCGGATTCGATAACGCCGCCATTAAAATCAGTGCATCCATAAAGCTGCGATGATTGCTGACTACTACCACCCTGGCATCCTGGGGAATGCGGTCTTCGTAATAGCGGAACATTTGCGTTGAGAATGCCGCCACCAAAGCGCGAGAAATCTCTAGGGGGCTATTTCCACTCATACCTAATCAATATATTTTCCGGTAAATATGGCAATTCGTCTTAATTTTAGTTTTACATTTCTTTACTATTGTCATGACCGTCTTAAGATAGAAATATCTAATCTCCAAAAGTAACTAGATTTTCTGCGTTCTCAATTATGTATTCTTGAACACAAGAATATCTAATAGAAACTATTCAAAAAAATTATGATTAGTTAATTTCGATTTTTTAGGTAAAAATGAGTTTAATTGATGCATATTACCAAACAATTTTTGACCTAATAAATTTGCTAGGATGAAGACGTTATTGGAAAAAATAGGAATAATATTGTATAATGGCGTGGTTTTGCCACCAAAAGCTAAGATGTAAAACGTTTTAATAAGTTAATTTTTATTTTGCATGAATCTAGTGAATAAAACAGAAAATACATTTGCCCTGACTACACCCTTATATTATGTAAACGATGTCCCTCATATAGGCAGTGCTTATACAACGATCGCAGCCGATGTAGTAGCGCGATTTCACAGGTTACTAGGGCATCGGGTATTACTAATTACAGGTACAGATGAACATGGGCAAAAAATTCAGCGTTCGGCAGAAAGTTTAGGCAAAGCACCACAAGAATTTTGTGATGAAATTGTCCCTAGTTTCGTCAGTTTATGGCAATTATTAGATATTCAATACGATCGCTTTAGTCGGACTACTGCACCTCGTCATCAAGCGATCGTTAAAGAATTCTTTGAGCGAGTCTGGGAATCTGATGATATTTACCAGGGACAACAACAAGGCTGGTACTGCGTATCCTGCGAAGAATTCAAAGAAGAACGGGATCTGTTAGAAGGACACCGTTGCCCAATTCATACTAACAAAGAAGTGGAGTGGCGAGACGAACAAAACTATTTTTTCCGCTTATCCAAATATCAAACCAAGCTGATAGAATTTTATCAATCTAAACCGGATTTTATTCAACCAGAAAGTCGGCGCAACGAAGTTCTCAGCTTTGTCAATCAAGGACTGCAAGACTTTTCCATTTCACGAGTGAATTTAGATTGGGGTTTTCCCGTACCAGTCGATCCTAAGCATACCCTTTATGTCTGGTTTGATGCGCTGCTAGGTTATGTCACAGCATTACTTGAACCAGATGCAGAACCAACTTTAGCAAATGCTTTAGAAACATGGTGGCCAATCGATCTGCACCTAATTGGTAAAGATATTCTCCGCTTCCATGCAGTTTACTGGCCAGCAATGCTGTTGTCGGCTGGCTTACCCTTGCCAGAGAGAGTATTTGGGCATGGCTTTTTGACCAAAGACGGGCAGAAAATGGGCAAAAGTCTGGGTAACACCCTTGATCCTGTGGCGTTAGTTCAACGCTATGGTAGTGATGCCGTTCGTTATTACTTCCTTAAGGAAATCGAATTTGGCAAAGATGGAGATTTTAATGAAGTTAGATTCATTAATGTTCTGAATGCAGATTTGGCAAATGATTTAGGTAATTTGCTCAATCGCACCTTGAGCATGGTGAAGAAGTACTGCGCTGAGAATAATCTCCCATCAATAGGTAATGAAGCGATTTCTGACGAAAATCCTTTGAAAGCCATTGGTTTACGTCTAGGGGAACAGGTAAAACAAGCATATCAGGAGCTAGCCTTCAGTCAAGCCTGCGTGGCCATACTTTCACTGGCACAAGCCAGTAATAAGTTTATTGATGAACAAGCTCCTTGGTCATTATATAAACAGGGACAACAGGAGTCGGTGGAAAAGGTTCTCTACGCAGTTCTAGAATCAGTTAGACTAGCAGCTTATCTGCTATCCCCAATTATTCCGAACATCAGCAGCGATATTTATCAGCAGCTAGGCTTTGGAATAAACTTTAACGATCAAATACAAAGTTCAATTACCGCCCCTTTTGCCACCCATGCTACATGGGGGCTACTATCGAGCAAACAACAGTTGGGTAAACACCAACCTGTTTTTCAGCGAATAGAACCTCCGAAAAACGATTAGTCCTTATCAAACTCTGATTTTGTTCAATTTTTTTATTTTCTCACAAAATTTATCGTGGCTGAATTTAAATTAGCCGCAGAACATTATCATAAGCCGCTGTGACTAGCATCTAAAAGTTGGTAATTTGTATCAAAAATAACAGGGATAAAAATTGAGGTATCACAATGATGTTGAATAATTTAGAAAACGATTCAATATTTACGCCAGAACAAGTTTTGGAGAATCGGGGTAGGGTGGCCATATTTATTGATGGCTCAAATTTATTTTATGCTGCACTGCAATTAGGTATTGAAATAGATTACACGAAGTTATTATGTCGATTAACAGGAGGTTCTAGATTACTGCGTTCTTTTTTCTACACTGGTGTAGACCGGACAAACGAGAAGCAACAGGGGTTTCTGCTGTGGATGCGTCGCAATGGCTATCGAGTCATTGCTAAAGATTTAGTCCAACTACCAGATGGCTCGAAAAAAGCTAACCTGGATGTAGAAATAGCAGTAGACATGATGGCACTAGTAGATTCTTATGATACCGCAGTTTTAGTTAGCGGTGATGGGGATTTAGCTTATGCGGTAAATTCAGTCAGCTATCGTGGCGTACGGGTAGAAGTAGTGAGCTTGCGTTCGATGACTAGCGATAGCTTAATTAATGTAAGCGATCGCTACATTGATTTAGAAGCTATCAAAGAAGATATTCAAAAAACCCCTCGCCAAAGCTATCCATACCGACCGTTATCTGGTATCGGTTTTTTGGAAGACCCCAGAACTAGTGACGGACACCTAGAAATCCAAGAATAATGGCGTATCAATTTCATAAAAGAGGGAGATGGGGAAAGAGAAAAATTCAAAATTTCTCCTCCACTCCCTCGTTTCTTATTTTACTTTTATTAATATTTGGTTTAGTCGCCTGCGGGGGCAAATTCCCGCTAGCTTCCCAACAAAACACTGCGGATTCATCTAATCCAGATAGCAATTTGACTTTCTATGATGTCACCCTAGAACAAGCAGATGAAGTGGGAAGACCAATTTGGAAAGTCAGGGCTAACCAGGCAAAATACACTAAAGAAAAACAAATTGGTCAGGCTGAAAATCCTTATGGTGAACTATATCAAGATGGCAAAATTGTTTACCAAATAAAGGCAGATGTAGCAGACATTGAACAAGATGGAAAGCAGTTGTTTCTTAAAGGTAAAATATTTGCTACAGATCCTAATAATGGGATTGTGTTGCAAGGTAATGAATTAGAATGGCGTCCCAAAGAAGATTTATTGATTGTTCGTAACAAGATTAACGGTACTCATAAAAAACTACAAGCAGTAGCGCAGGAAGTGCGAGTTAAAACCCGCGAACAGCGAATGGAATTTTCTGGAGGAGTAGTAGCAAATTCTATCGATCCCCAGATGCAAGTGAGAACTGAACATTTAATCTGGAATATTAAAGAAGAAAAACTGATTGGCGATCGCCCCCTAGAAATTGACCGCTATAAAGATAATAAAATTAGCGATCGCGGCAAGGGAAATTCTGCCGAAGTCAACTTAAAAACAAAAATTGCCACTGTCCAAAAAAATGCTCAACTAGAATTACTAGACCCACCAATGCAAATAGCTAGTAACTCTATGACCTGGAACATGAACGCAGAAACTGTCACTACAAACTCGCCGACGCGAATGTTCCAGCGTGCCGAAAACGTTACAGTGACAGCTAATCAAGGTGAAATGAAAATACCACAAAAAACCGTTTATTTAACAGGTAATGTCAACGCCGTTGGTCAGCGTCGCCAGTCTCTAAGATCCAATACACTAACTTGGTATTTAGATAATAAGTTAGTTGAAGCTCAGGGAAATGTTGTTTACCGACAAATTGACCCACCATTAAATTTTGTGGGTGAAACAGCAGTTGGTAATCTGCAAACAGAAAATATTCTTGTCAAAGGTGGCAGTTCTAGCGGTAGGGTAGTAACGGAGATTATTCCTCAAGAAAAAGCCAATCGTCAGTAGTAAAGTTAAGGGAAGTGGGGAGTAGGAAGTAGCGAGTGGGGAGATGAGGGAGTCTTGAAACTAGAGAAATGAGTCTTTGATACTCGTGAATGAGTATTTTAACTTGATTAATAAGTCTCTAAACTAAATGAATGAAATTCTAACCCTTCCTTATTCCCCACTCCCAACTCATAAATTTTGGGTTGGTCGAGTACTAGACTAGGATCTTAGTAATACAAGCCTTTTGATAGCCCATGAATGGATCAAACCGATTAGGTAAGGAATCCTTGCCAATATCCCAGCAAGTAGAACATTCCCACCATCACGATACAGATCACGAGCATACAGATTCTACTCATGGAACTGGAGAGTTGGCTCATCCTCACATCCATAGTGAAGAGTCTTTACGGCGAATTGTCAATCGATTATCGCGTATAGAAGGACATGTTCGTGGTATTAAGGCAATGGTGCAGCAAAGTAGCCCTTGTCCTGATGTTCTACTGCAAATTGCCGCAGTGCGGGGCGCATTAGATCGGGTAGCGCGAATTGTTTTGGATGAACATTTAACTGAGTGTATTGGTAGAGCCGCACAAGAAGGTAATATTGACGTTGAAATTAAACAGTTAAAAGCTGCTTTAGATCGATTTTTGCCTTAAAAATTAGAAAAATAATGTAAAATGCATTTGCCAAATTGCTGATGCACTAGCAGCATACATCAAAATTTAATAGTGCATCGTGATATTCACTCTAGCAACATCAGATTGCGAACTGGTAGACAACCTATTTTTATAGACTTTTTTTTATTCACTTTTTTTAGAAGTGAAGGAGGTAAAAGCTTATTTTATCAAATAATATGTTGTACAATTACGATGATTTTTAGCTAGACTATGATTCAAAAAAATTATCAATTTCATTATTCTTTAACTGGCACTTTAGATAAACCACTAATTATTTTATTGCATGGCTTCATGGGAAACATTAATGAATTTGATGAAACTATAACATTACTAGGTGAATATTTTTCTTATCTCACCCTGGACTTACCAGGACATGGTAAAACCCAAATTTTAGGAACTGATGAATACTATAAAATAGAACCAACTGCTGAAGCAATAATCAACTTACTGGATGAGTTAAAAATTGCTAAATGCTTTTTAGTTGGTTATTCAATGGGTGGAAGATTGGCTTTATACCTAACCCTGCATTTTCCAGAACGTTTTCATAAAGTTGTGCTGGAGTCAGCTTCTCCAGGTTTACCAACAGCAGCAGAACGATTAGAACGGATTAAACTTGATACACAAATAGCTAGAAAATTAACAAGAATTTTTGAAAAAAGTGATTTTGCTGCTTTTCTATCAAATTGGTATAATCAGCCGATTTTTGGTTATATAACAAATCATCCAGAATACGATCGCATGGTAGAAAGTCGGTTGCAAAACAATCCACAGGAATTAGATAAATCACTACGCTTTATGGGTACTGGATGTCAACCTTCTTTATGGGAAAAGCTACAATGCAATACAATTCCCATGCTTTTACTAGTGGGTGAATACGATAAAAAATTTATATCTATTAATACAGGAATAGCTAAAATATGTGAATTTGCTCAGATAAAAATAATTAGTAATACTGGACACAATATCCACTTTGAAAATACTTTGGCATTTGTAGAAAATATCAAAAGTTTTTGTCCGCAGTAAATTAAAAATTAAGAGAAATTCACTACTTCTTTACTGCCTTGCTAGAAGGAGTTGGGGATGGTGGCAAATTCGGGACTGTTGGTTGTTTAGCTGCGGTTAATTCCTCTTGCAACATTTTCTGATAAACTTTAGGCAAAGAGTTACTAACAGAATTAGTTTCTATGCCATATCCCAAACTTGTCCAAGTGGGAGATAGTCGCCGCAAAACATCATTTAACTTTCCCTGACGCAACAGTTGCGAAATATCAGCTCCCCAAACATTAGAATCATTTAACCAACGGTAAACTACTACATCTTGATATTCTGCTTCAAAACTATAAGCAGTCCAAAACATCATCCGCATCGGCTTTGGGTGATAACGAGGGGCTAAACGATACCAAGTAATGTTGATAATTTGATATCTACCAGCAGCGGTAGAACAATTCCCTATGTTGGGTCCTGTAATAATTGTGACGCATATCTCAGGATGTCGGCTGAGGTCGTTGACTTGCTGTCCCCCATACAACAGCGAATAGGGACGGTTTCCACTAGCCTCACTTGCCGAGATAGTTCGCATTAAAGCGCGGATGTAGGGGTCGCCCTGTTTCATGATCAAAGGCGGCTGTTTACTTTCAAAGATGGGATCGGAAGGCGATCGCAAGTCTCCAATATACCATTGCAACAAATACACAAATCCGAGAAGCGCGGCTATTGGGCCAATAAGTTTTTCAACACCTTTGAATTCAAAGCCTTTCAGAGTCTAACTCCTTCAAATTCACTCTTTTTGCTTTCCGTAAATCATCGACGAACTGATTCCAGTAAAGTTCACACCTGATTATTAGTTATTATTTCCGATTTGCTCATTTTTTTAGGAATTAGCAAAAAAGAGTATAAATACAGGAGTTTGTAAGTAACTGAGGTACAAAATGCAGGACTCACGCATCAATTATAAAGAGTTTCTACCTCCTGCCTCAAAACCCGTAGCTTTGTACTTCATACAAAAGAAAATTAATGTAAGTATAGCAAGCAAAATACTCGCAAAAATTTTTTCTAAGTATAAACTTAACTTTTGTAGTAGTATGTAATCTAAGTAATAATTGCTTCTTTGCTTAAATCGGGCGATAAGTCGATACAACCTGATTGCAAAGGTTTAGATTTAAGTTGACACCAACGCACATCTGTAATCCCCTATAAAAGGTCTGTATTACGACCGATTGAGAACTGCGATTGAGGAGATTGGGTAATTAATCAGTCTGTTTCTCTAGCCCCGCATAAATTTAGTATCTTAAAATACCAGGAATTTCCTAAAGACACTGTAGATAACAAATGTTACTGTGGTCTAGTTGAAAACCAAGAGGCAGATAGCCTTTAGCAATATTGAATCTGCTTTGTGTTTTTACACAATAGTCATAGTCATGGGCACAATATTCAAGTAGCTTGAAATATGAAAATCACTCGTATTCACCACCAGTTTGAAAAACTATGGTCAACCGTTTTACTTCCGTGAGTACTGCTCTCACACTTAAGGTAGTTGGAATAATCTGCATTTTGTCCTTTTTCGTTGACTTTTTGATTCTGTTGTTACCCTTTCAACCCACCGATCGCGTATGGCAAATCAATTTGGGAACAGCGCTCGTCGATCGAGGAATTGTTCCTCTAGTCGGTTTGGGGCTTCTGTTTGCTGCCTATTGGATTGAGAATGCTGATGCAGCAAGCGATCGCCCCCAAGGTATCGATTTAAGATTTCCCGCCGCGATTATCTCCAGTATTTTAGGATTGATGTTCTTGCTGATTTTTCCCCTGCACCTAAATAACGTCAATCAAGCTAAGACTCAAACACTCAACCGAATCACCCAAGAAGCAGACCAAGCAGAAAATCAACTGAACACTCGCTTATCGCAATTGCAAGCACAACTGAATACTGACCAAGGAAAAGCGCAACTAGATCAGCTGCGAAACCAAACCAAAGCTCAGTTTAGTGAAATCCTCAAAGATGACCAAAAATATAAGCAAGCAATTGAAAGCCCTCAAATTCCCGCAAATATAAAAGAGTTACTCAAGAAGGCTAAAACAAATCCCCAAGTACTTGACAAAGCTATCGAACAACAAACAGATATTCAAACGCTGCAAACTCAACAACTGAGCCAACTTCGCCAGCGCCGAGACGAAGCACTGCAACAAGCTAAAGATACTGCTTGGAAGTCTGGACTGCGGATTGGTATTAGCAGTTTGCTATTGTCCATTGGTTACATTATCATCGGCTGGACAGGTTTAAGAGGTAGGGGTGCTATACAAGGTGGTAAACCTAGAGCTGCCGCACGCTAATCCACTATTGGCATGGCAGTAGGACGTATTCAAACATTACTGACGGCTGATACTGCCATGCGCCTAATAGCTAATAACCATAAAAAGGCAATTATCACTGAGTAAAATCGCTATAAAACTTGAGTAATGTTCTCAATTTACATACTGACATATAACGAAGAACTAGATATTGCTGCTTGTATCGAATCGGCGATGTTATCAGATGACATCATTGTTGTGGATTCATGCAGTAGCGATCGCACTGTGGAAATCGCCAGTCGCTATCCCATCCGCGTTGTCCAACACGCTTTTGAAAGCCACGGACGCCAACGCACCTGGATGTTAGAGTCTATCCCCCCAAAGCATCAATGGGTTTATATTCTCGAAGCTGACGAGCGCATGACACCAGAACTGTTTGCGGAATGCAAAAAAGCAAGTCAGAACCCAGACTACATCGGTTACTACGTGGCTGAACGCGTCATGTTCATGAATCGTTGGATTCGCTACAGCACACAGTATCCCCGTTACCAAATGCGACTCTTCCGCCACGGTAAAGTGTGGTTTACAGATTACGGTCATACTGAGCGGGAAGTTTGTGAGGGTGCAACTAGCTTTTTAAAAGAAACATACCCACACTACACTTGTAGCAAAGGTTTGAGCCGCTGGATTGACAAGCACAACCGTTATTCTACGGATGAAGCTCAAGAAACATTGTATCAGTTAGAACAGGGTAAAGTTAACTGGCAAGATTTATTCTTTGGGAAATCAGAAGTCGAAAGACGGCGTGCCCTGAAAGATTTGTCTTTGCGTTTGCCCGCCAGGCCGTTGCTACGGTTTATATATATGTATTTTATTTTAGGCGGATGTTTAGATGGACGCGCCGGAGTTGCTTGGTGTACATTGCAGGCATTCTACGAATACCTGATTTTGCTCAAAGTCTGGGAAATGAAGTATCTACCAAAACCTAATTTAGATACAACAGCAATTTTGGTACAAGAGAGTAGGCAACAGGTGCAGTGCGCGGATTCTGAAACTACACAGGTTGATGCGGCGTGAAGAGAGCTGGAGATTAGAAGGATTTCCAGTATAGCGATCGCAAAATCATAGGGCGCACAGATGTGCTATACAGATCCCTGACTTCGTAAAAGTTGTCGGGGATCTTGTTTTTCATAATTCAAGACTAGATAAAAGAAACTTCCAAATAAAAAATATCCCAATTTCTCTAACGGGAAAGGTATCCCCATCTCTTCTATATTCAGGGTAGGCAGAATACTCACCCTACAAGATGGATAATTTATTTCTTGGAAATACTTAATAAATTAATATTTTTAACAGAACATTTTCATAAAAGTTACCCCTGCTCAACAGTGAGTGACTGACAAGATAAAATAGTTTATTAGTTTACCCGGTGGTACTTTCACAGTTATGGGCAGCTTTTGATTAAGCGCGGTAGATTAATAATACTTAAAAACTTGCAACAATCATTTACAACTCTTATAAAGAAAAGTAACATCCTCTAAGAATAACCAGTCGCCATCGGATTGGTTAATGTCTATGTGTATGCTTATAGGAAAATAGCTAATTTCCAGCAGCAGGCAACTTGCTGGCGTTGTAGACAGTTACTTGCGGCAGAATCTGCCAAAGTTAAAGCCTTCGGAATTTGACGAATCTGCTGGTATAGATACAAATAACAAAAGTTCCTCTAGCTTAAAACAGGAGAATCGAGGCTTGGTAATCGATCGCCTAAAACAGGACTTAAAAAACGACCTGATTGCTGGTTTGTTGGTAATAATTCCCTTAGCAACCACTATCTGGCTGACAATTACCATTGCGACTTGGGTAATCAACTTCCTCACCCAAATTCCCAAACAATTGAATCCCTTTGATGGGTTAAACCCTTTTTTAGTAAATATACTTAATTTATTAGTAGGATTAGCTGTACCACTACTAAGTATATTACTGATGGGCTTGATGGCTCGGAATATAGCTGGGCGGTGGTTGTTAGATTTTGGTGAACGATTATTACAAGCAATTCCTTTAGCAGGACAAGTATACAAAACTCTCAAACAGCTTTTAGAAACAATACTGAAAGATTCTAATGGTAAGTTTCGTCGGGTAATTTTGGTAGAGTACCCTCGCCGAGGAATTTGGGCGATCGCTTTTGTTACTGGTGTAATCAGCAGTGATATCCAAGCCCAGATGTCTCGCCCTGTGCTAAGTGTTTTTATCCCCACCACCCCAAATCCGACTACCGGATGGTACGCAGTTGTTCCTGAAGACGAGGTGGTAAACCTCTCCATGTCGATTGAAGACGCCTTTAAAATAGTTGTATCAGGTGGCATTGTCGCCTCCAATACGCCTTTGGTTTTCCCCAAAGAGTCCACAATGGAAGTGA
This sequence comes from uncultured Nostoc sp., assembly GCF_964247315.1. Lineage (GTDB taxonomy): Bacteria > Cyanobacteriota > Cyanobacteriia > Cyanobacteriales > Nostocaceae > Nostoc. The sequence continues at coordinate 14,826 of NZ_CAXTTT010000044.1, forward strand.
AACACGACGAAATCAAGCAGCAGGTTATTCCCGTTGAAGAAACTTAAAATCAATCTGGCATAGTCACAAGCAAATGCGTAATGTTGTTGTTTAACTGTGCCAAAATTGATAGGCTTGTAAGTTTGTCTTGCCTAGTTAATCAGTTCTCGCACAATCACCCCTCAGTTTTATGCAACCTCGTAAACCCCAGCAAATTGCTCGTGAATTGGCGCTTTTAAGCCTTAGCCAATTGCCAGTCAACCCAAAGAAATTAGATAAATTAGAAGACGATCAATTAGTATCCAAGTTGCTACTAGGAGCAGTACGCACTCTGACCTCAGAAGTACAAGATACCCTCGATAATGCTGCAGGTGAACTACAACGCAGTAACGATCGCCTCTTAAGTAGCCAAACTCGGGCCTCTGACCTCAATACTGCTAGAACCATGCTTCAAGAAGCGATCGCCTGTACCCAGACAGCAATCAATCAGTTGGGTACAGCAGTTGATTTCCCAGTATTGATTCAGTTAGCTAATCAGGACAAAGGAGTTCGGAATTACGCTAAAGAGCTTGTAATTACCGTCAACGAAAATCGACACATTATAGATGAACTCATTTCTGCTGCCTTAGTAGATTGGCAAGTAACTCGTCTCGCCCAAATTGACCGCGATATCTTGCAAATCGCTGTAGCAGAAATGAAGTTTTTAGGAGTTCCAGACAGTATCGCCATTAACGAAGCTGTGGAGCTAGCCAAACGCTACAGTGGAGACGATGGTCATCGCTTTATTAATGGTGTTTTGCGCCGAGTCACTGAGCAGAAAAAAACTGCGTAGTACTGCCGCGGAATTCATAATTTCTATACTGCTGTGGAAAAAAGTCTGTAGCCGCTTCTGCGGCTTCCTACAAGGGAAACTTCTCCCTTTGAGAGTAAGAGTAAATGCTGCGCTAACGCAAAAAACTTTCTGTTGTAACGATTCTCCTCAAACTAGCGTTGAAAGGTGAGGATAACCGGGAAGTTTTCACCCCAAGAAAAAGTGCAAAGTTAAATTAAACTCATAACTTATAACTTATAACTCATATTACTAATACTGCTGCAATGGTTTTTAATTGGTTCCGTCGTCAACATAACGATTCCTCCAACACTCCCTCTGATAAGAAACAGGAAGAAACTCCTCCTGCACAAGAACCCCAACCAGAGCCAGCCGAAACCTCAACACCAACTGCCGAAACTGCACCAGACACAACGGCAGACTTATTGGCATTTGCGAAAGCTGCCTACAAAAATATTCAGCAAAAACAGCAAGTCGAGGTAATAGAAACCCCACCCGATCCAGCAGATACTTTAGCACCATCAATACAACCTGAAACCGCAGAAACGGTAACTGCAAAAATCGCTGAACCAGAAGCAACTGAGGAAGTTGCTAATACAACCCTAGAAACTACACAGCCAGAAGTTATCCAAGCTACTAGTGAGGAAGAAATTACAGAAGATTCCTCAGTGATAGCAATTGTCGATCGGCCAGATGTTTCCAGTTCAGAACTCACGGCAAGTGAAGTTGAACCAACACCCACCAAACCACTAGCTACGCCAGAGGCAGCACAGTCAACAGCACCATCCTTCTTAGAACGTGCGGCGGCAGAACGGCAAGCCAAGCTAGAACAACTAATAGCCACTGCCATTGAAGTTCCAGAACCAGAGGGAGTACAGCCAGTAACGACAACCTCAGAAACAGGAGAGGAAATTCCCGGACTGCTATTTGATGATGGGTTTGTCTGGTCGGCGAAAGTTCTAGCAGCTCAAGGTAGAAGTGCACAAGACGTTTCTATTGAAGAAATTACCTGGCTGAAAAAGCTTCGGCAAGGATTAGACAAAACTCGCCGTAGTATTCTCAATCAACTGAAGGCGATCGTTGGTCAAGGGCCGCTAAACCAAGCTGCTGTGACGGAAATTGAGGCATTGCTTTTGCAAGCGGATGTGGGTGTAGAGGCGACAGACTTTATTATCAATGCCCTACAGACAAAACTTCGAGAAGAAGTTACCGCACCTGAAGAAGCGATCGCTTTCCTGAAAAAAATCCTCCGGGATATGCTGGATGCACCGAGCAAAACATCCCACAAAACTACCTTTACCCCAGAAAAAGAAACCTTGAATATTTGGTTAATTACTGGGGTGAATGGTGCTGGTAAAACCACCACTATCGGTAAAATTGCCCATCTTGGACAAAAATCTGGCTACAAATGCCTGATTGGGGCAGCAGACACCTTCCGCGCCGCCGCCGTGGAACAGGTGAAGGTTTGGGGTAGTAGAAGCGGCGTGGATGTAATTGCCAATCCAGGAAAGAATACAGATCCGGCAGCAGTTGTATTTGATGCGATCGCAGCCGCCCAAGCACGTCAAACCGAATTACTTCTGGTAGATACAGCTGGGCGACTACAAAACAAGAAAAATTTAATGGACGAACTCGGTAAAATCCGGCGAATTATTGACAAAAAAGCCCCAAATGCCAAAGTAGAATCTCTTTTAGTTCTAGATGCCACTTTAGGTCAAAATGGACTGCGGCAAGCCGAAGTTTTTTCCCAAGCTGCCCAACTCAGTGGTGTTGTCTTAACCAAGTTAGATGGCACTGCCAAAGGCGGCGTTGCCCTTGCCGTTGTGCAGCAGCTAGGTTTACCCATTCGCTTTATTGGTGCTGGCGAAGGAATTGAAGACCTACGCCCCTTTTCGAGCTATGAGTTTGTCGAAGCTCTCTTGAGTGGTTAGTTGAAAAATTTCGAGTTAAAAATTTTTCTTAACAAACTTAGGACTTACGCAATACTGTATGATTCTTCTCTGGGAGACACTGCGCGTTGGCGTAAGCCTCTGAGAAAGAAGGAAATTCGATAAATTAAGCTTTTTAGCTATTTTTTCGTAAGTCCTAAAACTGATAAATTTAGGGATGACCGATCTGTTATTATCACTTGAACTAACTAGAAACAGCTCAAGTCCTAAAATTATGAATTTGTCACAATAAATCGGTGACTTTTGCTAAAATTTCTAGCTAATGCCCTTTTTGAAGTCTTAAACGGGCTTTTTAAATGTAGTAGTACGGTATTTAGTGCGACATACAAAAGCCCCTAGACTTTCATCTTGCAGCAATTGAAAAGGGAATCGAGACGCTCACCCTCACACAACTATATTGTGGGATGGACAGCAGTCTCAGTGGTGAGCAGTGCGTTGGGGAACCAGCGCGTGTCATTTCAGCGCTACGAGAGGTTTTCCCTCCATAGGTGTCTGGTGTTGGCTATGGCGACTTGTTCGTGCAACGTCTCTCGATAGGTTTGAATTCTGATGGTTAAATGAAACACTCTTTCTGACTTTTGACTTAAAGTTTTTGGAAGATATTTCTTCTATTTTTAGTGTCATCTCTTCTATTCATATCTTACACTTACCAAATGACTCACCCCTAGAATAAATTACAGGCTAATGGTTTAACTCTGTTACATCTGACTAAGAAGATAGAATTGCTCCACTTTTATCCCGTTTTGATGGGTTTAAATTTTGCGTATTCAGCGACTCAAAATTCACAAAACGAAAAATTAAAAATGGAAAAGCTCAATCTTGGCGATTATCCCAGCAATTATGGTATACAAATTAAGTATTTGAAAACTTATTTACATCTTCTCAAGTTTGGGAATGAGTGTAAGCCTGTTTTTTAGCAAATCAAGCTCGATTTGAGTGCTTATAGAGGTTTTCACTCAAAAGACTTTTAGTCTCTTAGTTTCCTCTGCCCAAACAGTCCCTCTGAAAGCGTTATAAATTATTTTTTGAATAAAGTATTTTTATGACTTTAGAGATATGCTTTGGTAATTAAGTTATGAAAAAATGAAAAGCTTTCTGATATATCAGCAAAATTAGTAATTTTTACGGGTAGAGTTTGGACTAAAAATACATGATTTGAAATCACTAATATTCCATTAGAAATACAATAAGCAAATAAAATACTTATAAAATTTGCCTGTTACGTCTTTATACTCTTGCTAAAATGACAAGTCTTGTCTAAATATGGTTTAGCAATGCCAAAAGCCAAAAGATTTATAAGTAATCCAAAATCTGCCAATATAAAGTGCAATAGTACCTGTGCCTGTGTCTCAACTGCCCTCTCAACCCATTGATAATAATAGTAGTGCCACCACAGATGTCACACCAGTCGTGGCACTCAAAGAACTCGTAGCAAGGTTGCACCGGGAACAGAACAAAATTCAAGATTTGCTAAGTTCTTTAGGATTCGCCCTGAGAAGTTTCAATAATTTGAATCAGTTTTTGGAACTGATTCCGCTAATGGCAACAAGAGTGACAGATGCAGACGGTAGCGCCCTGTTTCTTTACAAACCTAATGGTCAAGTCAGGTTAGAACAGTTACATTGGCAAGATAGTGGCCAGCGCAAGAATATCCGCAAAGCGCTAGAAATAGCCAGTAGTCAAATCACGCTTTTGCCAAATACTGCCCCCCTAGCTAATGCCACGGGAATTTTAGATGACCAGATGCATCGCTATTTGGGGCCAGATGTGCAAATCTTTGGTACGGCAATTCTGGTAAAGCATACAGAACGGGGATGGCTCTATGTCTTGAGCCGCGATCCAGAATATAGTTGGACAGAAACCAGGCAAAAGTTAGTTAGGTTAGTGGCAGACCAAACAGCAGTAGCGATCGAAAACGATGAACTAGCTGTAGAACTAAGAAAAAAAGAACGCCTAGACCAAGAATTAGAAATTGGCGCAGAAATTCAACGGCGACTTCTACCACGTCAATGCCCTACAATTCCTGGTGCAGTCCTAGCAGCACGGTGTAAACCTGCCAATCGCGTCGGCGGAGACTACTACGACTTTATTGCTACCAATCATAATAAGATTCAGCCCAAGATCAAAGGTGGCACCGAAACTAGTCGCTGGGGTTTGGTTATTGGAGATGTCATGGGCAAAGGTGTCCCCGCTGGGCTGATTATGACGATGATGCGGGGAATGTTACGAGGAGAAGTGCTACATGGTAATTCCCCCGCCAGAATTCTACAAAACTTAAATAGAGTTATGTATGCGGATTTGGAAAATTCGCACCGCTTTATAACGCTATTTTACTCAGAATATAACCCCCACAGCCGAATTCTGTCTTATAGCAATGCGGCACACAATCCTCCCTTGTGGTGGCACGCAGCGACAAAAACTGTCACCCGTTTAGATACTTTGGGAATGTTAATCGGTTTGGATGCTAACAGCCAATATGAAGATGCCCAGGCACAGTTAGAGCCTGGAGATACAGTTATTTACTATACAGATGGCTTGACCGATGCTGCTGCTGCTGGTGGCGATCGCTTCGATGAAGACAATTTTGTTGCTGGCTTTAATACTGCTTGTAAATACTGCAATGGCCCAGAGGAGATTGTAGATTACTTATTTGACCAAGTTCAGCAATTCATCGGTGCTGATAAACAAAACACTGATGATATGACACTAGTTGTTCTACAAATTTTATAATTCATTGGGCATTTATACTCGGTCAAGTCATGAGTCAATGCTTGGGATTATGGTGACAGAATATTCACCACAGTGATTCTACTAAATTTAATTTTTTATTTATTTTTCTTGAAATTTCCGTAGCGATCGCCCAAATGGTTGTACATCAACCTTTTTTGGTGACTTGTTTGTATTTAGCCTTTCGGATAATACATAAAAAATGATCGTTAGAATACTTTTCTGTTCAATTAAAAACTATATATTTTGCACATCTAGCACAGTAGGAAACGCTAAGGGGGAGAGCAGGTAAAAGGTAAAAGGTACAAGGTAAAAAGTAAAAGGTAAATTTACTTCTTCATTTTTGCTTTCTTTCTATCCTTGTGACGCAAGCATTTGGTCTGCTCACTTTTGGCGTTTTAATTTTTTATTTCTCCGCCGTAGCAAGTTCACAACAGCTACGACGGAGTTTTGCTTTATTTATTTCTTAGGTCTAGACTTAGTTATTTTAAAATAATTCGTAATTGATAATGACACTCTCTACGCGCAGCGTCTCATAGAGAGTGTGATTACGAATTAGTAATTAGTTAAACTTCTTTAGTATTTAAGTTAATAACCCTCATTTAATAATTTGTCAAGATATACAACATAATTCAGAATTAAGGAGTAAAACACCCTTTATATCTGGATATAACAGACGAATCGTTGTGTACCTCATTTTCCTTGAAATCTGCTGTATCTGAAAAGATTTTAGATGAAGAAAAATTTAGCTGGCTATTCTTGCGCCCCAGCTTTTTGCAGACTCCGCACCACATTCTTATAACCATTAAATTCTGCAATCATCAAAGCAGTATAACCACCCCGGTTTTTCAAATTCACATCTGCCCTAGCTTGGAGTAATAACTGCACAATTTCGCCATAACCTGCTGAAGCAGCCCACATCAATGATGTAGCCCTCGTTGAATCTTGAAAATTTACATCTGCCCCCTTTGCCAGCAACAAATGTACCATCTCTTTGTGTTTGCGTTCGGTTGCCTTGATCAAAGCAGTTTTGCCATCATCCCCTGGAATATTGACATCAGCACCATAGTCTAACAACACTTGCACCGTTTGCGTGTGTCCTTGTGATGCAGCCAACGTTAAAGGTACTTCACCAAGATTTTTCCCATTTATATCTCCGCCAGAACGTAGCAGTGCCTCGACAATTTGGCTATGTCCCTGCAATGCTGCTACAAGCAGTGGTGTATCGCCCAGGTAGTTGCTAATTTGGACATCTGCACCCCTGTTAAGTAACATTTGCATTACATCAATGTAGCCTTCCACAACGGCAAGGTGTAAAGCAGTTTCACCATCTTTATCTTGGAGATTAATCTCACCACCTCCATCTAGTAAAGCTGCTGCGATCGCACTGTGTCCAGCCGCTGCTGCTGCCAATAAAGCAGTTCCACCATCAGCGTTTTTCAGATTCACATCAGCCCCTGCTGCTAGCAGTGCTTCCACAATCTCCAGATGTCCCAAGTCTGCCGCTAGCATTAAAAGTGTCTCACCTTCCTCATCTAAGATATTGATATCGACACCTGTTTTGAGAATTGCTTGAAAAACTTCTATTGTTCCCTGCTTAACGGCGAGTTTCAATGCCGTATCATCATCTTTATCAGCAATATTAACTTGGGCACCAGCAGCCAATAAAACTCGCACTACATCAATATGACCTTTGAGTACTGCTGCCATTAAAGCTGTACTGCCATCTTCATTAGTGGCGTTAACATCTGCACCTCTAGATAGTAAAAGTTGCACAATGTCAAGCTGTTTGGCACTAGCCGCCAACATCAAAGCCGTCAAACCATAGAGTTTTCTAGGCAAGTTGATATTTGCCCCGGCATCCAGAAGCGATCGCACAATTTCGGTGTAGCCTAAATTGGCAGCAAACATTAACGCCGTAGTGCCTTGGCGATCGCACGCGTCCACCCTCGTAGCAGCAGCTAGTAGCGCACACAGCCCTTTAATATCACCACTTTTAGCAGCTTTTAGCAGCAAAGTATCTTTGTTTTCAGTCATGGATCAGATCCCACAAAGGGGATTTTGTTCGTCTACCCTCAAAATTTAGTCTGAGATTGTTTATCCACTTTGGCAAGAGGCTGAAGGAAAATAGTCAGTGAGGATGGGGAGTCTCTTTTAATTTGTGCCAATTTAAGCACAGAAAATAGAGTTATGCTAATTTTTATGAAGATTTAATGATTAGGCGAGAACACGATGAGTCTGGAACTTTCTACGTCGGTTAAATATTGGCTGAACTTCTTTCATCCTGTGCTGATGTGGGCGCTATTAGCACTTTCAATTTATGCTGCCTACTTAGGGCTGCAAGTCCAGCGTACCAGAAATGCTCAGGGCGAAGAAAAGAAAGAACTGATTAAAGGTAGATATAACGTCAGACACTACCAAATGGGGTCTATACTCTTAGCTTTGATGGTAGCAGGTGCGATCGGTGCGATGGCTGTGACTTACATTAATAACCAAAAGTTATTTTTCGGTTCTCACTTACTAGCAGGACTGGGTATGACGAGTTTGATTGCATTTTCTGCTGCTTTGTCTCCTTATATGCAGAAAGGAGCAAATTGGGCACGTGCAACTCACATTTTGTTGAATTTTATCCTTTTGGGGCTTTTTGCTTGGCAGGCTGTTACTGGGGTACAAATTGTCCAAAAAATTCTCACTCAAGCATAGTTAAGTATTCAGGAATCTAGAGTTTTTTGACTTTTAACCGAAAGCGGAGCGTCTTTGGCTCCGCTTTTAACCAGAGGCGGAGTGTCTTTGGCTGTATTCTTGAATTACCGCTTTTGTTTAGAATTAGCAGGAAACGGTATTTCTAAAGATTTATGAAAATCTTCCTGAACTTTGCGAGTTAAGCGGCGGGAGACTTGGCGGACAATTTGGTTAAGTAAGCGATCGCCTGTAGATTGAATTATAGACTGGGGTAATCGCTGAATAAACTTGGGAAAATGAAGATAAACTATCAAATCCAATTCCCATTCAACTCTTGTAACCTTGCTAATGCTAGTGGAAACGTCGGTTTCTATTAACTGTAGAGATGCGCGATAGTCTACGTCATAACCAGGCGGTTGGTAGTCAGGAATAGGGATTGTACGGATGCGGTAAATACCCTCCTCTGGGGGCAACAATTCCAAACCAATTTTCGGTTCTACTTCATAACCAAAAGAACCAAAACGACCAATTACTAAAGCATAGCCATTTTCCCCAAGTGATTGTACCTTCATGGGTTCAGCGCAGCGCGCAAACCATGAGGCGTGAGCATTTAGATACTCAGCAACCTTCTCTACTGGGGCAGCCATTTCCATAAAATCTTGATAACGACCGTAAAATTTTGTAAGCGTCGCTACATTTGGTTCTGTTAATGTGTCCTCGGCTTGTTGGCTGGACACTACAGGTAAAACTGCTTCTGTTATTTTCCAGGATTTATATTCGCCTTTTCTTGAAAGCATAAATGCATCACTGTATATTTTGGCGTTAGTCTATATTTAATGATTCCCCACACACCTGGGTCATTTCGCATTCAGATCCCAATTTGACCGAAACCTCATTAATCTGCGATCGGCTCCATAGAATTACTAAAATAGAGAACTGAACAAACACACAATAGTTTCCCAGGATAGCATTTATCATGAAAGCATTTGTAGCAGGGGCAACAGGTGAAACAGGTCGCCGGATTGTGCAAGAATTGATAGCGCGGAATATTCCCGTCCGAGCTTTGGTGCGAGATATAGAGAAAGCTAGGGGTATTCTGTCTCCTGAAGCCGAATTAGTAGTAGGCGACGTATTACAACCAGAAAGTTTAACTGCTGTGTTAGGAGATAGCACAGTTGTCCTGGTTGCGACTGGGGCAAAACCTAGCTTTGACCCCACTGGACCCTATAAAGTGGATTTTGAAGGGAATAAAAATTTAGTAGATGCTGCTAAGACAAAGGGAATTGAGCATCTTATCTTAGTTTCTTCTTTGTGTACTTCCCGACTTTTCCATCCGCTGAACTTGTTTTGGCTAATTTTGTTGTGGAAAAAACAAGCTGAAGAGTATATTCAGAAAAGTGGTCTTACTTATACGATTGTCCGACCTGGTGGGTTGAAGAATGAAGACAACTCTGACCACATCTTGATGCAGAGTGCAGATACGCTGTTTGATGGTAGCATCCCCAGGCAGAAAGTCGCCCAAGTTGCAGTTGAGGCGCTGTTTGAAGCAGATGCACGCAATAAAATTGTCGAAATTATTGCTAAACCTGAAGCAGTCTCAAAAAGCTTTAAGGAGCTATTTCAGCAGTGCTGATATTCTACAGGATTTTATTGCTTCTGTCTGTTAATTCTCATCCCCAAGATCGTCATCTCACATCTTTATGGAAAAGTAATGCCCACGCACTTTTTCAATTAGCTTGCATTATCTAAATTAGACCGCCCTTTGATTCCACTGCCTAAAGCGCGATCGCTCCATCTTTCCTGCAAGGGCTTGTTCCCAAATTGACAGATCCTCTGGTCGGTCAACATCAGCTAAGGGCAACAAGTCCACGTATGATAAATTAAGTTTCTGGGCAATATCCACGGTTTTCTGGAATACTTGAGCAGTTCCCCACTCGATGTTAACGAATAGCTCTGGGATGGGTTGGCGCAAACCAATTAAGTAATATCCACCATCGATCGCAGGCCCAAGTACGAGGTCAAAGGCGTGTAACTTCTCAAAGGCTGTTACTAAAATCTGGGCATTCACTCCTGGGCAGTCTGTACCAATGATAATTACTTTTTCTGCACCAGATTGCAAGGAATCGAAAAGCGATCGCGCCATCCTTAAACCTAGATCCCCTTCACCTTGAGACTGATAAACCAAATCCAACCCCAGCCAGTCTTGCATAAGTTGCGAATTGCCACCTGCATACCGCACTTCCACGGATATGTCAATGGCTTTTTGCAATTCTTGAACCTGAAATATTGTATGCTCAGTCATTTCCCGTTGAAGATTGGCAGCACCAACATTTCCCAAAACAGGTATCAATCGAGTTTTTGTCCTACCTGGTTCTGGATAGCGGGTGAAAATAATCAGGTGCTGTTTTGGGCTTGCTGGTAAGTTCAGTACAAAATACCTTATTTGAATCAACTAAAAATATCTTAATAGCAATACTTGTCGTTTTCGTTGGCTCTAGGATGATCTTTTCCCGTTCGCATAGCCCCCAAAATTGTAGAAACATAGACACAACGTCTAGTTTTCCCACCATTCAAGCTGTAGAATGTTATTTGTCCTAATCCGCCTACTGTACACTGATTTCCAATTTCAGAGATAGGACAACCGTGATAGTTAAATAAAACTCGCCACATTTGCTGTGAAGGGTGTTTTAGTAAAGTTGTCTCTTTTTTTCCTTTATTGTTTTCCTCTTCATCAATGCTAATGTTTGGCTCAAGGTTATGCCATAGGTTGCCATTGTTTTTAACAGTATCAGGAATGAATTGTCCTGCTTCTGCTTGATGAACTGCCCATTGCACAACACCATTTTGTATGCGAAAACTAGTTTGCTTGGTCAATTTATCTTTAGTGGCTTGGCTTTGCGCTTGGCGCATAGCATAATAAACCTCATTTTGGGTAGTGTTGAGACGGCGAGTCTCCACAAAAGCCAGCCAATTGGATATTCCAATTGTAGCTAATATACCAATTAATACAATAACTACTAACATCTCTGGTAAGGTAAAACCACTGTTAGAGTCATTATTCCAAAGATTTTTTGCATTAACTAGAGATCGTAAATGCACTTGGATATCCATTTTTGCTTTCTGGTCGATTTTCAGCTACCCAGATGTTGAGCAATGTTTCAGCTTCTTGGCTTCTGACTTCGCGCCGATTAATAATACTGTAGAGCAAGGTGGGCGAAGTAAAAATTATGAGGATTTTCAAGAATAATTTTAAGCTGAAATTTATATTTTGAAGTCTTGAAGGGTCGTTAATAAAATACTTCCACATAAATCTAGCAGCGGCTAGACCTTTTTGCCGATTAAATGGCTTTTGTAGAGCTTTGCAGGCCAGATATTTATATAAATTTGCTAGGCTTATATTCCAACTATGCTTAAGTGTTGAAGGTCTTTCCTTGTACGCTGTCTCAAGTACTCGCAAACAGGCTTTTTCCTGTCTGACAAGATTGCAAGAAACTGAATTAGCACTTATGCGATATAAGATTTGTACAGATGGTACACATATAAAATCCAACTTAGAGGCTAATCGCAGCCACATATCCCAATCCTGAGCCGCAGTTAGAGATTCATCAAAGCCACCTAACTTAATTAAAGCCTCTCTACAAATTAAGGGATTGGAGCCATTCTCTAGAAAGTTACTTAGCAATAAACTTTCATAAATATTTGCATTTAGATTAATGCGCTTACCTGAAAGCACCAATTTACCATTCGCATCAATATAATCAGTCCAACTGTAAGCAACTTTCGCAGTCGAATTTTCTTGCAGAGCCTTTAATTGAGATTCAAGTTTATCAGGTGTCCAAAGATCATCTGCATCTAAGAAACTAACAAATTTTCCAACTGCACGGTTTAGCCCTCGGTTACGACTAACGTTTCCGCCAGCGTTGGGATAAGAAAATATTTTTATTCGAGCGTCTTTAATTTGTGTAATAACCTCTAAAGTTGAGTCTTGCGAACCATCGTTTATTACAATTAATTCAAAGTTAGTAAAAGTTTGATTTAAAACAGATTGAATTGTTTCTTTAATGGTTTTTTCGCTATTGTAAGCTGGTATTATTACAGAAATAACTGTTACATCAAAAGTTGATTTAATCATTTTGTTGTATTTCCTAAAATTCTGTCTACTTTCCATCTTAGAGAATAAAAAGGACTGATCATACTAGCCAAGTAAAAATTAATTTCAAAAAGGATAATTAAATTAGTTTTTAATTGACCTCTATACTTAATAAAATGCTGTAATACTCGTTGTAGATTTCCCAAGATAGTTTTAACTAAAACTATTGGTTTTTGCCAGGTTTTAGCATTGATTAAGCGTAGCTGGAAAATACACAGACCACAACCACGCGCTAGCAGCAGCAAATAATCTTGTTCTAACCTCCAATGTGGGATTTGATGATTGATATGCATTGCAGGATTATACCAGATTTCCCAACCTGCTTTGTGTAAATATAAGAGAGCTTCTGTATCATCCCCCCCAACCATCAATTTACTAAGTCTACCCTTAAAAACCAATTCTTCAGGAACACTTTCACACCAAGCTTGCTTACGAACAACCAACCCAGCACCTGGAGGAAGTCTTAAATTATCTGCATCAAATAAATATGGTTGTAGTCCGTGTTCCCTGATAGCTAGAAAGGCTTGAATTCTGGTAAAATCATTTGGTGGGCTTACTTCAAAATCACCGTGGATTTGACCACTCCAGGCACCAGCATGAGGATTCTCTTTGCCAAAAGTATAAGATTGGAAAACCCAATCAGATGCTGGGAGATTATCATCATCCATAAATGCAATAAACTCACCTCTAGCTTCATTAATAGCCCGCATTCTTGCAAATGCTATTCCCTGTTGTTTTTCTTGAAAATACCTCAATTTAAAGTTTTGATCGAATTTATTTTGGTAATAATCAGTTACTTTATTCGTCTCATCTTTACTATTATTGTCAATAATAATAACTTCCCAATTTAGGCTTTCTATACCTATCTGATTTAGTAGCAAATCTAAAACTTTAGGTAAACGCTTTGCACCATTATATGTAGGAATAGCTACTGTAAAATCTAATTTTTCAATATCCATATACATAAAAGATTAATGTCTAATTATATTTTTATTTAAATAGCCATTCTTCCAAAGATAAAAAGGACTAATAAAACTACTTAAAAATAGTTGCATTTCGCAAGCAGCTACTAAATCAGTTTTCACCATAGTTCGATATTTAAGTAAGTGAAAAACAATTTTACGCAGGTCATTTATCATATAAGCAAAAAAAGCAACTGGTCTATATATCTGTTTCACATTAACCATTCTAGTTACGTAACGGCTAAATCCAATACCTCTAAAAAATGGAATTAAATAATCTTTTTGCAAACGAAGTTTGGGTATTTTGTGAGAAATTTCCATTTCTGGGTTGTACCAAACTTCCCATGCTGCTTTTTGGATATAAGACAACATTTCTAAGTCTTCACTGGTAAGCATACTGCCTTTAACTCTCCCAGTTAAAATAGACTTATCTGGTACACTTTCTAACCAGGCTTGTTTACGGACAACAAGTCCGGCAGATGGTGGTAGCAATTTTTTAGATGCTTCATATAATAGTGGTAAATTACCTCGCTCTGTAATTGCCAAGAATGGAGCAATTCGCTGAAAATTTTCAGGTGGTTCTACTTCCCAGTCAGGATGAATTTGGCTACCATAAGCTCCCGCCTTCGGATATTTTTCACCAAAAGTATAAGCTGCGGCTATCCAATTTGATACTGGGTAGTTGTCATCATCTAGAAAACCTATGAGTCTACCTTTAGCTTCTGCAACTGCCCTTTTTCGGGCATAAGCTGCGCCTTGTTTTGCTTCAAAGCAATACTTTAAAGGGTAAGGAGCCTGCCAACTTTTTTGATAGGTTTGAACAACTTTAGCTGTGTTATCAGTGCTGTTGTTATCTACAACTATAATTTCCCAAGATAAATTATCGGTGTGAAGTTGGTTTTGTAGTCGTTCTAGTAGTTCAGGCAAACGACTTTCACCATTATAAGTTGGGATAGCCACAGTAAAGTCAAGGTTTTCAGTCATTTTCCGAAAAGTGTATTTTGATGATTACGCTTTTTATTATGTTCAGGCAATGGCTAATTTATCAATGGCTCTTATAAATCTATTAAACATTAAAACTACACATGATGTTTCAATTTTGCTATCAACGTGCAGTTTTATGTACAGCAATATTACGTATTTTTAAATAAATATTGGTATTTAAATTACTTAACTGCATTTATCATCTTTTGCTGTCAGCATTGAGCCTAAGAGAGTTTTCACAATGACGCATCGCTTTACGCTACCAGCCGATGCAGGATTTGCAGAGCTTGGTACAGCTACCACTATTTTTAACCCAGGTGGCTCTGTACCTGCTGCGACTGTTCCAAAGTTATTTGGCAAAGTTAGAACTCCCATATAGTCAAAAGTAATTTTTGCTGATGTACTTAAAGGATATGAGACAGGAGAATTAGTAGTAGTATTAGCAATATTTTCTCCACTAAGATTTCCGCCCAGCAAAAATTTATCAGAATTGGCTCCCACATCGCCCCCTAAAGGTTTCCATGTCCATGTGGCGGTTGCTGCATCGGTACGATAAATAGCAACCTCTACATTTTGGGTTGTGCTATTTCTCTGAAAACTGACACTGTAGCTAAGTTTTTTGTTTTTAGCTTCTCGTTGTGCTTGTTGCAGTGCGGCGAAAACGGCGTCGTTAACCTTATTTATTTGTTGTCGATTTATAAAGGCAGCCCAACCAGGAGCTGCGATCGCTGCTAAAATTCCTACTAACAGCAGTACTACTATTAACTCTATAAGACTAAATCCAGCATCTTGTTGATTGTAACCATTAGTAGAGGGTCTATTTGCTAAATATTGCTGCTTTAGCTTTGTTTTTCGGCTGTGCAACTGGAAAGAATTTAATAGTCTTAAACTAGGAATATTCGGCATACTATCCTGCTTTTATGAATATTTATCATAGATAGAAGCTATTTTGTAAAAATGAAGCTGCTTCCTTGAACCTTAGTGTTTGCACTCGGAAAATAACTAGATTTACTCTGCGCGTAACGTACTTTAGTTTCATCATTTTGTATTAAACGAGCTTGTGCATTACCCCTTAAATAAACTTCCGCAGCACTTCTATTATCTACGCTAACTGAATTTACACAAGCATAGAAGCCTGTTCTAACAATGGTTGCAGCTGTTGGAACTTGATTAAAGCCAGTAGAGCATGTTACTGCTGGCGCTCCCTGTGCTATTGTTGTTTGATCTATAAAATCAACCAACACCACGGGAACTTGATCGTAAGTCCCCCCTCCTGCCCAACTATTCATTTTTGCTTGTAATGTTATGCCTTTTTGTGACAAGTCAAATGGTTTAAAACCTTTATCTGGACATGGGAGATATTTTTCGGTGGTAAATCCATCGCCGCAAGCACCTACTGTAGCAGCAGTATTTGGAACGCCATCTTTAATTTCCCATCTGGCGATGCGGGCAGCGTTAGACCAAGTAGTACTAGTGTCTTTAATTAAATAGTAGGCAACTAATGAGTAAACAAAAGTATCATCTTTTTGAGTGCCTGTAATTGTAATTGCTTGATTAACTAATTCTCGTTTCCAAAAGACAAGCACAGGAACTCTATCTGTTGTAGTTGGTAGTTGATTCCCAGTTGTACTTGCATTTGGGCAAGTGTTAGCGGCACTAGCATCAACAGTACCGCTTAGACAAGCAATTCCAGTAGCGTCATAAATATATATCGCTTGTTGGAGATCGCGAGTAATATAATCTAGTGCAGCTTTAATTTCTTGCTCAGAGTTTGCTTTGGCTTGTTCCTGACCATCAGTGTTTAAAACACCGATCATAAAACTTAGTAACGGCGTAATTACTAAAAATGCAATGAGCATAGCCACCAGTAATTCAATCAGCGTGAAGCCACTATTTTTGTTTTGCTTGTGAGAGGGTTTTAGCTGAGTACTTAACAGCCACCTCAATATATTCATTTTGCTACAGGTTCTCCTTAGTGACCGATACTGAGTTATGAAATTATTTATGTTTACCGAGTTAATTATGGTTGACAACCACCAAGGCGATCGCACAAAGCGCTATACGAGCTTTGACCCCTGACAATTTCAGTTGTCATTTCTACTAGGGGTGCTTTGCGATCGCCTAGTCCCCCTGTGAATGTCGCTGCTTTTTTTCCACTGCTACCCGCAGTCAAAGAACCAAATTCCGCATCTGAACGATATACCCGAACTCCCAAACGATAGCCTTGACCTTTATCAGCGTCGCTACCTGTGACAGCAAGCCGAATAGCTTGAATGTAAAACAAATCGCTAGTACAGTCAGGATTAGCAAGGCTGCCATTTTTGTTAAAGCAATACAAACCAGTGCTAGCAGTAGGAGCTAACGTACTACTCAATAAATAGTCACTGCTTGAACTAGATACATTTCTACTTGTGCTAGCAGCCAGTGTAACGGTGATTGTCGGATCTGAGATTGTTTTAGACTTAATAGCATCAATGAAGGCTTTAGCCGCTCCTGTTGCCAATTCTATCCGTTTAGCTTGCACACGAGTTGCTGTTGACATTACTAGAACGGGTGCGATCGCTACCAGCAAAATGGCAACTACGAGGATCGCCACAAGCGACTCAATGATCGTAAAACCAGACTCGTTAGACTGGGCAGATAATTCTTGTAGTTGGCGTGGGTTCATACTCAATTTCTTAATAAAGCTATGTTTTAAAGTAATTTGCGATTCTATGTAATACACTTGTAATTTCTCTCCAAACCTCTCCTTTTGTAGGGGAGAGGCTTTGAATTTTCCCCTCTTCCCCATTAGGGAAGGGGGCTAGGTTTGTTAACGTGGTCTATTCACCTAAAAAGTGCTGTAAAAACTCTCATTCAGACACTTTAGGATGGTTGGAGTTGGCAGTTAGTAGGACGTTCAGTTGCTGGTAGTGCAAATTTGAAATCATTGCCAAAGTAAGTCGTGTCCGCAGTATCAAACCCATCAGCTGTTTGAGTTTGGACAGCACACAACAGAGTTTTCACCCAAAGGTCATCGCGGCCTACTTCTCTGAAGTATTCACTCGGAGGATCTGCTGCTGGAGTTACAAAGCGCTGGGCAAACAAGTCAGGATTTTGCGCCAGTAAAGCCACATCAAAACCCCAGTTCCGGTTAGGAGGCATATAATAAGGCGCTTCCCCAGCACCATTAGTAGTGAAAGTACTATCTGATGTGTAACCAGGTCTTGTAGAATACAGAGTTCTGAAAAAGATACTGTCAATATTAGCAGTAGAGGAAAGAGCACTAGGGGTAGAAGAGGTTGCAGCAACAGTTGCTGGGCCTGGTCTGACGAGAACTTGGAATGGTGCGCTAGCATAGATACTGCGTTTAAATTGGATGAATGAACCGTTGATATTGGCATTAATCCCATTCCAGTTTTCTAAGAAGCGCACAAAGTTATGCAAACCCCCGTTGATTTCGTAAGTAGTTGGAGTTGAACCCCCGCTAATTGAATTTACACGAGCAGGAGTGTCACCAGAAGCAATTACTAGATTAAAAGTTGTGTCACTTGCCAGAGACAACCATCTAGTATTTTTAACAAAACTAGATGATGATGCTATGTCGGTGTAAGTCTTTTCAGTATTGTCAGGATCTGTGGTTGTTACCTGTAATTGCAATACAGGCTCTAATAGTGGTTGAAAAGATCCATCTCTTGTGAATGTTGTCGTGCTTCCAGGAAAATCCCTAAGCGAAGAAAGCGAAGCAGCTGGTACTTGGGGATACCTGTAGAATAGACGAATGTTGTTTTTGTAAATTATATCGCTGCCGCTGAATCCTGGTGCCTTAATACTAATCTCTTTCGTGGTTGCAAACCAGAGGGCATTATTTGCTGGTTCGGGTAAGCTGCTATCATTAAATTGAGCTACTACTTTCGCTCCCCCTACTGTTGTTATGCCTAGTGCAACTGGAGTAATGTTATTCAGAGCAAGATTTGTACTAGTTATGACTACATTAGTGCTAGTAAGCAGCCTACCAGAACTATTTCGTTTGAACGCAACCCGACGGGCAAATCGTTCAAAACCAGCCTTTGCCGATTGGGCAGTAGTACCAGCTAAGAGTTTGTCACGCTCTGCATTTGCTGGAAGATTATGAGATTGTATTGATCTATTGCCGTCGTAACCAATATACCAATCAGTTTCTGTACATTCTGAAACTGGTATTTTGAAGCACATTTCCATCACATACTCTGGAAAACTCCCTCGTCGTTGAATGGGTGTGACGAAATTATTCAAGTAAGAACTGTTGTTTGGATTTGGAACAAGACGAGTAGTATTATTAAAGTCATTTGTAGTATCGGATGATCCACTCTTGTAGTACGTATCATCATTAGAGGCAGTAAAGAAATTAGATGAAGTGACAAAGTTATTATTCCAAAAACCTGCCTTCAATCGATTCAATACGGCGTCAGCATTACTTACTTGATAGTTGTTTCGCAAGTCGTAATCACCCTCATTGCGGAAACCTTCGCGGAAGTTACCAGACAGCAAGGTGACAGCATCGGCAATTACTGATGCTGGTCGCCAAGTTTCGCCTGTTGTGCAATTAGGTAGTCTAGAGTCATTAGGCCGACAAGCAAAGTTACGATCGCGATTTGCCGCAGTACGAGTGTAAAATTTAGTATCGTAGTCACTAGCACTGGGATCTAAAAGATCCCCACCTAGAAATTCTTGTTTAGCGTGCAGATTAAAATTGCCTTTAACATACGCTGGTAG
Source organism: uncultured Nostoc sp. (assembly GCF_964247315.1). Lineage (GTDB taxonomy): Bacteria > Cyanobacteriota > Cyanobacteriia > Cyanobacteriales > Nostocaceae > Nostoc. Next base: position 33,822 of record NZ_CAXTTT010000044.1, read on the forward strand.
CTCAGTTGCTAGAATTAAGCCTTTTTCTTCCGCTCTGTAATCATTCAGACGACTCAAGTTACTGCCATTAATCAACATAATGGCGTTAGGTCGCCGTTCAGGGTCAAGCTTGTAGTCACTGGCGCTGACATTATCACTTGTTGAGTCACTGCGATCTTTTTGAGCATCATCACGAGATGCATAGATAATGCCGCTATTGGGCAATAGATATTCTTTATCCGATGCAGCGCCGATTGCTTTTGTGCGAAGCAGATTTAAATCTATGGTAGTGGCACGAATTTCTAGTGGCTGACGCTGTTCAACTTCCAGATTGTAGTTTCCAGTTAATGCAGCACCTTTATCTATAGCCTTAATTTGTCGGGCATCAAGAAATGCAGTTTCTTTGATTGCGCCATCAGGGACGTAGGTAGTACTCGTACTCAGACTGCCATCAGCAATTTTGATTGCACAGATAGTAGAGTCAATTGCTGATTGTTCAGAGAGAGTGAGTTTGCTAGTTGTTGCTTTGGCCAGTGCTTGCCGCAGTAACGGATTGACAAGGCGACCATTGGGAAATACCAAGTTGGCTTGATGTTTCAAGCGATCTAGCAAAGTTACGCTAGTGTTAGTAACATCATCATCGTTAGTCGCAGCTGCAAAAAAACCATTGCTATCTACTGCCTGTCCTCTAGTTATACCAGCAGATGTAGTAGCAGGAGCCTCGTAAACAATCCCATTATTTGATCTGGCTCCAGCAGGTTTAGTACCAACTACTTCACCGCTCACATCCGCCAGTGTACCTGTATTTCTTGCTGTATCCTTGTTTGTAGGATCGTAGTAGCTACTTACACAAGCCATAGGTGTCTGATAATCGTCTGGTGTAGCCGCCAGAGGATTGTAGGAATCAAAATTGTAGTGATACACTACTGTGGCGCGCATTACCAAATCACCACGTTTTTGTTTACTCGCATCAAGAGGATCGAGCGGATCGGGTACAAGCATAGGCATACTATCAGGCCAGACTACTGTGCCAGCATTTTCGTTGACACCCGACGTACTTGGATCGTTAGGCACTGTTGTTGGACGACTAGGTAGTCCAGAACCTGTAGGTTTATATATTCCAGCACCTGTAATCACCCTCAATCCACCGACCACATCAAGGATATTAGTTCGGGGTGAAGCAGCTGAAATCTCCCAAAAACCATCACGTCCAGTTACCCCTAAATCTGATAACTGTCTGACACGAGTGCTACGAGTACGATCTTTGGTAGTGCTACTTGTCCACTTCACCGCAGGAGAGATGGCTTGGGGAGCATTCTCTCCTACAAAGTCTCCTTTTGTGCTATCCCATATAAGTTCAGGCAGGTTGTTGCCTACTACGATGCGATCGCCTAACTCTGTTTCTGTTACGGGAGTATCATCTACAATGTCTGGATCTCTAGTAGGTAGTTGCGCTGTATTTAGTGTTAGTGTTGTATTAGTATCTGTTGGATAAATCCAGGCATCCATTGGACGTAGCGTATTAACGGAACCTTTCATAAAGGTTCCTGCATCTGTTATATAGTCATACTCAGTAGTGCCAGATTTTATAATAGCAGAAGTACCATAAGGAACTTCTTTAAATGGTACACGCCTAGTACGTTTACGGAACCAATTTTCCAATTCTTCCTTACGTACTTTATTCGCATCTAAGCTTGGATCGGTTAGAATCCTGTTGCTTATATTAGTTCTGATTTCTTGAGGGTCAGTAGTAGAAGCATTGTAAAATTGTGCCTTCACTAATAAATCTATGCGTTGAGCATAAGCCTGAGTGTTATAGGCAATATCATTCGAGTTATTTGAGGTGGTTTTATTAGTCCCTGCCAAAGATTTAGTTGTATCAGGTGCATTATTTTCTCGAAATAAATCTACGCGTGTTCCACCTAGATTAGTTGTACTGATTGGGTTATTAGTTGCAATATTACCGCCAACAACTATCTTGCTATTTTCTCGTTCGTAATAACATGAATACCTACTACTGACCTGAAAGAAGGTTATATCTTCACTAGTTTCACCAGTAAATAAGTTACTGTTAGTAAAAATACGTCCATTGAGACGGAATCTCGGCCCTGGTGTAATATCTAAGTCATCTTCATAGACAACGGCATTATTAGTAATAGGAACTTGATTACGATCTTGTTGCATTTCTAATGCCGAGAAGCCCTTATTACCTCGATACTTCTCATATTTGGTTGTATCAAGAGAAGTAGCTTGAGCAATATCACTAATGGGAACTGTTACTGCATAAACGAAAAAGCTTTTTTTCAATTCGCCAGTTGGTAGCTTATACCAACCCGAACTACCTACTAAGCTAGCACTAGTATCACCAGCTATGTCACAAGCTCCACCTGCCTTAGCTGGTAGCATAGGAGGGGTTCTAGCATCTAGTGGGCTTCTACTTCTGGTTTGGGTTGTACCAGTTTGGGGGGGAGTGCGGAAGTAGAGACCATAGAGAATAAAGCTATCAAATTTACCGTTATTATCTGTATCAGCAGGAAATTTCCAGGCTGTTTGTATGTTTTCTTTATTTTCCAAAACCACACTACTACCTGCTTCAATCATCGGAGATGAAGTACTTTTATTAAGGTTATAAGCCAAGGTTATGGGAGTTTCATCACCAAATGTATAGATAGAAAGTTTATTAATTAAGGTATTGTATAGTGTTACATTTGATGGTACGGAGCGTGGTAAAGTTGGGTCAGCAAACAGTGCAGTTATTTTGGCTTTAGCTCTGTCTAAGGCAGGGGTAGCGGCTTGCATTGTCGCTTCATTTACGCGGACATTACTAGCATTTTTAGAACGTTCAAAAGACCGAAACAATATTGCAGTTGTTAATAGTACGACTACCAAAACTACCATCGCTACTGTTGGCAATACAAAGCCAGAATTAACCGATCCGCGTCTTCTTTGAGTACCAGAAATAGTTCGTAAAAGCCAAATAATTTGCTTATTAATTGCAGATAAAAACTGCTTACTAATTTGGCTGAAGGTTTTTTGAATTGCCTTGAATAGCTGACGTTTTCGCGGCATAGCTGCTTCCTGTTCAAGTGGATTATAGCGGATTTTCTATTTTGTCAAAGTTTTCATTTATAATGCCTATGAAGTATTTCCACAGGCATTATATTAAGACGATATTTATCTAACTACTACATTTGGCTTTCCTAACTTTCAAATAAGGTAGCTATAAAAAAGAGAATTTATTAAAGTTATATCATTTATGAATTGTTCATTTTATCCGGTAAACACTGATTTTTTCAGAATTATTTAGTTCAAGGCTGATAAATAATAAGAGCATTACTTCACAGTATATTTGCGTAAATGTGTTTTATTTAAAGATAAATTTATAAAGATGTTGTCAGCAGAGTAGGCTTATAATACCCATCTGTTAAAGAAAAGATATCAGTGAGATGCAAAATAATCAGGTGTGCAGCTTAGATTCCCGACTTCTTTAATTAAGAAGTCGGGAATCTTGTTGTTCACATTGCTTTGATTAATTACTAATTAACTCACTAGTAAACCTTGGCGTAAATCCCACTACCACCTTTAAAGGCAAGCAAGCTTCTGCCACAAGGTACGAAAAATTAGTACCCGGTGGCAGAAGCTACTAGGCATCATAGATGCAACACGCAGTCACATTAATGTTAAAAAGGGTGGTTATAAACCGCAATTATACGGGGTTTAACCACCTCCGTGGGTTTCAAACCCTCAATTATTCTTAGACTTTGTTTGTCTATCCAAGCCAGTTTGGTTTTCTCCTTACAACCCTTTGGGTACAGCAGGCGCTAGCCTCTCCCGTTGAGTCAAGGGGAGATGCCAGGTGCTATGTAGCAATCTGTGGTACTGACACCTTCACCAGCACTTTTTTGCTAAAAGACAGACCGTTTTCATTTTTGTCGATGATAATCGTGTCTCCAGAGATAAAAGTATTCTCCAATAACTTGGTGGCGAGGGGGTTTTCTACTTCTCGCTGAATTGCCCGTTTGAGTGGACGGGCACCGTAAACTGGGTCATAGCCTGATTCAACAAGGTGATCGCAGGCTGATTGGGATATCTCAAAGAAGATTTTTTGCTCGCGGAGGAGATTTTCTACCCGTTTGAGTTGAATGCGGATGATATGCCGCATTTCAGTGCGATTTAGTGTATGGAAGAGAATAATGTCATCGACGCGGTTGAGAAATTCCGGGCGGAAATGCGATCGCAAAGCATCCATTACCCGCTTTCGCATCGTTTCATATTTGGAATCATCACCAGATACATCCAATATATGTTCGCTACCAATGTTACTGGTCATCACAATGACGGTGTTACGAAAATCTACCGTCCTTCCTTGAGAGTCAGTAACTCTCCCATCATCCAACACCTGCAATAAAATATTGAACACATCGGGGTGCGCCTTTTCCACTTCATCCAGCAGCACCACTGAGTAGGGACGGCGGCGAATCGCCTCGGAAAGTTGACCGCCTTCTTCATATCCTATGTATCCTGGAGGTGCACCCACTAAGCGAGAAACTGAGTGTTTTTCCATATACTCAGACATATCCAAGCGCACCAATGCATCATCAGAATCAAAGAGAAACTGAGCTAAAGCACGGGCGAGTTCGGTTTTACCCACGCCTGTAGGGCCCATGAACAAAAATGAACCAATGGGACGAGAGGGATCTTTCATCCCCGCACGGGCGCGGCGAATTGCGGCTGCTACTGCTTCTACAGCCTCTTCTTGCCCAATGACTCGTTGATGCAAATGACTTTCTAGTTGCAGCAGTTTTTGCCGTTCCGATTCCAACAAGCGATTGACAGGGATTCCTGTCCACTTTGCGACGATTTCGGCAATATCGGCTTCGGTGACTTGTTCTCGCAGTAACGTGGAACCTTGGTTTTGAATTTCTAAAAGGCTCGCTTCTTTGGCTTCGCGATCGTGTTGCACTCCTTCCAATTTGCCATACTTCAGTTGGGCAGCTTTATTTAAATCGTAAGCGCGTTCTGCCTGTTCAATTTGCACTCGCAGCGCATCTTCTTCTTTCTTTAAGGCGCTTATCGCCTCCAATATCTGCTTTTCACCTTGCCATTGCTCGTTAAATATTTGCTGTTTTTCCGTTAAATTGGCGATTTCTTGTTCAATGCGCTCTAAACGTTCTTTCGTTTGGGGAGTACCCTTTTCTTCGCCAGCTAATGACAGCTTTTCCATTTCTAACTGCATGAGACGGCGATCAATGGTTTCCAATTCGGCTGGTTTGGAGGTAATCTCCATTTTCAACTGTGCTGCTGCTTCATCTACTAAGTCAATGGCTTTATCTGGTAAGAAGCGATCGCTAATATAACGTGCTGACAGTGTTGCTGCTGCTACCAAAGCCGAATCAGAAATTTTGACGTTGTGATGAACTTCGTACCGTTCTTTCAACCCCCGCAGAATCGAAATAGTATTTTCCACACTTGGCTGATCGACAAATACTTGCTGAAAGCGGCGTTCTAGGGCAGCGTCTTTCTCAATGTGTTTGCGGAACTCGTCGAGGGTAGTAGCACCAATACAACGTAGTTCTCCTCGCGCCAGCATTGGTTTGAGCAAATTTCCCGCATCCATTGCCCCTTGTTGGCTAGAACCTGTACCGACTACGGTATGTAGTTCGTCAATAAACAGAACAATGTCACCGTTAGATTCAGTAACTTCCTTGAGAACCGCTTTTAGACGTTCTTCAAATTCACCTCGTAATTTTGCTCCAGCAATTAAACTGCCGATATCTAACGAGATCAACTTGCGGTTTTTCAGAGATTCAGGAACATCACCGTTTACCATCCGTTGTGCTAATGCTTCTGCGATCGCTGTTTTACCTACTCCAGGTTCACCAATCAGTACGGGGTTATTTTTGCTACGACGAGACAATACTTGAATTACCCGCCGAATTTCATCATCCCGCCCAATTACCGGGTCGAGTTTTCCAGCTTTTGCCTGTTCTGTCAAATCTCTGCCAAATTTTTGTAAGGCGTCATAGCGGGATTCTGGGGTTTGATCTGTCACCTTTTGGCTACCGCGAATAGTTTTGATAGTAGCTTCGAGTTTAGGTGCATCCGCATTAAAGCCTTTGAGTATCTTTCGTCCAATGCGATCGTCTTCAGCAAAGGCCAAAAGTATGTGTTCCACGGAAATGTAGGAGTCTTTCATCCTAGCTCTAGCTTCCTCCGCTCGGTCTAGTAAAATATCTAAATTGCGGCTAAGGTAAAGCTGATCGCTTTTACCAACTTTCGGCTGACGTTGGGTAAAAGCTTCTAGCTGCTGCTGCAAGCGGATTGGATCGACCTCAGATCGAGCCAGGATACGTATTGCTAGACTAGTGGGTTCTTCTAACAGGGCAATAATTAAATGTTCAACATCTAGTTGCTGTTGTTGATAAGCACGGACTATATCCTGAGATTTAACAATTGCTTCCCAGGCTTTATCAGTAAATTTATTGGGATCTGTAGGTTGCATCTTTAAAATTTTGGAATTTGGATTTTTAGTTTAGGGATTGGGAGTGGGGATTGGGAGTGGGGATTGGGCATTGGGGATTGGGCATTGGAAAAACTTTTCCCTAGTCACTAATTCCTAGTCTCTAGTCCCCAGTCCCTAATTATCCAAACATTCTTAGCGTATATCCGCGTGTATCTCCGGTGGCGATTTAGGATTGGCAATTGATGATAGTTTAATCCATTACCTATTTCCTAATTTAAAACGAAAACACTGTTATGAGCAGACTTTCCCCAATGGTATTGTTGGAGCGAGCGTTATTAGTGTTGCTCATTAACGAGAGTATGGGGTAATATTAATCGGATTTACGCAGAGGAGATCCCCTAACCTGCCTAAAAAGGGGAAAGTCTGGCGTGTCTGGGTTGATTGGCACGAGATGCCAGTATGCCCGAAGAATCAATCTCCCTCTAGCTCAAGTTTTCAAGATATCAGTGTGGATTTTCCTATCGCTCTTAAGCAAAAGTTACTGCCCAGATCCTCGAATTCTTAAAGAAGTTGAGGATCTGAATCCAGCTTAAATAAGCGACATTTCACCCTACTAGATAATTAATTTTTTGGAAATCCCTTGTAAGAACTACTGACCTACAAGTTGCTCTTGTGATTCTTGTTTGACTGCCGAACCTTGAGTTCCCAGTTGAATCAGTTCAATTTTATACCCATCTGGATCTTCTACAAAAGCAATTACTGTCGAACCATGTTTCATTGCCCCTGGTTCGCGCACGACTTTACCGCCCTGATTGCGAATTTCTTCACACGTAGCGTAAATATCATCAACGCCAAGGGCAATGTGACCATAAGCATTACCTAATTCGTATTTTTCCACACCCCAGTTGTAGGTTAGTTCTATAACCGAGTTGTCGCTTTCGTCACCATAGCCAACAAAAGCCAGGGTAAATTCTCCCCCCGGATAATCTTTTCGGCGCAGCAGTTTCATTCCTAGAATTTCACAGTAGAACTTTAAGGATTCTTCAAGGTTGCCCACCCGCAGCATTGTGTGTAGTAATCGCATATTGACCTTTTCTCTGTAATTGATTTAGTGTTATTCTCTGCAAACATTTTACCTAGCTCAAAGTCTTAAGGTAAAAATGCCGTCACAGAAAGAATTAAAAGCCGAAAGGACAGGATAAACAATTACCCATTCTTGGCAATGCTCCCGATCTCGATAATGGAAATCTTCTTTAATCTCAGCCGAGAAAGTCTCTTAACCGCCTATGCTAGCGATTGGGTTAGGCAACTGGACTGGATGCGTAACACACTCGAATAAAGGATAAAGTACAGATGAGTAAATTTCTAGATACTGCTATTGAGGCGATCGCAGCTCGTGAAATTCTTGATTCACGCGGTAGACCAACAATTGAAGCTGAAGTGCATTTAGCTAACGGTGTTGTCGGACTGGCGCAAGTTCCCAGTGGTGCATCTACTGGCACTTTTGAGGCTCACGAACTGCGTGATGGTGATAAAAGTCGTTATGGGGGCAAAGGCGTACTCAAGGCAGTACAAAACGTCAGAGAAGCACTTGCGCCAAAATTGTTAGGCTTGGATGTCCTCAACCAAGAATTGCTAGACCGGACAATGATTGCGATAGATGGTTCTGCTAACAAATCCAATTTGGGGGCTAATGCGATTTTGGGGGTTTCTTTAGCAGCTGCTAAAGCTGGTGCTGAATCTTTAGAAATTCCTCTGTATCGCTATTTGGGTGGGCCATTAGCGAATTTGCTCCCAGTGCCGTTGATGAACGTGATTAACGGTGGCGCACACGCCTCGAATAACGTGGATTTTCAAGAGTTTATGATTGTCCCAATTGGCGCAACTTCCTTCCGGGAAGCGTTGCGCTGGGGTGCAGAGGTGTTTGCTACCCTCAGCCAAGTATTAGATGAAAAGGGTTTGCTTAGTGGTGTGGGCGATGAAGGCGGCTTTGCCCCTAACCTAGAATCTAATCAGGTGGCTTTGGAATTGTTGGTTGCTGCGATTAAGAAAGCTGGTTACAAACCAGGAGAACAAGTAGCCTTGGCGTTAGATGTAGCGGCTAGCGAATTTTACAAGAATGGTCAGTATGTTTACGATGGTAAACCTCACGCTCCGACTGAGTTTATTGATTATTTAGCACAATTGGTTGACCAATATCCAATTGTGTCAATTGAGGATGGCTTGCACGAAGAAGATTGGCAAAGTTGGCAATTGCTCACCCAGAAGTTAGGTTCGCGGGTGCAGTTGGTAGGGGATGACTTATTTGTAACTAACGCTACTCGCTTGCAAAGAGGTATCCAGGAAAAAGCCGCCAATGCCATTTTGATTAAACTCAATCAAATTGGTTCACTCACCGAAACCTTGGAAACGATTGATTTGGCAACTCGCAATAGTATCCGTTCAGTAATTAGCCATCGTTCTGGCGAAACAGAAGACACAACGATCGCTGATTTAGCTGTAGCAACCCGTGCCGGTCAAATCAAAACAGGTTCTCTCTGTCGCAGCGAACGAGTAGCAAAATATAATCGCTTGCTGCGAATTGAAGATCAACTAGGCGATCGCGCCGTTTATGCTGGTGCTGTAGGGTTAGGGCCGAAGTAGGGACTGGGGACTAGAGACTAGGTACTGGGGACTAAAGAAAAGTTTTCTCAATGTCCAATACCCAGTCCCCAATACCTAATACCCAATACCCAATCCCCACTGATCACGGATAAAACCCCAACTTGGGCAACCCCAAGGTTTCATCCCAGCCCATCATCAAGTTTAGACACTGAATAGCTTGGCCCGCCTGTCCTTTAATTAGATTGTCAATTGCTGACATGACAATTACACGACCTGTGCGTGGGTCAACTTCTACACCGATATAACAAAGATTGCTACCGTTAGCCCATTTGGTTTGGGGATAAACGCCGCTACCGCAGACTCTTATCCAAGGAGAGTTGCGGTAGAAGGCTGAGAAAATTGTGATTAAGTCATCTCGCACTAGACCGGGGTCGCTCATTGTGGCATATACTGTTGCCAAAATACCGCGTACCATTGGAATAAGGTGCGGTGTAAATTGGATCATGAGTTCGTGACCGGCTAAGTCACTGCAAATTTGCTCGATTTCTGGGGTATGACGGTGACGACCAACATTGAAAGCTGCTATGGAGTTGTCTGCTTCAGCTAGTAGTAAATTGGTTTGAGCCTGCCGTCCACTGCTAGATGTGCCAGACTTGGCATCGATAATAGCTGTTTCTGGTCTGATTAAGCCTTGCTTTAAAAGTGGCGAAAGTGCAAGGAGACTGGCAGTAGGATAGGAACCAGGACAGCCAATAAGTTGAGCTTCGGCAATGCGATCGCGGTAAAGTTCTGGTAATCCATAAACTGCTGTCGCTGCAATTGTGCGATCGCTTCTCTCTGTACCATACCAATTTGTATAAGTTGTCAAATTACTAAACCGATAGTCTGCACTCAAATCTAATACTTTACATCCTTTTTCTAATAGTTTGGGTGCGATTTGGCAAGCCAGACCATTTGGTAAAGACAGGAAAACTACTTCACAGCGGTGAGCAATTATTTCTGGTTCTATTGCCTCTATTAGCAGGTTAGTTGCATGAGCCAGATGCGGGTAGAGATCCCCAAAGGATTTCCCGATACTACTCTCACCTCCTAAATAAACCATTTCGACTTCTGGGTGATCCATCAGTAGTCGTACTAACTGCACTCCACCATAGCCCGACGCGCCAACAATCCCAACGGGTACGCGTCTAAATTTGCCCATGATCCCAAATCCTTATCCCATGAATGGTTAATTCGTTCTCAGCTATCAACAATATCAGCGACCAGACGCACGGCACACAAAACGTCTTAAACCCCTCTACTTTGTTCTGGGGAGATGGGAGAGCAAACAAACAATTATTATTCCTCATTCCCTTCATCCTTTACTGTCGCTGCACTTTCTCGCCACTTTTAATAGCAAAAATTTTTGCCCCGTTATCAAATGATTGCTAGTCTACTTCTCTGCCTTATAAAGGAGCTACAATCTAAAATAAGAAATTGTTAAAAAAATTTACGTTTATAGCTGGAAATCTTTCTGTGTCACAGACTAATCCTACCCAAGCTTTTAAATTTGATTCGATTGATGCCGCTTTAGCAGACCTAAAAGCTGGTCGCGTCATTGTAGTGGTAGATGATGAAAATAGAGAAAATGAAGGCGACTTAATTTGTGCTGCCCAATTTGCCACACCCGACACGATTAATTTCATGGCGGTGGAAGCAAGAGGACTTATTTGTTTGGCAATGATGGGCGATCGCTTAGACGAGCTAGACTTACCCTTAATGGTAAGCAACATTACAGATACTAACCAAACTGCCTTCACTGTCAGTATTGATGCCGGGCCAGAATTAGGTGTCACCACAGGCATTTCAGCAGAAGACCGCGCCCGGACTATCCAGGTTACTCTCAACCCAGCCACAAAACCTACCGATTTACGTCGTCCTGGTCATATTTTTCCGATTCGGGCTAAGGTTGGAGGCGTACTCAAACGCGCAGGACATACGGAAGCTGCTGTGGACTTAGCTAGGCTAGCAGGGCTATACCCGGCGGGGGTAATTTGTGAAATTCAAAACTCCGATGGTTCAATGGCGCGGTTGCAGCAGTTGGTTGAATACGCTAAACGTCACAATTTAAAAATTATTAGTATTGCGGATCTAATCAGCTATCGCCTACAGCACGATCGCTTAGTATATCGTGAGGTAATTACCAAGCTGCCTAGTCAATTCGGTCAGTTTGAAATTTACGCCTATCGCCATACCTTAGATAATACAGAACACGTTGCGATAGTCAAGGGCGATCCAGCTAACTTCCAAGATGAGCCAGTGATGGTGCGGATGCACTCAGAATGCTTAACTGGCGACGCTTTGGGTTCTTTGCGCTGCGACTGTCGGATGCAGCTTGTAGCCGCACTCAAAATGATTGAGTCTGCTGGTCAAGGTGTAGTTGTATACCTGCGTCAAGAAGGGCGGGGAATCGGCTTGATTAACAAGCTGAAAGCCTACTCATTGCAGGATATGGGACTGGATACAGTAGAAGCAAATGAGCGTTTGGGATTTCCTGCTGACTTGCGAGACTACGGTATGGGGGCACAAATGCTCATGGACTTGGGCATAAAAAAGATTCGCCTAATTACCAATAATCCCCGTAAGATTGCTGGTGTCAAAGGTTATGGGTTAGAAGTAGTCGATCGCGTGCCATTGTTGATTGAGGCAAACGACTACAATTCCTATTATCTAGCGACAAAGGCGAAAAAGCTGGGTCACATGCTGTTACAGACTTATCTAGTAACAGTAGCAATCCACTGGCAAGATGACCCGGAAGCTGTGACCGAACGTTATGAACGCTTAGAAAAACTGCGACACCTAGCGAAAAGTAACGATCTATTGTTGCAAGAAGAAGCGCGTCCTTTAGCGATCGCTTTATTTGACGAGCCATCTTTAACAGTACACTTGGGCTTCGATCAGGCAAAAGTTGCTAGCTGTGATTGGTATCAGCAGAGTGGTCATCCTTATATACACGCAATCTTCCAAATTCTGGATAACCTAGCAACTGTGCCTTACATCCAGAAACTAGAATTTCTGATTTCTTCTGGTTGCGATCCTTTGAGTAATTTACAAGTCCAACTAGATCGGCAGACATTTGCGGATGGTACACTGCCTTCATCAATTAGCGATCGCTTGGAGACGCAGCAAATTTACAGCTTTAGCTAAATAGCCACAACCTTAAGAGAAAACTTTTTAAGGGGGTTGGAGATTTATTTTGCGTAAGTCTTACCTTCCCCCGAACTTTTCAGGCATTCTGCTACATCAACTGATTTCTCATCTCTTTCGATGATAGTACTGGAATCGGCGAACCTGTGAATCCATGTACATCACGAGTAATGATCGCTTCCAACCCCAACTTGATCGCAGACGCTACTTGCACCGCATCTTCAAAATCAGTCAACCTCAATGTGATCGCCTGCTCTAGCACACTGCGATCCACTGCACAAATTTCCATCAGTGCTAACAATTGAGTCACTGCGGCAATCGCAATTTCAGCACTCTTGGTTTGGCGTCCAACTAAATAATGTACATCCGTAACCGTTGTTGCCGACATAAATCCTTCAACTTGCCCCGATTCAACTGTCTCTAGCAAAAAAGCAGCATCCGCCACAAAAGGTTCACGCGCTAGCAAAGTATCCAGCAGAACATTCGTATCAAATAAAACTCGCATTACAGATACTTTTGCACCAACCGCTCATCTAACATGGCTTTTACTTCTTCATCTGTAGGTGGCAGGGTATCAGTCTTGGCAATACCGATTAAACTTGCAGCTAAACCCTTTGGCTTCGGGGTTGGCTGAAGTTTTGGTTGGAGCGATCGCATCAATGTATTGATTAACTGCCAACGATCCTCGGCAGATAATCTCAGTGCTTGATCTTCAAGTTCACGTAAAGTCATAGCAACAATTTTCAACAGAGAGCATTGAGTTATTAAAATAAATAAGCTATAGTTAGAAACACGCATACATAAATACAATGACTGTACCCAGGTTTTAATCAGGGTGCTGGTCGAATTCATTGGTTGTGTGCTGAAAAATAAAACTAAAAACACAATGAATAAAATATATATTCTTTGGTTTCTAGCTTTAACGCTACTGTTCCCAGTGGCTTATATTTCTTTAAATACAGATTCTATTCTTAAATCTGTAGTTTCAGTACTAAATATGCTGAAACAAAAATAGTCCCAAAACACACAATTTAGACTTGACCAAGCTATGTTTTTAGCTTTCTTAGGTGCTGAATTGTTTTTAGCAACTCATACAAAGTTAAAAATCTGAAAAATTCACAGGAAGATAATTTAGTTATCACCCTGTCAAATTGGACTTAAACATTACTTCTGACCAAGTAGTGTTTGAGTCTTTTTTAGCTTGCTTTCTATGTTGTAAGTAACTTAATTTGTAATTTAATTACAACTTTTGAAAATATGATAGCACAATCTATTGACAAAGTAACTACTAAAAATGAACTTTTCAGTGCTTCCCAAATTCTTCAAAATCAAAGCACCCCACCCATAACCCCTCCCCGCAAGCAAGAAGGGAAACAATTGTACTAACAAAAATAGGCTGGGGTCAGAAATTGGCGATGATTAATTAATAATGAGTTGCCGACTTGCGATGATGCACGGCTGTAACGCCATCAGTATCTAGCACTTTGCCACTCTCGACAGTCGCATAAACCAGCCAGTGATCGCCAGATTCCATCCGGTTTTGTACGGAGCATTCGAGATATGCTAGGGCATCTGTAAGTATGGGAGAACCGCTTTCTGTTTCTTGGGCAGCGACATCAGCAAATCGGTCTTGTCCTGGGCCAAAAGGTTTGAGGAAGTGCTTCATCAACCCCAAGTGATTCCCCTCTTTAAGAATATTGAGGACAAATTTGTTTCCTGAGTGTGTCAGAGTTTCTACTGCACGCTCTTTGGCAACGGCGATGGTTAAACCAGGTGGACTAAAGCTAGCTTGAGACACCCAAGAAGCTAACATGGCACTGGAACGATCGCCTTCCTTGGCTGTGAGAACGCAAAGAGAACCCACAATCCGACCAACTGCTTGTTCTACATTTGTTGCAGGTTGACGTGGCGATCGCACTTTTCTTGCTTTCTTCAGTGCTTGGGCAAAGTCGGTTCCAGCTTCTTCACACAATTGTAAGGTGGCATCGTCGGGTTTGAATTTTACCCGGATGGTGTCAAAACCAAACCGATAGCCAGCATCTTTTAATTTACCCTCAATTAAATCAACCGCTTCCCCACTCCAGCCAAAGGAACCAAAAGCACCAGCGAGTTTATTATTAGTGGCGGTGGATAGCACAATTCCTAAAGCTGTTTGTACGGGTGTCGGTGCATGACCGCCGAGAGTAGGAGAACCGATGATGAAACCACCCGCTTTTTCCACAGCCGTTCGGATTTCTTCTGATTCCGTAAATTCGCAGTTAATTGATTCTACGGCAACGCCAGCTTTTGTAATTCCACGAGCGATCGCTTGGGCTAATGTTGCCGTATTCCCATAAGCGGATGCATAAATTAACGCTACTGTCAAGTCAGCAGATGCTTGCTGTTGAATCCATTCCCGATAAGCTTTGGTCAGATCGATTAAGCCATAGCGCACCAAAGGCCCGTGTCCAGTGCCATACATTCGCACAGGAAAATCAGCAAGTTTATCCAGCGCTGTTTCAACTTGACGGGCGTGGGGAGCCATGAGGCAATCAAAATAATAGCGCCGATCCTCGTTATATATTTCCCAGCCTTCATCAAATACCTGATCTCCACAAACATGCGCCCCAAATAACTTATCTGTGTACAGAATTTCTGTTTGTGGATCGTAGGTGCAAAGTTGATCTGCATAGCGGGGATTGGGGGTAGGAATAAATTGTAAATTATGCCCATTACCCAAATCTAGAGTTTCTTCGCCCCGCATGACAAGAATTTGCAAATCTGGATTTTCCAGCGCCGCACGTAAATTTCTCGCCCCTGGATTAGAACACACAAAGGTGATTTGCGGGGCAATTTCTAACAAAGCTTTTAAAGTTGCAGCGCGGTTAGGATTTACGTGTCCCAAAATTACATAATCTAAATCTTCGAGATGGAAACGTTGCTGCAAAGCTTCTAAATAAATTTGCGTAAAGGTTTCCCCTGGAGGATCGATAATGGCACTTTTATCGCTTTCGATTAAATAACAATTAGCAGTTGTACCTTTAGCAAGAGCATATTCAATTTCAAATCTCAGCCTTGACCAACTGCGCGATCGCAGTATTCTCGTATCTGTAGCAATGGGGAAAACTTGAACGTCACGGGGTTTGTTTTTTGACATAGCTTTATTGGGGAATAGGGGATGGGGCAAAACAGTTCCGTTAGCGTCAGCGGGGCGTTTAGCCCGTTTCGAGTTCCTCGGCAAGCGAGTAAAGAAGTGAGATTCCCCACTCAGCACTCAGCACTCCTGAAGGGCATGGGGCATTGGTATTAATTATTCTCCCCGCTCCTGTGCCCCTCTGCTTTGCTTGTTAATAATGATTACCAACTTTACGGTGATGCACAGCAGTCAAACTTTCTGGCTTAGAAACCCCTCCGGCGTAGACTGTGCTATATACTGCCCAATGGTCGCCGCAATCCATTCTACTGATGACTTCACACTCCATGTAGGCGAGGGCGTCGTTGAGGATAGGCGCACCATTTTCGGCTGGCTGAGTTCTTACACCTTGAAAACGATCTGCACCAGGGGCGAACCGTTTCAAAAAGTGTTTCATTAATGGTTGGAAATTGCCTTCTTCTAAGACATTGAGAACAAAACGATCGCCTACTTGCATGAGTGATTCAATTGCCCGATCTTTGGCAACTGCAATGGAGAATCCCAATGGTTTAAAGCTGGCTTGAGCAACCCAGGAGGCTAGCATGGCACTGGAAACATCGCCTTTCTTAGCAGTAATAATATACAACCCACCGCTAATTCTACCTAGTGCTTTATCTAAGTCAGCACCAAGGGATTTCATCGCTTTGATGTTGCGATCGCGTGTTACCCATTGAGCTAAGTCTGTACCCGCTTCTTCACACAACTTGTAGGTATTTTCCGTAGGCGTTTGTTTAATCCGAATCGCTGGAAAAACTGTTGTCAAACCCAAATTACGGAATTTACTCACCAAAGGATCTATCGGCTCATCATCGCCACTGCCGGTTTCAAATACGCCGATAGCTTGCTTTTCTTTAGTAGATCCTAAAACTGTGCTGAGTGCAGCTTGGATATTCGCACCACCAGAAGCCGGAGGTAATCCAACGATTAGTCCAGCACAACGGCTAACTAGTTCCCGCAGTTCTTGTAAATCGACTTCAGATCCCAAATCGACAATTTCCACGGTGACACCAGTTTTACTGATACCGTTGGCAATTGCTTGCGCAAGGCGATCGCTATATCCATATTCAGAAACGTAAAATATGCCAATCACTGTTTCTGGCTTGGCTTGCGTTTGGCTCCAAGTGCGGTAACGTCCAACTAGTTCTTCAACATTGTGAGATAATAATGGGCCGTGTCCTGTGGCAATCATGTCGATAGTTTTCAGTTCCGCCATCCGCTTCAGGGCAGATATAACTGACCGGGCATTCGGCCCCATCAAGCAATCGTAGTAGTAATGAAAGTCTTCTTCGATAGCTGCTAAGTCTTCATCAAAGGTGCTATCTGAGCAATAGTGCAATCCAAAAGCGTCGCAGGTATAGAGAATTTTGGTTTTGTGGTCGAAGCTGAAAATGGTATCGGGCCAATGTAAATTTGGGGCAATTACGAATTCAAATTCATGCCCATTGCCCAAATCTAAGCGATCGCCATTTTTCACAATCCGCCGTTTAAATGGCTGATGTACCAAATCATTTAGAAACTGAATCGCCACTTTAGAACCGACAACGGTTATTTCTGGAGCCATTTGCAGCAAATCTTTAACTAAACCGCTATGGTCTGGCTCGGTGTGGCTGATAATTAAATAATCAATATCTGTTGGCTTAATTAGTCCGGTGAGCGTATCCAAGTATAGTTGACGAAACTTTTCGTGGGAGGTATCAACTAAGGCAGTCTGCTCCCCACGGATGAGAAACGAGTTATAGGTGGTACCATTTTGCAGACCAAACTCAATATCGAAGCGATCGCGATCCCAATCCAGAGAGCGAATAGCCGTAGTCTCTTGAGCGATTTCCACTGTCTGTATGGTGAGCCGTTTTTCAGTTTTTTCGGTGAGCGCTACCATAACTCCCCTCCTTGACACAATGAGTATTTGTTCCTCTAGGTTTATTGTGACACGGGATGAATGTTAATTTTTATTAAAAAACATATAACGACTTAAAAAAGTTAAAAGTGTGAAACCGCATAAGCACCCAGAACACACAGATAATATTTGGCTAGCTTTGGAAATTGGGAACTCTCAGTTACATTGGGCATTGTTTATTGGCGAAACCTTTTATTCAGCTTGGGATACTGACCATCTACCTGAGTCTGTTATACAACACCTGGCTGAATGTCAAACTCTGAATGATTTACTAGAGAGAATTTTTCCACAAGGTGAATCTCTAACAAACACTCTGCCCCTCTGTCCTATCTTCGTCGCCTCCGTAGTTCCCAGCCAAACTGCTATTTGGCAAACTTACCCAAATACTCATGTTATTACATTAGAACAAGTACCGCTAAAAGCTGTTTATCCCACATTAGGAATTGACCGCGCTTTAGCTTTGTGGGGTGCGGGTAAAACGTGGGGTTTTCCAATGTTGGTAATTGATGCTGGGACAGCGCTAACTTTTACGGCTGCGGATGCTAATCAGTGTCTAGTTGGAGGTGCAATTTTGCCGGGATTAGGTTTGCAATTTGCAACTCTCGGTCAACAAACAGGACAATTACCATTAGTAGAAAGGCAAATTTTCCCGTCTCTACCATCGCGTTTTGCTCTCAATACTACAGAGGCTATTCAAAGTGGAGTTGTTTATACAATATTAGCTGGAATTAAAGATTTTATTGAAGCGTGGCTGCAATTATTTCCTGATGGGAAGATTGCGATTAAAGGGGGCGATCGCACTTTATTACTAAATTATCTGCAAGCTTTATATCCTACAATTGCAGCACGTTTGATTGTAGAACCCAATTTAATATTTTGGGGTATGCGGGAAATAGTAATGGAGCATAAAGAATAGAAATCCGAATTTTCACAGCAAAGAGACCATCCAAAACCCAGATAGCATAGAATTAAAAGAGAAGTTTCCCCCTAAATAAACCATGCCCAAAACTTCACAGCTAGATGTCATTATGCAACAATTGGATGCCCTTTCTTCAGCAGAATTACTAGCAGTTAGGGCAAGAGTCGATGCCTTGATTGAGGGACAATCGTTGCCATTGGGTAAAGGTCAACCACCTTTGTTTCGTTTGCCTAACGTTCAGATCCCTGAAAGTACTACATATTATGGGAGTTTTAGTAGATTTACATTCATTCGTAACGAGAATAACGACGTAGACATCCTTGCTGCACCTGCAACTATAAACATACCAAGAACAAATGCAACAAATCCCTTGCCAACCTGGTTACGAGTATTAAGACAAAATCAAGTTGCCCAATTTTTAGAATCGGAATCAAAAGGAGATGATTCCTTAGAAAAGGTAATGGAACTGGTTGACGAATGGATGGTTGATGAATCGGGATATGATGAACCAACATACCCACAGATTGAGACAAACTTGAATCAGAATCGGATGTCAGTATAAAAACGCAGATGAGTAGAGCTGTATTGCTAGATACTCATCCTTTGAGTCAAGTAACGCATCCACAAGTAGACCCAAAAGTCCAACAGTGGTTACAATCGTTAGGGAAAACCGAAACTGTTATACGTGTGCCGGAAATAGCCGATTATGAACTTCGGCGTGAACTATTGAGACAAGGAAAACGAAAAAGTATAGATCGCCTCAACAAACTTAGTCAAATTTGTCTCATACCACTGACTCCCGAAACGATGCGAAAAGCAGCCGAACTATGGGCATGGGTACGAAACCAGGGGAAGCCTACGGCAAGCAATGATAGCTTAGATGGTGATGTAATTCTTGCTGCTCAAGCAATTCTCCAATTGAAGAGTTTTGATCGGGTGATAGTTGTGACAACAAACTTGAAACACATATCACGCTTTGAGAGCGAAGGAATATGTGTATTAGATTGGCAGCAAACTCTGAATGAGCTAGTTTAATTCGTTTAAATTATGGCTTTTTAAGATAGCTTTAATAAACTCTCGAATCTCTATCGCTACAACCCCAGCACAAGATTCTGGTAAGTCATTTCCGGCATGGGCAATCATTTTTAACTTGACTTTCGGCATCAGTTAAGCATAAACCGGTTCTTGGCAACTTTTGGTGATCTCGGTTGTGGGAAGGCAGAGGGCAGAGGGCAGAAGGCAGAAGAAAGAAAGGAATATAGCAACCGAAGCATAGATTAGGACATAATGACATAGTTACACCTGCTTTGACAGCATCGTAGTCAGACTCTAAACTAACAGCAAAAGAGCGCAACAAAGAAACCGAGCTGTTTTTAGCTTTGTTTAACCAAGCATCAAGCTGCTCAGGCTGACGTTGACGCACAAGAGATGCTCTCCTGTTGAGCTAGTTCAATAGCTGACTTCAAATCCGAATGGGCTGTTTGTAGTTGAGCGATTACTTCACGCTCATTAGGCTGTGTTAATTCTGGTCGTCGCAAGACTAAAGCTGTGACGCGACTGGGGGTGAGAGGACGATGGGAAGAAGAGCTTATCCTGGGAGAAACGTTTTTTGTTGAACCTTTTGCTGGTTCAAATCTGGGCAAGGTCTTGAGATAACGAGTGAAGCGAGAGACCGTGGCATAACTACCGGTATAGCCGCAGGCGCGAATTTCTTCAAACAGTTTTTGGGTGTTGTTGCTAAGGTTTCAGCCAAGGCATCTTTTAGTAGAGCAATTGGTCGTCTGCGTTCC
>NZ_CAXTTT010000045.1:0-53734 GCF_964247315.1 uncultured Nostoc sp.
TATTAAAACGCGTCGTTTATTGGGGGTGATTTGCTTTTGCGTTAATCTAAAAAACATGTTACATTAGTCGGGGCGCACTGCTAGCTGTCCGCCCCTACTATAAGATGTTTTTTCACTGGAAGTCCCTGATAGGGAAAAAACTACTTAGTATCTATTGCTAGCTCGCAATTATGCCGGAGTGTTTTCTACTAGTTTATTTTCTTGGCGCAGATAAGCTTGGATGAATGTATCAAGTTCGCCATTCATTATATCACCAATGGCTGTTGTTTCCGTGTTTGTACGTAAGTCTTTCACCATTTGGTAAGGGTGAAACACATAGTTACGGATTTGGTTGCCCCAGGAGGCTTCCACCATATCGCCACGAATTTCGGCAATTTCTTGGGCACGTTGCTCCTTAGCTATGACTAACAGCTTTGCTTTGAGGCGATTTAGGGCTTTCTCTTTATTTTGCAATTGCGATCGCTCTTCTGTACAGCGCACAGCCAGACCCGTGGGAAGGTGAACAATCCGTACCGCAGTTTCTACTTTGTTGACATTTTGCCCACCTTTACCACCAGAGCGAGTTGTGGTGATTTCCAAATCTTTGTCTGGAATATCCAATTGCACAGAGTTATCAATCTGCGGCATCACTTCCACCCCTGCAAAACTGGTTTGTCGCTTACCGTTAGCATTAAAAGGTGAAATTCGCACTAAGCGATGTGTACCCATTTCTGAACGCAAGTAACCATAAGCATAGCGACCAGTTATTTCTAGGGTTGCCGATTTTATTCCGGCTTCATCACCCTCCGACTCTTCAGCTAAAGTTACCTTGTAGCCGTGAGCTTCGCCCCAACGGGTGTACATCCGCATCAGCATAAATGCCCAGTCTTGAGCATCTGTGCCACCAGCACCAGCACTAATCGTCAGTACAGCACCTTCCGCATCATAGGGCCCAGAAAGTAACTGTTGTAACTCCCACTGATCCAGGTCACGATTCAGTTTAGTGATGGTAGATTCTGCTTCTTGGAGTAGTGCCTCATCGGTTTCTAACTCCAACAACTCAACAACGGCCTTAGTATCTTCCAAATTGGCGTGCCAGCGATCGTATTGTTGGAGGTGAGCTTTCAGGTCGTTGAGTTCTTGCAGCGTTTGTTGGGCCTGGGTTTGGTCATTCCAGAATTCTGGCTGTGCTGATATTTTTTCGAGGTCTTGAATTTTGGCTGTCAGTGCAGGTACGTCAAAGATAGTCCTGGGTTTTACCCAGGCGGCTAGACAACGTTTCGATTTCGCGTTTGAGTTCTAAAACTTCCATAGTGCTTGCTGAATGATAGATAGAGCGCTTTAAATTGAAAAATTGCTCTTTATTCTACTTGTATTTATTAATTTTAGCCGTAGTTGGGGAAATTCTCTCTGCACCACTTGGTAAGTTACAAAAATTACTTGGAATTATCAAGCACTTCTTTGGTAAGAGAAGTGGTTTGATTTTGTTGTTGCAGATAGGCTTTGATAAACAAATCAATTTCACCTTTTAAGACCGCTGCCGCAGCAGGTGTTTCTACATTGGTACGTAAATCTTTCACCTTAGTGTAAGGATGCAAGATATATTCCCGGATGAGCTTGTTGGATAAAGATTTTATCTGCCGGGGTTGAATTTGGTCAATTTGCTGGACATTTTGGGTTAGTGCGATCGCAAACAGTTTACTCTTGAGAATAGCTAAGGCTTTCTCTTTGTTTCGCATCGGACTGCGCTCTTGATTACAAAATACACTAATCCCAGTAGGAATGTGAAACAACCGCACCCATGTTTCTGGGCGGTTAACATTCCCCCGATGCCGGGGCAAAGTAATTTCTAAATGCTTCTCTGGAATCTCAAAATCAATAGACTCATCTAAAATAGGGCTGACTTCTACACTGGCTAGGCAGGTATGCCGTCTGCCATTGCCATGAACAGGAGAAATTCGCTCTATTCTTGCATGAGTTCCTTGTTCCGATTTTAGTCAGCCATAAGCATAACGCCCTGTAATTTATAGGGTGGTATGTTTGACCTCTCCTAAATCACCCTCTGATTCCACTATATACACTTTATGATTATGATTTACTGCCCAACGATGGTATAGCCGCAATAACATAGCTGCCCAGTCTTGGGCATCTATACCTCCAACCTCAGCCGTAATTGCCAAGAATGCCCCCTTTTGGTCGCAGGGACTGGACAGTAATTGTTGTATTTCTACTATTTCAAGTTCTTGCTGGAGTTGGGTAAGGTTGGTTTGTGCCTCTTGCAATAATTCCTCATCAGCAGATAATTCTAGTAGTTCTAGTGCAGCCTTGATATCTTCTAGAAGGAAGTGCGATCGCTGATATTGTTTCTTTTTAGCCTTGATATCTTCAATTTCTTGAAATTTCTGATAGAAAGTGACAGAATTATTCCAGAAAGTAGGTTGAGAAATTAATTGATTCAAGTCCTCGATTCTTGCACTAAGTTCTTGCAGGTCAAAGACAGTCTTCAGCCTTGGTCAAGATATTAGACAACCTTTCTACTTCGATTTTGATATTTGAGAGTTCTAGCATAGTTTTGCTCACTTTAGGCTGAACTTATCTACATATTATACTATTAAAACGATGAAAAAACCGTGGTTGCTGAAAATTTAACCACGGTTTTTTCTTTATAAAACTTGACTTTTGTTAGCCCCTACAGACAATTAATCGCGGCCATTTATGGCAATTAGCAACCGCAAGATAAAGACAAACAAATTGATGTAAGTGAGGTACATCGACAAAGCAGCAGGTAGATATTGATCGTCACTGTAAGTGCGGGGCAAGATGTAAAAATCGACGACAGAAACGCCAACAAACAGAAACACCCCCAAACCGGAGATGGCAATTTCTAACCAATTTGGCGTGTAAACACCAAACATGGCAAACCCGAATTGGGCAAGGCACACAACCACCAAGGCAATGACACCAAGATTGATGGTTTTCGTTAAAGCCATGCCGTCTTGTTCAGAGAGATTTGAACCTATTTGACGGGCAGCAATAAAGGTGACACCACAACCAAGGGCAGCCAAGCCAATGCCTTGAATACCAACACCTTGGGATCTCAAAGCAACATACACTAAGCCGCTGAGAGTATATCCAGACAAGAGGCTATAGGTTGCCAACAGAGGTAGTGCAAGTCCCTTATTACCTTTTTGGGCAACATTTTGAGCAACAAAGAACAAAATTAACTCCACAATCACCGCACCAATGAAGGTGGGAAAGAATATTCCGGGATTAGTACGGATAACTCCCAAACCGCCGTAGGTTCCTAATGCCGTTAGCACCAATCCACCTCCGACGTAAGGGAGGGCGTTGGCAATCACGTTTGGGCCAACGAGGGCGTGAGATTTAGCCTCACGAATAGCTTCACGAAAATTACTGGTATTGCTCATATTGAAAAACTGTTTTTTAGGAAAACGTTCTGCTTATTCCTATTCTTACCAATCTTTGGGGTTAACAGCCAAGGATTAAATAGTGTTGCAAAATTTGAAGGGTGGCTTTGTTGTTAAAAATTAGAATCGTCAGTCTCTGAGGATTGCACAGGATCTTTAGTACTGATAGCATACTCTTTAGCGCTGATTGCAAAGGGAAAAGGCAACGGTAGAACAACGTCATTTGCAAAATAAGGCCAGCGACTTCTGAGAGAGTGGACAAAATGAGCTAGCTTGTCACCCTTGATTTCTGGGTGATGAATCAAGGCTATTTCTAAGATTCTGGCTTTTCCAGCTTGCCTGCTGCCATTGTCAAGACGAGACTGCCATGTGCGTAATATGTGCTTTTCAGTATTTAAAGGTTTTCTAACGCTCAGGTAGAGCGATCGCTCCCCATCATCACATACATTCTGCCATCGATAAACACCACTGGTTCGACTACCAGGAGAATCTTTAACAATAGCAACTGGTACTTCACCATTCTCTGCAACTCGTAAGCGCACAATCCACAGGTGATTGATTTCTTCTGGTGAAAGGTACTGTTTTAGAGCTTGTAGTGGGTCATTAGTTACTAGATTTTTGTTTTGTAGCCAGTTCAGCATTTTGCGCGCATTTTGTGCCTCTGCCATAAATAGCACACGTGGGGATTTTTTATCAGTAATTGAAGTATTTAAGCAATCTTGCAAACATTCAGCAACAAATTTATTAATTAATTTTTGTTCTTTTGTTTGCTCCTTGCGCTTTTGTTCATCATCAAGTTCTTCATTACTTTCATCATTCGAGTTAGAATCCCAGTCTTCATTAGAAAGATGTGCAAGTCCAACAGGATATGATACCCAACCTTGTTCATTAAATAAATTAGGTGTTGTTAACTCTACTTTTGCTGTTAGTGGATTAACTCTAATCATCAAAACAACAGTTTTGGGAATATTTTCAGCATTTGTTTTGCGAGTGCGGCGCAGGACATAAAAGCACGTTAACCAAACATCAGGATCAATCTCATCTTTTTTAGGATTAATTAAAGGAGTATCAGGTAAAATTCCAAATTGCCTTAGTAAGTCTGATACCGCTCGTTTCACTGGTTCTAAACCAGATTTTTTCAGCTTTTCCGGGTCGGCTTTAGTGGTTATTCGGTGAATGTGTTGATTGAGATAGCCTGCTTTCATTGCCCCAATTCGCCATGCCAGTTTAGGATCGGCTTCTGATCTGAACAGTTTAGGTCTAATTTCGATTAAAGCCCCGCTTAGTTCTTGGGTTTGGGGTAGAAATGCAGTAATCTTGTTAATGCGTTCTGCTAATAAATCAGGGCGTTGCTGTTGATAAGTTTTCTTAACT
Source organism: uncultured Nostoc sp. (assembly GCF_964247315.1). GTDB lineage: Bacteria > Cyanobacteriota > Cyanobacteriia > Cyanobacteriales > Nostocaceae > Nostoc. The sequence continues at coordinate 4,782 of NZ_CAXTTT010000045.1, forward strand.
TCAGAGAAGTTTTTAATTTCTAGGTCTTGTGTGAGGTCGCCAACGTGTTGAGTCTTGATGCACAGCGAACCGTGGGAACCTTGATAGATGTTTTCTACTTTTGTGGGTGATAAATACAGTAATTGGCAAATTTCAGCAATCAGTGCATCACGACATTGTGGAGTTTCCCACAAAATAAGTATGGTGCGAAGAGGATTTTCAGCTTCACGAAATACCGCCGATGCTGCTAGTTTTGGTCGCAGCATTGGGGTGTGTGAATGATTTGGGTCGTCAGATTTCTTGGCTTTTTTAGGTTTATTAGATTGGTTTTCTTCGTCAGCAAGCAGAGGAACAATTTTCTTTTTGGGTTTCTCTAAAGGCCAGAAAATAAAAACATTACCTGTCACCCTCTCAGCCTCACCCACTCTCTGAACAGGAAGACGTGCTTCAATAGCTTTATCTAGACTAGCTAAATCCTGTGGACTGACACCACCTAAGCACGGTGGATCTCCTAATTTAGAAGTGTAGGCGATCGCGGCTTGGATACCGCTAGAAATTGTGTTGATACCTGACCAGTTGTGATTTGGGTTAGAAACAAAATTATTTGCGTCAGGAAGTTGAGAGTCATTGAGAGAAAAAAGATTGCTGATAGCTTGAGACCATTTCACTTCCTTTCCATAACGGTTCATCATCAGTGGAATAAAGCAAAAGGGTTGGCGTTGGCCATCTAACCACCGACGGTTATCACCGATGTGAGCTTTCACGCCTGGATAAGGTACATATTTCAGAGGTTGAGTCAGCCAGCGTCGAACTGACAGTGGACATTTGTAATAAAAGGGACAAGTGTATTGTTTATAATCGCTTTCTTGCAAGTCTTCATCATCAGAATCATCATTCTCAGCTACAGGAACTTTTTGATAAAGCTTGTGACACGGTTCATTGCCAAATTCCCACTTCTCTTCTGATTGCACTAAAGCTAAAAGTGGGCAGACTGGACTAAACCAACGCCATGCAGGGTGCATCCCTCCCTTAGTAACTTCCTTTCCCTCACTTTTGAGAATTGGTTCATAAACTTTTGTCAATTGTTCTTGGCGGTTACTACCTAACACTGGTGCAGCAGGAATTTCTAATTTGTGGCAAAACAAAGAAGCAAGGCGCACAGCTGTAGCTACATCATTCACCATCAACCCACAGCGATATCCTTGTTTAGCCAAGAGGTAAATCAGAATTTCCAACAGGGTAGACTTGCCCACATTCAAAAGTCCAACAATGTGGATCAACCCTTCAAAATTCAGCTGATTACCTTGATGGAAATTATTGGATTCAGCATCGTAGAGTTGGAAGAGAATATTTTCCAAACGGTTACGATAATTTTCTTGTTGCCCAAACTGGGACAATTTATCGTCCATTTCTTGGGCAGCTAGTATTAATTCTTCACGGGTGACACTACACGGTGGATTCTGCTGAGTCCGTGTGCGATGAAGGGATACCACAGATGAGGGTGCTATATTAGCAACTTCCTTGGGAATATCAATAGGAGAGTTACCCTTTTGGGAAATCTTGGCATACCACCGTCCCTCAGTTACTAAGTTGACTTTTCGTTGTCTATGCTGTGGGGTTTTTAATAAAGTTGGGCGATATATCTCCTCTAAACGATTTGGGTAGATACTGGATGGAATAAGTTGAGGAACATCCCTTGCATCTTCAAGGCTATAGATTCTAATAATTTCAGGTAAGTTGATATACTCTTGAAGCACTCGCAACCACTGCCTACCTTTGCGCTGAATCAGATAGAAACGAGCATTTTGTATAATCTGCCAGTTGCGATCGCTTTGTAGTTGTTCAACTGGAAAGCGATATCCTTTCAGCAAAGCTTCCACAGAAGTTGCGGGTTCTTCTGGTGCTACTTCCTGAAGTAAAGTTAATCCCAATTCCACATCAGCAATGAGTTGGGCAAGACGCTTAATTTATCGCTGATGTACCTTAGCATTTGCGTTAACTAAACTAGATGCTACATACTCTTTTAATTCATCTGAGTTGCGGAGTTTCTTGCACAGATCCTTGCGCCAGCTAACAATATCACGCATTATTTTTCTTCCCTAAAATTGCTTGGGCTTGAGTAATGATTTCGCTAAATAGGCGTAAGCGTACCCCCTCAAGTTTTGGTTCTAGTTGTTCGCGCACAACTCTTATCCGCAAAGAGTCTTCACGTTCATCTGGAAAAACTACAAAGGTTTCCGTTGCATCACGCCGATACTGCACCTTTTGCAAACGTTCCTCATCTACAGATGCCCAATCTTTGAGATCAATTGCCCAGCGAACTTGGCGCGGAAACTCTACGAGTAAGTCAAATTCATCTATAAAAGGCCAGAGAGTAACGCGCAAACCCAACTTTGTCAGTTCTTCTTTAAGTTGAATTTCCCAAATTCCTGGCAGTGTGCCGTACAAATGTACGCCTGGTGTAACAGCTTTCCAATCCGCTGCTTTTTCTTTAGGAATAGGTGGCAATGGTTGAAGTTTTTTGGTTGCACAAAGTTTTTCACACCAAGGGTTTCGGCAGCTATAAGTACCATCAGGGCGTTGGCGTTGCACATACTTGCAGCGCGGACACAGATGATAGATGTTACCCTCTGCTAACTTATCCATATCGATATAGATTTCTAGCCGCGACAATAACTCGCGTAGTGGTCTGAGTTCGGGTAAACGTAGCTGTTGCCTATATTCTGAGTAATGAAGAGTGGGTTTAGTGATTATCAGTTGTCGAAAAGCGCGATAGGCATCGTTTAGCTGATTTCCCCGACAGTATTCCAGTACATCTTTTAGTACTGACTCTTGTACCTGCGCCACTACATCATTACCCGAAACTTGCCATTCTCTAGCGAAATCGGAAACTACTCCGTCTTCTATAATGCTGACATCTGGCGAAAGGTATTTAATCTCTTGGGCTAGTTTCCAAGAAGTAATTGATGTTTCCGCCCAATCAAAAAATTGTGGTAGGTTCTCTGGGGCTTGTTCTCCCCACAGTAACGAAGTTAAGTACATACGGGACATACCAATACGGAGGGCTTCTGGTACTTGACTTCGCTTTTCTAGCTCAAATTTTTCCCACTGCATCACGCCAGTAGCTAAATATCGCAGAGTGTCTGTCACAGATATCTGTAAAGATGATGTCTCCGATTCAGATTGAAGGAGGCGGAGGCTGCGGGCGCTATGGTCATCCCATTCAACGTCGATGCCGCGCATAGTCTGCAACCACTTCTGAACTGTTGCTTTCTGACGCGGTTGCATTCCGAGTTCTAGACACAACTCCTCCAAAGTTGGCCCCTGTTTATGAATGCTGAACCATTGCTGAAGTGTATCCAGAATTTTTTGTCGATGTTTAGTGATTTTCATTGTTCATCCTGCTATTTAGCAAGAAGTGTGACACCCACTAAACTTGCATGTCAATAAACTGTTTCTATGTTTCCACTAAGTTTCCAAAGTTTCCATTTTAGCACTATTAAATGGAAATCTTCGGATATGTCCCTCAATACCCAACTAAGTACAAATCACCATAAAAATGAGTCAGATTCTGTTTTTTGTAGCTTGGGTTTTGTTCTTCAATCCAACTGCAAATTTGGATTTTTGACCTTTATTAACGGGACTAAAACATTTTTGAGGGAAAAACAAGTCTCAAACCCATGTAGGTAGGGTAGGGAAAATACATCAAATGCTCAAAAATAGCCAAACTCAGATGTATTAAGAAATGAAACAAAACGATGTCAAAGTCTCTTTGTATATAAATTTGAGGTTCTTTTTTGGTTTTTTTTCTAAGTCCCATTAATGACAATGCGTACTAAGAGATAAAATTGCCCAGTCTATTTTGTGATTAATTCATTACCGATCCACTTGCACTCAGTATGACTGATAGGTATTAGATCACTCATGCACTTTTCAGCATAAATAGCTAGTTTTTGTTGAAAAAGCTAAAGATTATTTACCATTCAACAGTTATATAAAAAGTAAAAATAACCTGTAACAGAGAGGTTCACAAAATTACGCGTACAAATACTGAATTATGGAGTTCGACCCCTGATAAGTTCAGTAAAACGACGATGGCTTATTCTGCCTTGACTAACGAAAATAATGACAGCTTAGAAGAAAATATACGCAGCTCCATTTTCTCAGAAATAGGAGTTACAACAAAGGAATGTATATGGCAGCAAGTGAGTCCTCTTTACGAACTGATGGTATAGAATTATTACACTTGTACCACCAGAATCCTTCTATTAAACTTCGTAATAAACTTGTACAGTTACATACTGGCTTAGTACGGAAGATGGCTCATAAATTCAGTCATCAATGTAATGAACCTTATGAAGATTTAGAACAAATTGGTTATTTTGGTTTGATTAGGGCAATTGAGCGCTTTGACCCTAGCCAAGGATATGCTTTTAGTTCCTTTGCTGTGCCATATATTCGCGGTGAGATGCTGCACTTTTTGCGCGATCGCAGTACTCTATTAAAAATTCCCCGCCGTTGGCAAGAATTATACAATGAAGGACAAAAGATTCGCAAGGACTTGTCAATCTCTTTAGGTCGCCCGCCCAAGGATGCTGAAATTGCTAAACAACTTCGGGTATCTGTACAAGAGTGGCAAGAAACCAAGTTAGCTGCTCAAAACCGGATGCCCTTGAGTTTAGATGCAACCGCAGTTAACTATGTTGATTGCCAAATAACCTTAGGTGAGGCACTTCCTTGTCCTCGTTCTCATGTGCTTCTGCAACAAGAAGAAGAACGCCAACAACTGCAAGGCGCAATAAATATGTTGGAAGAAAAGCCTCGCATGGCAGTTGAAATGGTATTCTTGAAAGAACTTTCTCGCAAGGATGCTGCTAAAAATATTGGTACTAGTCCAATGACAGTAACGCGCTATCTACAAAAGGGAATTCAAGATTTGATTTGTTATTTACAACCACAGGTAATGCCCACCGGCTCGTAGTCGTGCTGAGTCAAAAATTCAATGACCAATGACCAATGACTAATGACTAAATTATCTAGATTTTAAATCAGCGATCGCACCTTTGGTCATTGCAGCAATAGCTTGGTCTGTCGCTTTCGGCAAATGATAATATTTACCGCCTGCTGTTTGCGATAATTCCTTAGCAAAGCCAGTGGATACAAATTTACTTTCTGTATCAATTACTAATAGTTGCATACCCAAAGCACGGATTCTCGCAGCAATTTCTAATAATTCTCCTTTGATATCTGGCTTTTCTCCTGGTTCTAGCTCTTCACCTAAAGAACGCGCTAAGGGAATATTACCTCGCCCATCGGTGATTGCTACAAGGACAACTTGCCCAATATCTCCACTCATCTGAGCATTTAAGCCGACGCGAACAGCTTGGGTTAAACCATGCGCTAAGGGCGAACCCCCACCACAGGGCAACCTTTCCAAACGGTTACGCGCTAAGGCAATAGAACGTGTTGGCGGCAATAACACCTCCGCCTGTTCTCCTCGGAAGGGAATTAATGCTATTTGGTCGCGGTTTTGATAAGCTTCTGTCAACAGTTGCATCACCGCACCTTTAGCCGATTGCATTCGATTCAAGGCCATTGAGCCAGAAGCATCTACCACAAATACTACCAACGCCCCTGCTTTGCGTACCAGGCGTTTCGAGCGAATATCAGCCTGTTCGACAATAACTTTTCTATCTGGTTGTCTTTCTCTTCGTGCTTTTTGATAAGGAGCCGCAGCTCTCAAGGTAGCATCTACTGCAATGCGTCGCGCTTTCCCCTTGGGCAACATTGGCTTAATGTAGCGTCCCCTGTCATCGGAAAAGATGACACTGCGACTACCAGATTTACCTTGCCGCTTCGCCATTTGAGTAAAGTAAAGCACGCTGTCATCAAGAATTACCCCTTCCGGATCAAAGATAAACTCTTCCGGGATGCTGGGGGGTTCTTGCTCTTGATTTTCTTCCTGTTCTTCTTGTTCTTCCTCTTCTGATTCGTCTGGAGGTTCTTCTTGATTCTCTGGTGGAGGCGGAGGCGGAGGTGGTGCTTGTTGTTCGGGTGGTGGTGTCTGCACAATTGTGGCGCGTGGTACAATCACCAATTCCACAGCACGGCGCAAATCTTCGGCATTCACTGTTGTTCGTCCTTCTAAAGCCGCAGCAGCTTTGGCAACCCGCGTGGCGAATAACTCGGCGCGATGTCCCTGAACTCCGCCGCGAATGGCCTCATCCACTAAGTAGGCAATTTGTTCATGGGTAATGGTTACTTCTTTCAACCATTCCCGCGCCAAGATGATTTGAGTTTTGAGTGAGTCTAAGTCTTCGTTGTACTGTTGAAGGAAGTCTTGGGGAGATTTAGAATAGGCGATCGCAACTTCAACTGCTGCTACTCTTTGATCTAAGCCGAGTACACCGTCAGCAGAAAGTGCGATCGCAATTCTATCTAGCAAATGCTCCCGTAATCCGCCTTCTTCTGGATTGTAGGTGGCAATAAATAAAGATTTACACGGATGCTGAAAACTAATCCCTTCCCGTTCAATTTGGTTGCGTCCCTCAGATAATACTGTTAAAAGCTGATTTGATATTTGGTCATCTAATAAATTAATTTCATCTACGTATAACACACCTCGGTTTGCTGTAGCGAGTAAACCGGGCTGAAAAATAGTATCACCTTGCTTTACCGACTTTTCAACATCCACGGAACCGAGGAGTCGGTCTTCTGTGATACCTAGAGGAATTTGCAAAAAAGGCGCGGGGATAATTTCGACGGGAACATCTTGAATATTTTTATCTGCGTACTCCGCCAAAAGTTGATCGTCCCAATCATCTGGGTAGTTGGGGTCACAATTACTGATTGAGCCTTTGACAACTTCAATCGGCGGTAGTAAAGCGTGGATAGCACGAGCCATTACAGATTTTGCCGTACCGCGACGACCTGCGATCGCAACTCCTCCCAAACCAGGATCGACTGCGGCTAATAGCAAGGCTAATTTAATTGCTTCTTGACCGATTACGGCTGTCAAGGGAAAAGCAGTGATGGTGGGATTGATAGTAGGCGCAGGCATTGTTTGCTTTCATAGCGAGTCTCGGCCTTTAGCATACCAATTTCTGACACATTTAGAATATAAGTGCGATCGTCTCTGGTGGGCGGTTACACCATCGCATTTCCCTTGGGAGAAAGATTTATGAGTATTGCCTAGGCTAAACGCTTCACACTAGCTGAATACCACAGGCTTATTGAATTGGGCTTTTTCCATGAATATGACCACATGGAATTAATCAACGGGGAAATTATTGAAATGGCATCCAAAGGTACAGCCCATAAAACTTGTTTGCGAAACTTGTTGCGGGAACTTCCAAAAATTGTAGGTGATAGGGCAACCTTGCAATCTCAAGCTCCGATTGCTTTGCCACCGAATAGTGAACCTGAACCTGATTTTGCTATTCTTCAAAACCGAGATGACAATTATCTATCTGGTCATCCTCAACCTGCTGATGTGTTATTGGTGATGGAGGTTTCAGATTCTTCTTTGGGTTACGATCAAGATGTGAAAATACCTCTTTATGCTAAAACCAGTATTGCTAATTATTGGATATTCAATTTATTCGATAATTATTTGGAAGTTTACAGTGAAGTATATCAGAATAGTCAAGGTAAACATGGCTATTCAAATAAACGAATTATTTTATCAAATCAATTAATAAATTTTCCTTGCTTCCCGGATTTATCTCTGGATTTAGTGAGGGTATTTCCGCCCAAACTGAATTTTTAAGCTTTGCTATAGCAATGAGATAAGATTCAGTCATAAAATCAGAGAGTAAGTTTTATGGCTTATAGTGATTTCAAACTTATTGAGGTTATTGATTCTTTTGGGTTAATTATCCACGAATCATCTGGACTATTTGCAAATGTGCAGGAGCAAGAATGTAGTGATTTATTATCTACTATACTTAAAGAAAATGTTGATTTAGCAGTAGCGATAAGTTCAGAAAAAGCTCGAAGTGAAATGATAATCAGTCCAATTTTATTAGAAATTAGGCGTAAATTCAATTATGAAATAAGCTTTTTTTCTGGGGTGGATTTTACTGTTGATAGCCAACGAGGATTAAACGGCTTTTGTGATTTTATTTTGAGTCTTTCTTCGGAACAGTTGCTTGTACGTAGTCCGGTAGTTGTCCTAGTAGAAAGTAAAAATGAGAACTTGAGGTCTGGTTTAGCGCAATGTATTGCTGAAATGGTAGCTGCTCAGTTATTTAACGAAAGAGGTGGAAATAATCAAATTAAAGCTATATATGGTGCTGTTACTATCGGTACTATTTGGCAATTTATCAAGCTTGAAGGAAATCTAGTTTCGATTGATTTGAGTGAATATTATATTAAGGATATTAAGAAAATTTTAGGTATTTTGTATAGTGCGATCGCGCACAACAAACCCGAAATTATTTATTAATTAAAAAAATGGTAGTTGTGAAAGAATACCACAGATGATGCTTAAAGTTGATGGATAACAGGCTATGTATTACGACAAGCCACTACGCGTCTACGCTTTTACGAAATCTTCATAAGTAACTATATTGACAATGCAGCATCAGATATGAAAGTATGTACTTAAGACAGCAAAATAACCGCACTCTAAAGCGCAGGTTTTTGGTGTTGTCTCAGCAGCAGAATTCCTAGTTTCCTGCCGAGCTTCGTGTTGTTCCTTCGGCTGAATGTTCAGTCCAATGTCAGGTCAAATGATTGGCTAGACTTCAATGGGAAGACAGATGTTTGGATGAATATTCAGGGGAAGGTATGACGCGAAACTTGCTAGGAAACTGGGAGTTCTACTGCTGAGACTTAAACCAAACGAAAGCGACGGTAGAGAGTTTTATCACAAGGTAGTACTTTTTGAGTATAAATTCCTTGTATAAAGTTCTGCTACTGCTAGATGTGTGATTTTTTAATGCTGTCGAGCAAAAATCATAATTTCTCAGGTAAAGATATGACTCGACAAATAAGCTTGCAACAATATTTAGTTTCAATGTATTGGGACTATCAAAATATTTCAGACACAAAAATAGCCAAGGATTTATTACTATTTGCTAATTCACTAGGCTTTATTGCCAACCAAAAAGTTTATAGTAATTGGTGTGAACAAAGTAAAGCTAAATCAGTTTTAGCAAGCCTGGATTTTGACTGTATCCATGTATGTCGTGAATTCAGAAATGCTGTAGATTTTAAACTTGTTATGGACTGTGGTGGCGACAGTTCAGATATAGTCATCCTTATTTCTGGAGATAGCTACTGTGAAGTTTTAATTGATGGGTTACGTCAAAATGGTAAAAAAGTGATAATTTTTGCTCGTCAGAAAAGTGCAAAACTTAGCTTGAGGAATCTCGCTGATATATTCTATTTTGTAGATGATTTACCTAAGTTAGTTGAAAACAAGACTCAGTTTAAAAGCACTTCATTGTATGAAAAAATTAATTACAATGAGGCTATAGAGTACTTGGTCAAAGCTATCAATACTGCGTTAGATAAAAAAAAGTGTACAGAATTAGGCTACATTAATAACTTGATGATGCAGTTATTCACTAAGTATCAGGGAGTTTCCTCAATAGATGAACCTGATGGCAAGAAATTTAAGAATTTTAGCCGGTTTATTGATGCTGCTGTGAGGGATGGTAAAGTTCAAAAGCAAGGTCAGGAATTATTTTTAGTTAAGTCAAACAAATTAGCTGCTTAAAAAAGCTTTTAAAAACCCAGTTAAGTAAAGGCTGGGTTTTACCAATACCGCTACCTGCGGTTTTTTCATGTCTGAAGATAATAGCACTCGAAAAGTTTCCCAATAATCAATTTTTGCAACAAAATACAAAATAAAAATGCATAGACTTCTAATATTCCATGATGAAAAACTTCTACGCCGTGCGCTTACCCACCGTTCTTACGTCCATGAAAACCCTGGAGAAGGCGAACACAATGAACGCCTAGAGTTTCTTGGTGATGCTTTGCTGAATTTCTTAAGTGGCGAATATCTCTATGGTTGTCATGCAGAAATGGGAGAAGATGAATTAACCCGTCGGCGTTCGGCGCTGGTAGATGAAAAGCAATTGGCAAAGTTTGCTGAAGAGGTAGGTTTAGACTTTAGGATGCGGTTAGGAAAAGGCGCAATTAGAGATGGAGGCTACCAAAATCCTAATTTGCTCAGTAGTACCTTTGAAGCAGTTCTTGGTGCTTACTATTTGGATAATCAGTCCAATATTGAAACAGTTCGCGCAATTATAGAACCACTATTTGATTCTGTAGATCCTAAGCATATAATTGTACCTCGTTCTAATGTAGATTCAAAAAACCGTTTTCAAGAATGGGTGCAACGCAATGTTACTCCAAATCCCCCCAAATATTTCACAGACCAAATAGGAGGCCCTTCTCATGCGCCAGAATTCATAGCCAAAGTATTGGTGGATGAAAAAATTTACGGGGAAGGCAAGGGACGCAATAAAAAAGATGCAGAAAAAGCTGCTGCGGAAGATGCACTAGCTAAGTTGAAAAAACAAGGTTTGTTGTAGAGTTTATGGGTTTATAAATTTTGAGAATTTTAAAATTAGAATCTTCCTAATACTAAAAAATCACAAAAAAAATGAGGATGACGTATACCATCCTCATTTTACTTTTTGTTACTTTACTCATTTCCAGATAGTATTCAGAAAACGAGTCAACTATTACAGTTGCGGTACGTACTGTTGCTTCTCAGGTACTTCAGCGTACTCAGCTACAATCTGGCGGAATTCTTCGCCATCAATGGTTTCCTTTTCGATGAGCAAATCTACTAAGCGATCGGTGACAGTGCGATGGTCACGGATGATCTTTTTAGCATTGTCGTAGCACTGCTCAACAATTTCCCTAACTTGTGCATCAATGCGGGAAGCAATGGATTCAGAATACTCAGATCGGGTTGTCCAGTCACGACCCAAGAATACTTCTCCCTGCTGGCTTTCTAACGACAGTGGCCCTAAGTCGGACATCCCGAAACGAGTCACCATCTGTCGTGCCATTCCCGATAGTTGCTGCAAATCTCCACCAGCGCCAGTTGTGACTTCCGCAGCCCCAAAAATCACCTCTTCAGCAGCGCGACCACCTAAAGCACCAGTAATTCTGGCTTTCAACTGAGAACGAGAAATTAACCCCTGTTCTTCGTTGGGCGTAAACCAAGTTAAACCCTGTGCTTGTCCCCGTGGAATCAGAGTAACTTTCTGTACTGGGTCATGGTCTTTTAACAAAGTCCCAACTAAAGCGTGTCCGATTTCGTGGTAGGCAATTAAGCGTTTGCTCTTGCTATCTACCAAGGGAGTGCCTTCCATCCCAGCTACTACCCGATCCACTGCATCATCAATTTCGCGGAGAGTGATGGCTTCTTTGCGTCTTCTAGCAGTGAGAATTGCTGCTTCATTGAGCAAGTTGGCTAAGTCAGCACCAGTGAATCCAGGAGTGCGGCGAGCGATCGCATCCAAAGATACACTAGCGTCTAATTTCTTATTCCGCGCATGGACTTGCAAGATTTCCAAACGCCCTTTGATATCAGGTGCATCGACTGTTACTTGGCGGTCAAAGCGACCGGGACGCAATAAGGCTGAGTCTAGTACGTCGGGACGGTTGGTAGCAGCAATAATAATGATGCCTGTATTACCTTCAAACCCGTCCATTTCAGTGAGCAACTGGTTGAGGGTTTGCTCTCTCTCGTCGTTACCACCACCGATACCAGCACCCCGTTGCCGTCCTACGGCGTCGATTTCATCAATGAAGATGATACAAGGGGCGTTGTCTTTGGCTTTCTTGAACAAATCGCGGACGCGGGATGCACCCACACCAACGAACATTTCCACAAATTCCGAACCGGAAATGCTGAAGAAAGGTACGCCTGCTTCGCCTGCGATCGCTTTTGCTAGTAAAGTTTTACCAGTTCCAGGAGGCCCAACTAATAGCACTCCCTTGGGAATCCGTGCGCCCACAGCCGTAAATCTTTCTGGCTGCTTCAGGAAGGTGACGACTTCTTGCAGTTCTTCCTTGGCTTCTTCGATCCCGGCTACGTCGTCAAATTTGACGCCGGTTTTTGCCTCCATTTGGAAACGCGCTTTGGATTTGCCGAAGTTCATTGCTTGACCTGGCCCGCCGGGGAGGTTACTAGAACGCCGGAACAAAAAGAACAGCCCAGTAATCAATAAAACTGGAAAGATGAGATTGCCCAACAATCCCCAAATTGCGCCATCATTCCGCATGGGATGAGCATCAAAACTAATGGCTTTTTCTTTGAGCTTGCTAATTAACTCAGGAGCGTTAACAGGCAAATCTACACGCCACCTTTGGACACGATTTTCCAGGTCTGGATCGCGGGCTTCTATAATTGCCGTCCTACCGCCTTCGTAAAGATCCACACTGCTGACGCGATCGCTGTTCAAGTATTCTAGAAAGCGACCATAAGTCATGCGAGTATTGGCTGCATTCTTACTCATGTCGGCAGGAGCGCCTGCAAACGCCCCTTGCCAGAAGAAAAAGCCAATTACCAAAGCCGGCAACGTCCAGAGTGCTACAACTTTCCAAGAGAATTTCATTTTAATTTGCCTCTAGATGCCTATACAACTCGTTAGCTCTAGTAACTGAATGTTGATCACTCTGTCACTTTAAGCTGTTAAACGGATGTTTATAAATCCATTTTGTTTAATTTGATCTCTTACATGCACTGCCATAAGGCGATTAGAGCATTATGGCGATGCCAACAAGAATCTTAATCAAAGTTAACTTAATTTTAATACAATATCGCACGAGAAAAGGGAGCGCAACGGGATGCAAAGACAAAGAGAATTTCTCCAGAATACTGCTGGTATCGTTTAAGCCGCTTTCAATCATGACTAGGGAAAGTAGGAGAGATGAGGGAGACAAGGAAAATAACCAATGCCCCTCAAGAGTGCTGAGTCATGAGTGCTGAGTCATGAGTGCTGAGTGCTGAGTTGGAAATCTCGCTTCTTTACTCAGGACTGGGAACTCGGAACTCGGAACTGTTTTGCCCCATGCCCAATGCCCTGCAAAAGCTTTGATATAAAAAACTTTTGACTTTTGACTTTTGACTTTTGACTTCCGCCTTGCGGTAATGCCTAATGCCCTACTTTACTTCTGTAATTTTTAGAGTGTAAGGAAGATACTTGCCTTTTTCGTAGGAACCAACCCAAATTTGGTAACTTCCAGGTAGCCATTCACCAATAATGCCAGCATTTTTGCCATCAAAATCGTCATTGCACCAAGTACCACCAGGCCCTTTGATAATCATGGTAGTGTCTTCGGGACTTTGCACTTGCAACTTCAGGTAGTCAAATTTACTTGTTAACGCTAATGTGTGGTCTGGTGTTTCATCAACAAATCCAGTACAAGGCCCGGTGGCTGTTTCGCTTCTCCCACCTACTTGACTCCCAGATATTGAGCCACCACTCATCCCGCGAACTGTCAGGGGGTCTGGTGAAAACTGAGGGCTAATGGTGACATCTCCAAATATCGTTGGCGCTTCCTGAGCATCAACCGCAGCATTAACTGTCGATGTGATGAAGAGCGTAACTATCATGAACGATAATCTCATCCCTCTATTGAGCGCTTTTGTAGGCATTGTAATTACGTTCGCTTCTAAGTGTTTTTGAAGACATGAATTTTACACACCAAGTTCCCAACATGAGGAGAATTGACTAACTATTTTAGATGTGAAATTGAGAATAATTCATTAGTAATTAGTTAATGATTTCCTGTTTCCATAATTGCTTTACCTTATGAATAGGGGCACACATTTGTGCGCCCCTAAAATCTAAAATATTTCTAAAATCTGGAAATAATCGCTACTTAGCTTCCGTTATAGCTCGATTCAAGCGCGGCTTATCTAAACCAATCTGATTTAGTAGTAACCAAGATTGGATTAAGTCGGGGCCATGAACATCTCCAGTTAAAGCTGCTCGGAGCGATCGCATCACTAAGCCTTTTTTGGCTTTTTGCTCTTTCACCACTTGTTTTATAATGTCTTGGGCGGCGGCTTCTGACAGTTGCGGCTGATCTTCTAAAGCTGTGACAATCGCTTCCAGAACAGCAGTAGAACCTTCTTGCTTCAGTTGTGTACTGCCTTCATCGCTAAATTCAACTGCATCGCTAAAAAACAGTTGGCTTTGAGCTACTCCATCTACCAGGCGAGTCAAACTCTGGCTAATTAAAGTTACTAGCTGTTCTAACCAGGGGCGTTCTCTTCCACCATCAAATTTATATCCAGCCGCTTCCCAAAAGGGGATGAGTAAATCTGTGAGTTTATCTACTGGCGTATTGTGGATATACTGACTGTTCAACCAATCCAGCTTGTCCCAGTCAAACTTTGCACCTGCTTTATTTACACGCTCAAAACCAAATTCTTTAGCTGCTGTTTCTAAAGTAAATATTTCTTGCGTCGAGTCTGGTGGCGACCAACCCAGCAATGTCATGTAATTTACCAAGCCTTCAGCAGTAAAGCCCATTTGCTTAAAATCAGAAATGGAAGTGACACCATCTCGCTTAGAAAGCTTGCGCCCTTCCATATTCAAAATTAGCGGCGTGTGAGAAAACTCTGGAATTTTTGCACCCATTGCTTCATACAGCAGAATTTGCTTGGCAGTGTTGGCGATGTGGTCTTCTCCGCGAATGACATGGGTGATTTGCATATCGATGTCATCCACTACAACGACAAAGTTATATAAAGGTTGACCGCTACCCTCTTCTGAGGCGCGGGCGATGACCATATCACCACCCAAATCGCTACCTCGCCAAGACATTTTTCCCCTGACTAAATCGTTCCAGACAATTTCGCGATCGTCTTCGATTTTGAAGCGAATTACAGAGGAGCGACCTTCTGCTTCAAAAGCGGCGCGTTGTTCTGGGGTGAGGTTGCGGTGACGGTTGTCATAGCGAGGAGCTTCGCCTCTAGCTTTTTGAGCTTCTCGCAAAGCTTCTAGTTCTTCGGAAGTAGTGTAGCAGCGATAGGCTAATTCTTGATCTAGAAGTTTTTGGACTGCTTCTTTATAAAGATCCAGACGTTGGGATTGGAAAAATGGCCCTTCATCCCAGTTAAGTCCTAGCCAGCGCAATCCTTCAAGAATATTGTCGGTGTATTCGGGACGCGATCGCTCTAAATCTGTATCTTCTATTCGCAGTATAAACTTCCCGCCGTGATGACGGGCAAATAACCAGTTGAATACAGCCGTTCTAGCTGTACCAATATGTAAATTTCCAGTTGGACTCGGCGCAATACGGACTCTAACAGTCACAGTTAATTCTCTCTTTCGCAAAGCATGATAAATGTAGCTTATATTTAAACCCTGAATCAGCCTCTTCGGGTAATTCAAAATTCTATATCATCTAAGTTGGGTGATATGCTACTCATAAATTTATAACGGGACTGACGGGGCTCGAACCCGCAACTTCCGCCGTGACAGGGCGGTGCTCTAACCAATTGAACTACAGTCCCTTGTTTGGCAACTTTGCTATTATCACTATTTTTTTTCTACTTGTCAAGTGTCTTGGAGTTAGGAATTAAGAATTGTTTTTCTCTGTATCTCCCAGGTGCGAATTATTCATTAAAAAGATCGTGATAATACAACCTGTGGCTCTGATTCCAGATGCTGCAATATTCGGGATTGCATTTGTTTATACTGCTGTTTCAATAGCTGTTTGCTCAATTGGGGTTGAGAAGCGGGTGGTAGACTATGGCTCTGTTGCACCCAAGTTTTCAACATTTGCCGCTGAGTTGACTCAATGCGACTGCTGAGAACCTTGATGCAAGAATGTGGTGCTTCCAGAGTAAAGAAAATCAAAGGATATTGTTCATTTTCAGCCAGGAAACTTACCATCCTCAGATTTTGGGGATTTTGCATATCTAAGTAGCACGGTAGCCACTTAGGAGCGAATTGCCGATTATAGAGTACAGTTACCCACAACAACATTGGGTGAGGGGATGTCACAAAGACAAACTGGTTATAACGGGTAGAAACCGCATAGTTTTTGATTTCTTGTTTAGACAACATCAACCATAGCGCTGTTATAGATCCTTGTGGAGTGTCTAGAAGCTGGGGAAAAACAATTTCTTGAATTGGTTTATTTTGAGGCCATGAAAGTTGCCGATAGCTTTGTTCTACAGTGATTGGTAATACAGAATTTAAGGGACTGCCAAGGATGGATTTAGAGGCCAAATTTGTAGGAAAAGTGGGATAATTAGACTGTTCTAGACTGTCTAAAACTTGTAAAAGTTCAGCGATATTTTGAGGGCGATCGCTTGCTTTTTTAGCTAGACAAGCCATAATTAAATTATTTAGCTTGTGAGGTATTTTAAGACTAGGTTTAACATCTGCGATCGTTTTTGGTGTTTCAAAGTGATGTGCTTTATACCAAGCACCAAAGTAATCAGTTTCTGGTTGCCAAGGTTTTTTGCCTGTGAGCATCTCAAACATCATCACACCCAAACTATAAATATCAGAGCAACTATCTAATTTTTCTCCATCTAATTGTT
This sequence comes from uncultured Nostoc sp., assembly GCF_964247315.1. Classification (GTDB taxonomy): domain Bacteria; phylum Cyanobacteriota; class Cyanobacteriia; order Cyanobacteriales; family Nostocaceae; genus Nostoc. Next base: position 21,298 of record NZ_CAXTTT010000045.1, read on the forward strand.
CTGGAGAACAGTAGGGTAAAGTGCCATTAAATCCGCTACTCGTACTAGCTGTTGATGCATAATTCAAAAATCTAGCAATACCAAAATCGAGAATTTTAACTAACTGACTCAATATCGGATCGGGAATAACTAATATATTCGCAGGCTTGATATCTCGATGAACCAACGGACAAATTTTGCCATCAATGTTAATACCTTGATGGGCACACTGTAACCCCAAACAAATTTGGCGAGAGAGAGTCAAAAACATAGGCAAAGGTAGCGGAATTAAATCCTTTAAACTCTTGCCACATAAATATTCCATGACGTAGTATGGTTTTCCTTTCTCATTCACACCATAATCATACGCTCGCACTATATGTACGCTCTTTTGACTCAAGGCTGCACTCATTAAAGCTTCACGAGCAAAGTCTTGTTGCATCTTGCTATTAACAACAGTTTTAGTCAAAAATTTGATAGCAACTGGTATACCTCCTAACAAAACATCATTTGCTAAAAAAACTTCACCCATGCCACCGCTGCCAATTAATTGCTTGAGTTGATAACGATTGGCAAGCAAGCCCGTACTACTTGAAGATGTAAATGGGCTTTGATTCACTTTGTTCACCTCTGGCACTAAATCTATTTAAAATTAGCAATACACACATAAAGATATTATTAGGTAATGGGGGCAAGGATTTTGATTTGACAGCAACCTTTCAAGGACGTAATAGAAGTTTCAAAAACATCTCCAAGAATTTAGTCATCCAATTTTTTAAACCTTCTTTCTCAATTTTTTGATGTGTGGCTAAATTTTGTAATATGTCTAACTTCAGCTTCTCGTACTCTGTTCTGAGAATATTTTTGGCTTGATTAGGCAAGATTAGTTCATTTGACTGTTGACTCATATCTAACCAATCTACAAGTTGTTGGCGCTGTTTAGCCGTGAGGTTTAAAGTTGTTACATGAGAGCAGTGAGTTGGATCTCCTAGTGAAAAAAATAGTAGATGATAGTAACCTACTTCCGCTAAACTACGTGCTATATTTTGACCTTTATTATCTTTTAGATCCAGAAAATAAGGTAGCCATTTAGTCGTAGAAGCTTGAGGATCATATAGTACTGTTACCCACAGTAACATCGGGTATACACTCATTTTACTAATAAATTCAGTACTATGTATTTTATCTAAAAATTTTGCAATTTCTTGTTTGGGCAACATTGCCCAAAAAGTTGGTATAGGTTTTTGAGTAGTTTGTAGTAAATGGGGAAATCCAATTGATGCGATTGGTTTATTTTTCGGCCAATTTTTCTGCAAACACTCTTTTTCTGATAATAAAGTTGCGGGTACTAATTGAACTGGAAGCGAGATTTTAATCAGATCGGTACTAGTGCTAGTGCTAAGAATAACATCATTAAGTTGAGCATTAACTTTTTCTAAGCCTTCTAATATTTGGTTAATATTTTGAGGGCGATCGCTAACTTCTTTAGCTAAACAACTCATCAATATTTTTTGTAATATTTCTGGGATTTTAACTTGTGGATTTACTTCTTCAACTGTTGGTGGCATTTGAAAGCGATGGGCTTGATACCAAGTACCAAAGGAGTTACTTTTTGTTTTAAATGGATGTTTCCCTGTTAACATCTCAAACATTAGTACTCCCAAACTATAAATATCAGAGCGGACATCTAGCAGTTTGCGCCCTTCCATGTGTTCTGGAGAACAGTAGGGTAAACTCCCAATAAAAGAATCTGTTAGAGTCATCCCACTTCGCTCTGTTAAAAACTTGGCAATACCAAAATCTAGTATTTTAACAATTTCTGCTTTTTTACTATCTTCAGTAATAAATATATTTTCTGGTTTGATATCCCTATGAACAATCGGATAAATCTCTCCTTTAAGACTGATACCTCGGTGGGCACATTGTAAGCCTAAACAAATTTGATAACAAATCTCTAAAAACTTCGATATTGTTAAAGGCTGAGTTTTCAGAATTTGTTTGAGATTTTTTCCTTGCAGGCATTCCATTACATAAAATGGAGTTTTATCCTCAGTGACACCATAACTTAAAATGCGAACAATATGTTTACTTTTGCGACCCAATTGAGCGCCAATAAAAATCTCTCTGGCAAAGCGTTGGGACATCTGTTGATTTGCCAAACTGAGTGATAAGATTTTGACTGCGATCGGCATACCATCTTTAGCAGTATCCTCCGCTAGATAAACTCTACCCATTCCTCCTTTGCCAATTAAATCTCTGATTAAATAGCGATTGTTTAAAAATTGTCCGATGTAATCGTCTAATTCTGCCTTTTGCCCTACCATACTCTCCATTTTATTTTCTGGCATAAAAATTATTTATAAAATATTGGCAAAATAATTTAAGAAGTCTAGCTAATTATTAAATTTAAATCTAAGACATATCCGAATTTTGAGAACATTAATTATATGCTGTAAATATCTTTAAGCTTTCTGCAAAAGCTACTAAACATTGTGTAACATATTTATTAAGGAGTACGGTTGAGAAATTACACGTAAACTATAAATAAGCTAGATAAAGTTACTTAGTATATTCCGTGAATACACAGGAATAATCAGAAATAACTAAATAGGTCAAGCCACGATAGCACTTTTACCTCTATACGGTTAAAGGTTAATATTCGGAAGTAAACGGCGTAATAATCTAATTAGCGGAGTTTCAATTTTAATTTTAAAGGCTAGTATCTGGGTGCGTTGCAGGGAGTTAAAATTATTATCACTGATGAGAATTAATGATTGTTGACCATACTGTAGTTTTGGGCCAAGAGTTAAGCCTTCGATGTTGTCTAGCAGTACATCTAGTTTTCTCAAATCTAACAACAGTTTTTTCTTAACTGGTTTAATGTTTTTGGAGTCAACTGCTAAAAGGCTATCAATATTATGAATATCATCGGCTCCTTCTAAAGAAACTTGAAACAGCGAAATAGCAAATCCTAAACCAGTGAAAGATCGTTCTAAACTTATGAAGTGTCCTTGATTATCGAGAGCAAGTAAATCGGGTAATCCACTAGCGAATTTGCCGATTAGATTCAAAAATGGTGTAACTGGTTCAGTTTGGTAAAGAAATTCCCTTTCTAGCTGGTTGTTGAGCAAGTTGTATTGCAAAATTCGGCAAGGACTACCGATGTTAGGTTTAGCTGCGACACCATCTTGAATTAGAGCATTTTCAGTGGCTGTGAATAAATGCTTGTTATCGGGTGTGATGGTGAGGCTTTCAAAAGCCAAATTGTTGCGGATACCTTTTTGATTAGTTTTATCTGGTAAAAATTTGTTTGGTATGGTAAGTGTAACAATTTCTTTACCAGAAGATAGTGAAAATTCTTTAATAGAAGGATTAATTAATTTTTCTGTATTGCCTTCAGAAGAAATAAATACAGTGGCTTTGTTAGTTAATGCAATACCTTCTGTATCAGTTTCACCAGGGCGAAATGTTTGACCATTTTCATTTAATAAGCTAGTAAAGCTGACTGGAATAATTCCACCTTTTTGTAGGGAACTTTTGCTCAAGTCGATTTTCAAGGTGTAGAAACGAGCAGCAGCTTTTTGTCCGCGATCGTCGGAGATAGCGTAATAAAGGTTATTTTTTGCATTATATGTAATTCCAGATAAACCTCCAACTTCAGTTTTTTGAAAGATTAGACCTTTCGGTAAGGTGGCTTCCCCGATAAATTCTATGCTACTGACTTCAATACCATTTGACGGAAAGTTTGTGAATATGAAGCTAATAATTAAAATCGGGATTAAAAAGTAAATAATTCGTGGGAATACAAAGATTTTTTTAATGAACTGCATGGAAAACTATTGCTAAATTTTGAAATTCATCAACAAGATAACACTGAAACAGTAGTGATACTAGTTCTGAATGAAGATGTGCTAAACCATGTTATAAATTAAGTACAAGAAAGAGAAACGAATCGTATACTCCTACGGAGAAGCAAGCTACGCACAGCGTCTTGTAGAGAAGGACGCAAAGAAATGAAGTTAAAAAGTTTGGTGCAGTCTCACAAAGAAATGGTATGAGTACTCTGTACTCATTAAGCAAGTCGCAAACCATATTCATCTTGGAAAAAGTTGACAAGCCATTCTTTGACTTGATGAGTGGCGCGGCAATCATCTTCATTATAACGTTGGATAGTTTCTAATAAGGTGCGATCGCCTGTTTCTAACCATTGATCGTACCAGTAAATACACTTGGCACCACTGGCTTCTTTGTCACGCCACTCAAATCCTATCCAACGAGCGATCGCTTTCAAGGCATAGCTTTCTACGGGCAATGCTACACTTTGGGTTAATTGCTCATACACATCCACAAATCGATTCAGTACAGGACGCACTAAGGAGTGTGGAGTGCCATAAAGTTTTGCCAACCGTTTGACTGTATCAAACTCGTAGACACAAAAATGATAAATTGGCGCTTCGGGGTATTGCCAAACCAAATCCAAAAATTGCTGCCAAACTAATTCTTCGTCTGCTGGTTTGTCTGCTAAAAAGGAATAAAATTGTTCTGTATTATTTTGTCTATTAACGACTAAAACTCCTAAGAGATAATCTAAATCTAAGTCTGGCTGGGCTTCAATATCAAAATAAAGCTCTATGGGTGCTGTGAATGTAATATCTTTTGTTGGTAGCGGGTAGGGTAAAATTAGAGGTTGTTTTTCTAGTGCAGATTGAGCTTGCACTACCAATTTAGGAGCTACTTGACTGTCAAAACCAAGTAGGTTTTCTAAGCTGCTGGGACTGGTGTTAGCAAGAGATTCCAGTGTGGTAATGTTTAAGGCTTGGAGTTGAGTGTAGCGAAGGGGTGTTACACCTGGTAACAATGAAAGATGTTTTTCAGATTGAGCGATCGCATAACATTCACTATACCAATGGCAAAAATTGCACTTTTGGCGAGAGATAAACACCTCTGGCGGATTCGGTAACTCTAAAACTTGAATAAACTCATCCAAAATCTGCTGCATTCGTGGTGTCCATTTGCACAGATCGACTGCATAATTTGTATTTTTGGTTCGCAATATGAGCAAAGCTGTTTCAGGTGCAACTCCCTGCACTGTTGTCAACACTTGGGCATGAAATGCAGCGACAACCTGATATTCTTGCTTAGGGCGCTTACCCAGTTCAATACTAGCCGGAACGTAGATCCAATCTCCAAAATGGGATTGTCCTGGTTGTTTTACAAGTAAATCTGGACGACTTAGCAGGGTGTCTGCTTCAGAATAATTTGCTAACAGTACTCCTTTATAGATGTACTCAACCCCTCGCTGCATCAATTCTAAAGTTGCTTTCTCTCCCTTTTCCCAGTTTCCATAAGAATAATCTGGTTGATGATAAGTCATCTGTGCTATAACACTCAACTGATGAGCGATTTTGTCCTGTTGCAACTTCCGTAGCAACTCATTGGGAGCATCGCGCTGACTTTTGTCACCGTGGATATCTAGAAAAGGTCGGCGTTTACAGCGTTGATATTGCAGTAGGAGTTCAGCATTAATTAGCATCCTTTTAAGTTAACAAGAATTAGCAGAATCTGGGAGTAACTCTGGCAATTAAAATCTGGAAGTGGCGATCGCGTTTACGTTTAATTTGTTGTTTATTTTATACTGTCAACAGCTAGCTATTGGCGTAAACAGCACAAACGTTTGCTTTTCTGCCAAATTACAACTGAGAGAAAGTAAAAATCACAGTTTATCCATTATTGCAAGGGTAGATGACAAAACAACATGAGCCGTGTCTGATCTGTAAGTGTGTCACACTCTGGAGAAAGGGTCAGAATCCCTACTTGATCTACAAATTCGAGCATTCAATCTTTGTGATTGGCGATCGTCTGAATATCAATAGCCTACAAACAGCAGATATCCCTTGTGAATTATGACTAGTATTTCAGCATCACCAATCAAGCTGCATCACCATCGAGAGCAATTTCCGGCTTTAAAGAATAAGGCTTATTTTAACTATGGGGGACAAGGACCGATGCCCCAAAGGGCAATGGATGCGATCGCCCAAACTCAAGCTTATGTTCAAGAAATAGGCCCCTTTGGTAATGAGGCGTATAGCTGGATAGCACCCCAGACTCAAGCCGCAAGAGAAGCGATCGCTTTGGAGTTAAATGCACCAAGCCAAACAATTACTCTTACCCAGAATGTCACTATTGGCTGTAATATTGCCATGTGGGGCATCGAGTGGCGTGCTGGCGACCATCTACTGCTTTCAGACTGCGAACATCCAGGCGTGATTGCCACAGCTGGGGAAATCTCGCGGAGATTCGCTGTGGAAGTTACCACTTGTCCCCTAAAAGCGACTTTAAATGAGGGCGACCCTGTAACCATCATTGCCCAGCACTTGCGCCCCAATACCCGCCTAGTAATATTGAGTCATGTTTTCTGGAATACTGGTCAAGTTTTACCTCTTGATAAAATTGCCGAAGTATGCAGAAATAATCATTCTTTTTTACTGATAGATGCTGCCCAATCTGCTGGTTTATTGCCTTTAAACTTAAGTGAATTGGGAGTAGATTTTTATGCTTTTACTGGTCACAAATGGTTATGTGGCCCTGCGGGTGCTGGTGGTTTGTATGTCCGACCAGAAGCACGAGAAAGCTTGAAACCTACGTTTATTGGTTTGAATGGCATTGTTGTAGATAGTCAATCTCAACCTGTGGATTGGCTTCCAGATGGGCGACGATACGAAGTATCTACATTAGCTTATCCGTTGTATCTTGGGTTAAAGGAAGCGATCGCAATTCATCAGCAATGGGGAACGTCACAGGAACGTTACGAGCAAATTTGCCATAACAGTGAGTATCTCTGGCGACAATTGATAGCGTTATCCGATATTAAATGTTTGCGAACTTCCCCACCCGAAAGCGGTATAGTCTCCTTCAAACTTGCAAATAATCAGCCTCAAGCTCATTTGAAGTTGGTACAATTTTTAGACTCACAAAGGATATTAACTCGGACAATTGCCGATCCTAGCTGTATACGCGTTAGCGTCCATTACTTTACTTTAGAATCGGAAATCGACCAATTGATTGAAGCGATTCAAAGTTTTTGCAAAATTAATTAAAAGTTATGAGTTGTAAGTTAGCGTGTAAAAATTATGATTTCAACTCCTAACTCATAACTCCTAACTCCTAACTTGAAAATGGAACGCCCAATCTTATACTTAGCCATAACAAACCACGGCTTTGGTCATGCTACCCGCACGGCATCTATAGCCGCAACTATTCAAAAATTATGTCCAGAAGTTCTGCTAATTGTGGTGAGTACTGCCCCACGTTGGCTGCTAGAGTGCTATATAGAAGGCGATTTTATCTATCGTCCCCGTGCATTTGATTTGGGTGTGGTTCAAACGGATAGTTTGACAATGGATAAAGTAGCGACTTTAGAAAAGTTGCTGGATATTAAGAAGCATCAAAATTCGCTGATTGCCTCAGAAGTGAATTTTATCCGTCAAAATCGCGTTAATCTCATTTTGGCAGATATTCCCTTCCTGGCTCCCGGATTTGCCAAAGCTGCAAATATTCCCTGCTGGATGATGAGTAACTTTGGCTGGGACTTTATCTACCGAGATTGGGGAGGTGAATTTACCGCAGTTGCAGATTGGATTAGTGATTGGTATTCAAAGTGCGATCGCCTATTTCGTCTCCCTTTCCACGAAGCAATGCCAGCTTTTAACAATATCACAGATGTCGGCTTAACAGGCGGTTCCCCCCGTTACTCTGCTGATGATTTACGTTCTCTTTGGGGAATAACTGCACCAGTCGAAAAAACCATTTTGTTGACCTTTGGCGGATTGGGTTTACAGCAAATTCCTTATGATAACCTACAGCGATTTCCAGATTGGCAATTTATCGTATTCGATCAATCTGCCCCTGATTTACCTAATTTAGTGAAAATTAATGACCACAAATACCGCCCTGTAGATTTTATGCCTATTTGTGGACGAGTAGTTTCTAAACCTGGTTACAGTACTTTTTCTGAAGCCACAATACTAGGAGTACCAATTGTCACCATACCGCGTGAAGACTTTGCCGAAGCAACTTTTATCGTAGAAGGTATAACTGATTATAATCAGCATCAAATTATCACCCCATCTGAGTTTTTTCAAGGGACTTGGAATTTTCTTCATGAGTTACCCCAACTACCAAAGCAATCTCAACTAATTGCTAAGGATGGTAATGAAGCGATCGCTCAAGCTGTTATCAATTATTGCCAGACTAAAAATAGTAGATAATATTCCTCAGAATAGATGAGATTGGCGAATTATTAACAGGACTTACCCCCACAAACGCATCTTATTTACTAATAAAAACTAAAAAAGATTTCAAAATAATATAGATAATCCTAAAAGTTGCTATAATCTATATTTAGATGCGTTCGCCCTGGTTTTACCCGAATCGCCTACTTCTGGATAGATTCGACTAATTTAATTTTATTTCCTAGTCGCTTTTTTGCTAAATCTAACATTTGTTTAGAAATGTCAATTCCTGTAAAGTTACAATTCGGTTTTAGTTTTAAGACTCTTTCTGCTATTAGACCTGTGCCTACTCCTATCTCTACTATGTTATTAAAGTCTCTAATTATAGGAAACAGAGATTTAACGACCTCATCGTGGTAGTCAGTGCAAATATATTGAAATAATAAATCATAATAGTTTGCTCTGTCGGCGTATATATTCATAGAAACCTCGTCAAAGTCGGCACTTGAACCGAAGAAATCTTATAAGTAGATATTAATTATACTGGACTTTAGACTAAAGTCAATCACATTCAGTACAGTACTGTCATTAAAGGATAGTACGCAATTGACGCTGTTTTCGTAGTGCCAGAATGCAATGGCGTACTCGACTACCGAAGGCTATTGCCGAAGGCTTAAGCTTCGCTTATCGCTTCCAGCGGGCGGGTACGCCGTCGCTTCAACTAGTTATTTAAGACTTAATTTCAGATGAGTTTAATTAACATTATGTCAAGCTAATGCAATAATTTTTGATAATTTATTGAGGATATAATAACCAGTTAGATTTTCAGTAACTAGTAACTCTAATAATTACGGTTTACTTTGCTAAAAATCATTAATTTTGATCGGAACAATTAGTTTTTTACGAATTTAATAAATATAGTTTTGTAACATTTTTAGTAAACATTCTCAAGGGACACGATATTTGGATCAGATCCTAATTTTGGTAATGGTTGAGTAGTGTGGCGATCGCAAGAACAATTTGTTTAATATGCTTATAATACCTTAATTTCAGGATTCCACATGACTCACTACCAAAAGTTACTCAAAATTTCTACTACTGGCAAATCTTTTCAAAACATCACCGCAAAAATTGAAGCTATAGTTGCAGAATCGGGAGTAGAAACTGGCCTTTGTACTTTATTTTTGCGCCACACTTCAGCTAGTTTAGTAATCCAAGAAAATGCTGATCCTGATGTACTTGTAGATTTAGCTAACTTTATGGCAAAACTTGTGCCAGAATCAGGCAAATACATTCATGATGCCGAAGGTTCCGATGATATGCCGGCACACATTCGTACTGCACTTACCCATACTTCTGAACATATACCTATTAATCGTGGTCATTTGGCATTAGGAACTTGGCAGGGAATTTATATTTGGGAACATCGTCAACGCAGTCATTCTAGGGAACTAGTTGTCCACATTTCTGCATAGCAAATTTCTTAAATTTAGAAACCGTAGTGAAATTTTATTAGGACTTACGCAAGTGTCCTATTTTTTTGTGCAGCTTGTCCAAAGTCAATAATCAATAATCCCAAAATCTTAACTTTTGGGAGACTATACTAAGTATTTTTACACTCTTGGAATAGGAAAATTCCTTTATTGATAATTAACTAGACATATACTGAGCATCTCATGTCAGTTTGTAAACTTAAAAGTTAAGTTTATTTATATAAGTTTAATAACTTATTTATTTTAATATAAAATAACACTTAATGTAACCTGCTTGGGCTACTTCGATTACTATGAAGCAAAAACTAACGCCAACTCATACTTTTCAACTTATTGATGAAATCCTTACCCGGCAGTCTGTTAATTTATTATCACTTAATCCCCAAAAAACATTAATTACCAGCTTTGCAGAATTAGAAAATTTGATTGCAGAACAAAACACCGACATTCAAATTATCACAACCATTCAAGCAACTATTGAAAACATAGTCCGTACTCAGTTGCAAAATTTTCCAGAAAACATCTTCTGGGATTTTGATTTTTTGGTAAGTAGTATGCTTCGGCAGGCTTTAAACGCAGATGAGGGCGCTATTCCTTTCTTAAAGGTTTTTGGTGAAAAGATGGTTTGTCTGACAGAGATGTTCGGAAATAAAACGGAAATACGCTTTCGTTATGTTCATGATTTTATGTATGGATTTGACTGGGCAAGATGGGTACAAAAAGAGCCACAAAAACGCGCACATATAGAACCTTTTGGTCTGTTATTTTTGGATTATTTGCTCGCCAAAGGTAAGGAACTTTTACAACGTATTAATCATGGTCAGATCGTATCTTATAAACTGTGTGAAACAGGCTACCGCAACCCCTTCACCTTTTCTCGTGAACCAGAAGATGAATATCGGCTGCTAACTTATCTTGCTGAAGAACAACTTATTCCAGTAGCAGCATGGAACTGGAATGCTAGCCCTGTATGGAACAAACCTTTTCAGGATATGCGCCAGCAATTAGCATTAAAATTAAATATTAAACCACAGAAACGCTGATTAGCAATTTTTAATTGCTAAAGAAAAGAATTATGAAAATTGCTGATTTAATTACTTGGTTTGAAGCATGGGCAAATCCCGCTTGGTGTGAAAGCTGGGATAATTGTGGCTGGCAAATTGAGCCAGGTATTTTGCAGGAAAAAACACGGGTATTGGTGTGTTTGACGCCGACTTTGGCGGTAATGCAGGAAGCGATCGCAGAAAATGCTAATCTGATATTCGCCCATCACCCATTGATTTTTAATCCTCTCAAATCTTTACGCACTAGTGAAGCGATCGCCGAAATGGTACGGTTAGCCTTTACTCACAATATTGGTATTTACACTGCTCACACGAATTTTGACCAAGTGCAAGATGGAACTGCTGACGTATTAGCTCAGATTTTAGAACTCAAAGAAGTTACTCCTATAGAACTTACACAAGCAGGATTAGGATATGGCCGTGTTGGTTTGCTAGAGCCATTTCTGACATTACAGGAATTACTTACAACTATTCAAACCCGACTTTCTCCTCCTAATTTGATTTTTTCTCCAACTGCTGATTTACAGCAAACAATTTCACGAGTTGCTGTTTTGGGTGGTTCGGGGGCTAGTTACATTTCAGCCGTCGCTAAAACAGGTGCCCAAGCTTATCTGACTTCTGATTGTAAATTCCATCAGTTTCAAGAAAGCCGCGATGCCTACGGCGGGCTGGGCCTACGCAATCTCATTTTAATCGATGCTGGACATTACGCTACCGAACGTCCGGCTTGCGAGCGCTTGGTGCAAAAATTCCAATCTTTAAACTTAGACTGGGTGCAATTAAGTCAAAAAGATGAAGATTTCCGCCAGTTTTTTGCTTGATTGCTGATGTTTCATTATATTTTGTCGATGTTTTTTGAAAAAATTGTTGTATTTTAATTTTGTTAAGGTATCAGCCTTTCAACATTGATGCTGAAAATTCCTGTGCCCTTTTATCTGTGTATATTTAGAGTATCGAAAACTCATATTGTGATATAAATCACTGATTGAGCGTAATACTAATCACACAGTATTAATGTTTCATATCAATTAGCAAGAGAGGAAAATGTTCCACACTAGACCTAATAATTTGCTCACTCTGCCCTAATCAAGATGATTCGCACAATTATTGCATCTGCTTTTCAAACTGGATATCTTAGTGTTGAATCTGAGGGTTTACTCCAGCAGGTGCTAGCCACTAAATGCTATCATTCAGAGGATTTGCCAGACCTTGCAGCCCTATACGATGCAGTTCGCGCCGGAAAAATTAAACGAGAAGCATCCTCATCGAACGTGCTTATAGAATTTCCTTTACCACATAAATCCTCCTAAGACTTATGGAGTAGAATTTTCTCATGGTCTTTTCCGTCTACCTCTTCCTTTACTCTGTTGCCTTTTTTCAGGCAAAAACCTGAAAAACTCAAAACTATTTGGGTGTTGTTGTTGAAAAGCATCAAGGTCAGCAAGAGAATGAGTTAAGATCAGATACAAGTGGGTAAAAGTAAAGCTAAGTCCCCGGACTTCCCAGTAATGCCAATGATTAAAAGTAGGCAAGTTAAACAACCGCAATCAACGATTGTTTTCGAGTATTCTTTATTACATAATGGTAAGAATGACTCACCAACAAATATAAACCTGGTTAGGACAGGTACCGAATTGTTTGACTTCTATAGAAGCAGACATTCCCTAGAATAAACCGGAGGGAGATTGAGTTCATTATTAGAGCATCTGATTTATGACCCAATATTATCCTGATATTTTGACAACTAACAGCAAATCTTGGGATTGGGTGATGAAGCGTACTTGTTCTCAATAGTGAAATTAAGCTCTTAAAGGTGTAATGTAATGGGGTAGAACCCAGATTTTGACAGGTTTAACTACGTTGTTTAAAAAGGCAGAAACAATACATGCTACACCGCAAGATTTATCAACTGTGTTGCGATGGGCGCGAGGTATGTGTTTTCTTGCGGGACCAGCAACGCTGGATTGAACGCGCCCGCATCATAGACATAGAGGGAGATTTAGTGACCCTACGCTATGAAACAGATGAAGAGGATGAAGTTTGCTCTTGGGAAGAAATGGTTCGCCTCGAGAGCATTGGTGCTGTAACGCAAAAATTGGCTTCAGTACCACGCGGTAATGTAGAACCTCTGATGACTGAAGATTGTCCAGAAGCAGAGCGCATTCACAACCGTTACACTGACTCGAATCCAGAATAAATAATCAGTGCTGAGTGCTGAGTATCGAGTGCTGAGTAATAAATCCTAACTCAGGACTCAGAACTCAGGACTCAGGACTAGATAAACCTTCAAAGGCAGGACAGTAACCTTCGAGAGTTACCTTAAAGTTATACAACGGAGAAGCTGGGTTCCAACACCGCTGCCCCCTTTGATGTCGGCAAGTACCACAACAGTCTACATCTGCCCATGTATAGCGATCGCTGTTTTGGTTGAGCAGTTCTCGTTGAGACAATCCCCTTAATACTAATTCTTCCCCTTGCCAACGAGCTTCGATTAAACCAGTATCGGCAAATTGCCGCCAACGCGTATCAGCAGTAATCACATTGGGTAGGGTGATTGTGATTACTGTTCCTAACTCTGTCAGTTCGCCTTCATAGTTAGTCTCTGGTGCTGCTGGTTGTAAAAATGTGTCGCCTATGGGCAGTTCTACTAAGGTGTCAGCCGCCGGAGAATGTACGTGGTAGCGGTTTTGCAACTCCTCTAAGCTAGTCAAGTCTGCCAAGTAGGCAGGGGAACCGTGGACAAAAATCACGTGCTGTGGTCGCAAATTATGAATTAGCTGCGTAGTACCAGGGCCATCGCTATGTTGAGCTAAGAGATAAGTTTCAAGAGTGGTGGGCGCTAAATATTCTTTGTTAACTTTTATATCAATCTTTTCTGGTAGAAGAATCAGCCAAGGCCCGGTGTCTAATTGGCAGTGTTCGCCTAAATCAGATGTCGAATCGGTGAGGACAATACAAGGTGACTTACCTACACTGGGACGATGTTCTGGTTGTAGACGACGCACGCGGGGACGTACCCGTTCATCCCAAAACAAGGGTTGATGGCGGGCGAAGTTCTGCACTGATGGGGGGAGATGGGGCAGCAGTTCAAGATATGCATCACATCCCGTGGCGACAGTACCATCTACCCAAATATCTAAATCTCGTCCGGTGAAGTGGTGATGCGATCGCAAGAGCATTAATAATTCTTGACCTAATCCTAAAGCCGGGGTAGGAAGGATTACAGAACAATGGTCAGCGATCGCTCGATTAATTCGCTCGGCTAATTGATTTTCTTGGTTGCGGCGATGGGGATGACGGGATGTCCCATAACTACCTTCAATGATTAGCACATCCAAGTCTAAACCCCGCAGTTCCTCTAAACGCAAACCTTCTACTAGTCGGGAGTTCGATAAGAAAAAGTCCCCTGTATACAGTAGCTTGTAAGTCCGCTGCTGGGTGGTGTAGGTGAGGAGAATTGCTACTGCTCCTGGTAGATGCCCGGCGGGAAATAATTCTACCACCAAACCATCTTGGAATTCCACAGGCGATCGCAATGGCAAGGCATGACAAAATTGGGAAATTTCCTTCGGGTCTTCGTCTACCCAATTCAGTGGTAGTAACTTGCTAGTTACTTCACTACCATATATCGGTAACTTGGGAAAAGCTTTATGCAGTTCCAGTAAGCCTTTAGCGTGATCTGGGTGGGCGTGACTAATCAAAACTAAATCTGCTGGTAGGGGCGAACTACTTCCAGGTACCGACTTGGTAAGCCCCTTAGCCAGCGATGAAATATCCTCCAAACCACAGTCTAAGAGAATGCGGTGTGGCCCCATTTTCACCAATAAACACACGCCCTCATTGTCATGCTGGACGCTATAGGGCAAACATTCTAATTCACTACCCGCTTCCGCAGCATGTACGCGAGAGGATGCCGATAGATTATCCCTCATGCTCTCCTCCCCTCAAACCTCATCATCATGGACATATCTCAAAAGCCAAAAGTTACACAAATTTTGCTTTTGTGACTTAGGGGTAAGTTTTATCGTGCGCCCCTACACCCTGAAAATACGGATTTTTGATTGGGGAGGACGCCTGCACCGAACCCGCACTGTTCGGAAAGGTGGGCTAACGAAAAGCTATCAAACTAGTAACTCAAGCAGTTTGCCTCTGGTTTCTTTTCCCTTTACAAGTTTTGAGCGCTCTTAGCAACTCACCCTCCGGGAAGTCGATCGAGCGTCTACAGATTTATCTCAATGTGCGGAGCCATTGCCATGATAGTTATCTGAATCATAGAATCCATTCTTCGTGCCAAAAAATAAGCACGAAAGCGTAAATATAACTGTTAATCCAGCTAGAATCAACTTTACATCCATTTGTTTGCTGCCCTTTACTCAAAGACTTTCCTATATTAATTTAGTGCTTCCGCAATCAAACGGAATCACTAGAAAATCTTTACTATGCTTATATGGATTGGGCAATAGGTAAATTCACCACAATCAGTCAGATTGTAGAACCTTTCGGTCAAGCTGTCTATCCATCTAGATGTAAAGTAAAGCAATATGACAAGGAGCAATCGTCTACAGCCCGTAAAAATCCTCATCTAAAATCTGCTCAATCGCGAAAAAGGACAAACGGTGGGATATTCACTTTCTTGGGGTATCCGAATCCCAAACTTAGCCAGCTTACCTTCCTTAATCCCTAACTTTCGAGCATCTGGGTAGGCTTTTTCCACTGCCTCTATTAGAAAACTTTTTAGAGAAGGAGTATCTGCCAAATTATTCAGAACTCGCTGACGGTGTTCCAGTATTGAGCTATACCAGCTTCCTTTCATGCTATCAGGGGCATCATGCTCAACTCGCAACTTGAGTAAATGCGCTAATAAAATTGTTAGATTGCTTTTGAGGGCATTTTTCTCTGCCTTACTTAAATCAACTAGCTCCTCAATTAAATGCTCAATATCCAACGCTTCAAATTCATGATCGTGTAAATGTTGAATGGTTTGCTCAATCCATAATTGTAAATCGCGCTCGTATAGCGGGTTAGGCATTTCTCAGTTCAACTCCTAACTATTCAACATTCCAGCTAGCCCAGAAGTTTATTCGATTGTAGCGATGAAAGCGATCGCACTTAGAGGATGTTTAAAAAGCTATTACCGTTATGGATGTTTTTGCTCTACCTAGGGAATTCCATCAAGCAGGATAGGAATGTTTATGTTGGGCAAAGGATGCAACATTTGAACTAATGAATGCAAAATTGCATCCACCCAACGCGTACAGCCTGGGGGAATTATCAATGTGTCCAGTGTTTCGTCCTCAATGGTCAAGTATCTATGAGGCAATACAGGATACCAGACCACAGCGCCACAAGCTGATAAGTTTTTTCTTTGGGAGGCATCCCAAAGTGACCAACAATGATTTTATTGAACGCTGCGCTCGAGATACTTCCTTATGCTTAAAATGATGCATTAGCATTAGACATCTCCAGAAATTAAATATGCTGTAACCAGAACCCTTGTAGAAACGTAGCAGTGCTACGTCTCTACATTCTTTTTTTTGGAGATGTCTGATGTTATTTTTTTGCTTAAGCTTTTTTCAACCAGCTAAACATAGCGCGTAAATCTTTACCAACTTCCTCAATTTTGTGTTCAGCTTCTTTGCGACGCATGGCGGTAAATCCTGGTTTACCAGATTGATTTTCCAAAACAAATTCCCGCGCAAATTGCCCAGATTGAATTTCGCTGAGAATCTTCTGCATTTCAGCTTTGGTTTGTTCGGTGACAATCCGCGGGCCACGGGTATAATCGCCATATTCAGCCGTGTTAGAAATACTGTCGCGCATTTTGGCTAAACCACCTTCCACAACCAAGTCTACAATCAGCTTGACTTCATGCAGACATTCAAAATAAGCCAATTCTGGTTGATAACCAGCTTCTACCAAAGTTTCAAATCCGGCTTTGATTAAAGCACTCAAACCACCGCACAATACTGCTTGTTCGCCAAATAAATCTGTTTCGGTTTCTTCACGGAAAGTAGTTTCGAGAACACCGGCGCGGCTGCCACCGATACCTTTAGCATAAGCCATCGCGCGATCGCGTGCTTGACCACTGGCATCTTGATAAACTGCAAACAGCGCTGGTACGCCTTCACCACTTTCATAAGTCCGTCGTACCAAATGCCCCGGCCCTTTTGGTGCTACCATCACCACATCTACATTAGCTGGTGGTACAACTTGCCCAAAGTGAATATTGAAACCGTGCGCAAAAGCTAACACATTCCCTTCTTCTAGATTGGGTTCAATCTCGTTTTTGTAAATCGTTTTTTGAACTTCATCGGGTAACAAAATCATGATGAAGTCAGCAGCATTGGCAGCATCTGCAACATTCTTCACAGTTAACCCAGCTGCTTCAGCTTTTGCGACTGACTTACTACCCGGATATAGTCCCACAATCACATTCAAACCACTATCTTTGAGATTGAGAGCGTGGGCATGACCTTGGGAACCATAGCCAATGATAGCAATAGTTTTTCCAGCCAAAAGGTCTAAATTGGCATCTTCGTCATAATACATCCGGGCCATAGAAGCATCTCCTGTCAGCAAGCATGGTCATTTATTGGCAGGCTTACGATTGTACCCCAAATTGAGTAGCTACAGATGAACTATGACCCGGATTTCTCACAATATTACTCAAAGCGTTATAAAACCTAGATTCATAAGTTTCACACTGCATAAAAATTTTTAGCCGTTAGAAATGTCCGAAAGGTACTCTGGGTAAAGGTTATGAATAAGGGACTGACAAATAAAAAATACTCAACTACTTCTTGTGATGTGGACACCGCCCTTTGGATATGGGCGGTGTCCACATCACAAGATTGAATAATTTATTGTTGGAAATTCCTAATGCGATCGCTAACTCTCAAATCGGAAATAAATATATTCAAAAAACTAAATTTATCCGGCAACGCAATAATTTAGTAGTTAATTTGACAGGTTACACAGACAATTTACTTAAGTTACCCCAAATCATCAGCACCGTCCCCCACACTCATAATAGTGTTTCCCATCAGGGAAGCTTCGTTATTAAGGACTAGTATTCGGAAGTTTTACCCTAATATAATAATGTCACTAATAAGGGGGTTAGTAACGCTAGTGATTCCTTGAGAGCAAAGGCATTCTAAAACGTTCGGCCTAGCGAGAGTACGAGCCTGGTTGCCATGTCACCTTGAAACTTACCTGCAATAACGGTTTCTGTAGACGCTATAACCTTATTACCTCCAATTTTAGTTCAAACTGGATTGATTAATTAAGTATATAAAAGTTGAATTGCGGTTTAAATTGAGTTAGTAAATTGAAGTAATTATTCATCAAGTCAGACTACCAATGCTCTCCCAAGATAAACCAAATCCAAAAGATTCACCGCAAGGATCGTCTGAAACACGTCGTCAAAACATTCTGCCCACTGCCCCATTACCGGAATCTATTAGTAAAAATATCGAGACTATCATCGCATTGCACAGACGTTCTGAAAAAGACATACCACGACATCAGCGGGTTGTAGAAACGGTAAGTGCTTTTTTTGGTCGTCCTGCATTCTTGTATAGCATCCTGCTTGGGATTATTCTGTGGATAACACCCAATGTCTTACCACGACGTTTCGGCATACCAAGATTTGATCCTCTTCCATTTTCTTGGTTACAATTTTCACTGACTGCGGGTTCATTGTTGGTGACTACAGGAGTATTGATTAAACAAGAGCGACAAGAAAAGTTAGCAGAGCAACGGACGCAGCTTATTCTTCAACTCAACCTGCTCTCTGAGCAAAAAATCGCTAAACTCATCGGTTTGGTTGAGGAATTACGCCAGGATATTCCTAATGTCAAAAATCGCTCTGACCCGGAGGCTGAAATGATGAAGTCCCCTACTGATCCGCACGCAATTATAGATGTATTAGAAGAGACTTTAGCATCCGAACTAGCAAGTTTCTCTCAGCAACAAACATCAATTGAAGAATAATTGGACTTTGGACAAAACTTTATCCCTGTTACATAAATCGCAACAATCCAGATTTTGAGTTTTTCTTCAGTAATACTGGGGTTAACTTCATCCATCTAGGGGTAGATTATGTATACTTCGACTAAATTACCGCGCACATCTGCTTTATTTATAAGTGCGTTATTGGGAGGGGTGATTTTCACCAGTTGCGCCTCTTCCGAACAGGCGGCAAATAAGTCTGCACCTCAATCTGCACCTCAAATTGCAACCAATGACGCGGTAAATCAATTGCCTGCTCGTGAAAGCAGTCTTTCCCAAAAAGCGGAAGCTGTACCAATAGCGCGTTCTCGTCCTCAACTCATCAAAAAGGCAGCAATTTCTTTGACTGTCAACTCTGTAGATCGGACTATTGATGCTGTTTCGCAAATTATCAATCAACAGCAAGGGGATTTAATCGGGTTGAAACAACAACAACCCAAAAATGACAACCCGCGTTACACAGCAACAATCCAATTGCGGATACCAGAGAATCGGCTAGAACCTACTCTAGAACAACTAGCTAAATTGGGTACTGTAGAGAGTCGTAATATCACTGCCGAAGATGTGGGCGATCGCCTAGTAGATTTTCAAGCCAGATTAACGAATTTGCAAAAAACTGAAGCCAATTTGCAAAAAATTATGGATCGGGCAGCTTCTGTCAGAGATGTGCTTAGTGTTGCCCAAGAACTGAGTAATGTCCGACAAACAATAGAACAAATTGATGCCCAACTTAAAAGCTTACAAAATCAAGTTGCATATTCCACTATTACGCTGAACCTAGAAGCAGCAGTTTCTAGCACCAGTCCCCAACCTGCCTTGGGTTTGCAAGTTCAGGAAACTTGGAACAACTCTACCCATTCTTTGAGGGCATTTTCCGTTGGCTTACTCAAACTGGGTATTTGGTTAATTGTTTACAGTCCCTATTTGTTAATTTTTGCTGCTCTTGTCTATGGCTTTAGCCGTTGGCGGCGAACTCATTCACCACGTTTGACACAAACACCGGAGTCAACTAGTTCTGACTAAACTTGTATAAATCTACATCTACCTTTGATAAATCTACACACGCAAAGAGGTATTGAAATATTCCAAACTCAAGATTGTCTATACCTTTCGCTTAAAAATTTTCTTTATCCTGTAGTCTTAATTACTTTAATACTTTTTTAAATGTAAAGAGCAATACAAAATATCTGATGACAATTTTGATACAAATTTGTTAAGAATAGTTACAATAGTCGGCGTACACAATAATATTTCTTATGGTAAATTCACTTGACAATAATCCACCCCATCAAGTAGTTATTGTTGGCGGTGGTTTTGGTGGACTTTATGCAGCAAAAACACTAGCCAAAGCGGCAGTAAACGTTACTCTGATTGATAAACGTAACTTTCATCTATTTCAACCCCTTTTATATCAAGTCGCCACAGGTGCGCTATCTCCCGCTGATATTTCTTCACCCTTGCGTTCTGTCCTCAGCAAGAGCAAGAATACGAAAGTGCTGCTGGGAGAGGTGAATAATATCGATTTAGAAGCGCAAAAAGTGATTGTGGGCGACGAAGCAATACCTTACGATACGTTAATTGTCGCCACAGGTGCGAAGCATTCCTACTTTGGCAAAGACAATTGGGAAGAATTCGCCCCAGGCTTGAAAACAGTAGAAGATGCTATAGAAATGCGTAGCCGGATTTTTTCGGCATTTGAAGCCGCAGAAAAAGAAACCGATCCAGAAAAACGCCGCGCTTGGTTAACTTTTGTAATTGTAGGTGGTGGCCCAACTGGTGTAGAGTTGGCGGGTGCGATCGCAGAATTAGCAAACCAAACTCTTAAAGAAGATTTCCGCAGCATCGATACCTCAGAAGCCAAGATTTTGCTATTAGAAGGTTTGGATCGGATTCTGCCACCTTTTGCACCAGAGTTATCACAAGAAGCGGAAGCATCTCTAACGCGCTTGGGTGTAGTTGTCCAGACAAAAACACTGGTAACAAATATTGAAAATGATATTGTTACCCTCAAACAAGGAGATGAAGTTAAAGAAATTGCTTCAAAAACGGTATTATGGGCAGCAGGTGTAAAAGCTTCCGCAATGGGAAAAGTCCTAGCAAAACGCACAGATGCTGAGTGCGATCGCGCTGGACGGATTATCGTTGAACCTGACTTGAGTATTAAGGGACATCCGAATATTTTTGTAATTGGCGACTTAGCAAATTTTTCTCATCAAAATGGTAAACCGCTACCTGGTGTTGCACCTGTAGCGAAGCAGCAAGGTGAATATGTAGCAGAACTAGTCCAAAAGCGGCTTGTAGGTAACAATTTGCCACCTTTTGCTTATACCGATCATGGTAGTTTGGCAATGATTGGTCACAATTCTGCTGTAGTAGATTTGGGCTTTATCAAGCTGAAAGGTTTCGTTGCATGGCTGTTTTGGCTGTTGATTCACATCTACTTCTTAATTGAATTTAACAACAAATTAGTAGTAATGATTCAGTGGGCATGGAACTATTTCACCCGTAATCGCGGAGCAAGATTGATTACAGGCCAGGAATCAATTACGCAGTTCGGAATTAGCGATCGTAATAGTTATTCAGCCGATAATAAACAGCCGGTAAATGTCTAAATTGGGTATGGGGCATTGGGCACAAGAGGCAGAGGTGCAGAGGGGCAGAGGGGAAAAACTTACTGTAACTTCTCCCCTGCTCCCCTGCTCCCCTGCTTTCCCACTCCCTACTCCCTACAACAAAGTTATCGCCCTCATAAATTAGCAGTAAGCTGTTTGAGGGCGTTTTTTATATTTACTATGGCAACTATTAACGACAACTACCTGAAGCTAAAAGCGGGTTATCTGTTTCCAGAAATTGCTCGGCGGGTGAATGTCTTTGCAGAAGCCAATCCTGATGCTAAAATCATCCGGCTGGGTATTGGCGATGTTACCGAACCTCTGCCGGAGGCTTGCCGTGCAGCTATGATTAAAGCTGTGGAAGAAATGGGCGATCGCAATACCTTCAAAGGCTACGGCCCAGAGCAAGGCTACGCTTGGTTACGGGAGAAAATTGCTACTCAAGATTTCCAAGCACGGGGAGCCGACATAGATGCCTCGGAAATCTTTATCTCCGACGGTTCCAAATGCGACACAGGCAACATTCTAGAAATCTTTGGTCATGACAATCTAATTGCCGTTACTGACCCTGTTTACCCCGTGTATGTAGACACTAACGTTATGGTGGGAAATACTGGGGATGCCAACGATAAAGGCGAATTTGAGGGTTTAGTTTATCTACCAATTACAGCTGATAACAACTTCACCGCCGAGATTCCCTCAAATAAAGTCGATTTAATTTATCTCTGTTTTCCCAATAACCCCACTGGCGCAACTGCTACCAAGGAATATCTCAAGACATGGGTGGACTATGCCAAAGCTAATAACTCGATTATTTTCTTTGATGCAGCCTACGAAGCTTATATCACCGATGCGTCGATTCCGCACTCAATTTATGAAATTGAAGGTGCAAAAGAAGTTGCGATCGAATTTCGTTCTTTCTCCAAAAACGCAGGTTTTACAGGAACCCGTTGCGCGTTAACTGTAGTACCGAAGACACTGACAGCAAAAGCCGCCGATGGTTCCGATGTAGAACTGTGGAAACTGTGGAATCGTCGCCAGTCCACAAAGTTTAATGGCGTTTCTTACATCGTCCAACGGGGAGCGGAAGCAGTTTACTCTGAAGAAGGACAAGCACAAATCAAGGGATTGGTGAGTTTCTATCTAGAAAACGCCAAAATTATCCGCGAGAAACTCACAGCCGCCGGATTAGCGGTGTATGGCGGCGTGAATGCACCTTACGTCTGGGTGAAAACTCCTAATAATTTATCTAGTTGGGAATTCTTTGATAAGTTGCTGCAAACTATCAACGTTGTCGGAACACCCGGTTCTGGCTTTGGTGCTGCGGGTGAAGGTTACTTCCGCATTTCGGCGTTTAACAGCCGGGAGAATGTGGAAGAGGCGATGAAGCGGATTACCGAGAAGTTTAAGGTGTAGAGCGATCGCTTTTGTTAAACTCATTCTATTAGTCTAAAGGTTACGGTGGGCTGTATTATCCACCGCAACCTAATAGATAATTGTTGAGATTCAGCTTACTGATATTTTGGTTATGACTGCTGCTATCCCCGTTTTCAAACCTGTTAGCCGGATGCAGTTAGCACCTGGTAGCACGGTAACTATTCCTGATGTTAGCTGGGAAGAATTTGAATCTATTTTACAAGAATTGGGAGAAAAAAGAACTACACGAATTGCCTACAGCCAGGGTACTTTAGAAATTATGGCTCCTTTACCAGAACATGAAATTCCCAAAGATTTAATTTCTGATATTGTCAAAATATTGCTGAAGGCTAAAAATATCAGATATCAACCTTTTGGTTCCACCACCTTTAAACGACAAGGTGTTGCAGGAGTTGAACCTAATGCTTGCTTTTATATTCAGAATTATCAACAACTGATTGGTCATCGCCGCTTGCAACCTGATGATCCGCCGCCAGATTTAGCGATTGAAACTGATGTTACATCAAAAACTACTCTTGATGCTTATCAAGCGATTGGAGTTGCAGAACTATGGGTTTACGATAGCGGGAGTCTTTCTATTTATTTGCTCAAAGAGGGGAAATATATAAAATCTAACACCAGTCCTAATTTTGAAGATATAGCGATTACTCAGATTATTCCTGCTGCTGTAGAACGTAGTTGGCAAGTAGGAAGTTTTCAAGCTTTGGAAGAATTGGAAGCAATGATTTCATAAATGATAAAGTAGCCACTGGATGGTATAAAAAATAATTGATGTAATTTAAAAGACAAGCATTATCGAATAAATTTGTTTAGTTCCTCAACTAAAATATGTACTGTTGTTGAAGGATTATCATTTACTGGATTGGGATGATTATATTGCTTGAGAAGAGTTTTAGCGTGTTTGATAGCAGTAGATTGCCGATTTTCTATTTCCTCATAGATTGTTGCACTATTTTTTTTATAATTGTATTTAAGCAATTTGTCTAACTTATCGATGTAATCTTGGCGAGGAAGTCCAGTATTTAAAAATTCAAAATGTAATACATACCATAATTCAAAAGCTTCATTAGAATAAGCAACTTTAAATCCTTCTCTTTCAGCATTTGCAATAGCGTTGTTAAAATCTTGCTTAGGCCAATCATCCCGATCAAATACGCACCAAATTTGATCGTAATCTCCTTGAGATTTTAATTCTTTAGCCTCTTGGACTAGTTTACTTGGATTGTAGCCAAACCCTCTGACATCAATTTTCTTGACAGTTGTGGAAACACGAAAACTCATGAAGTAATTTGGCTCGGTTTTTTCACCTTCACAAATAATTAAAAATATTTGCCTAAGTTCTCTTGTTTCAACTTTTCTATCAGCATAGCCACGGTTTCTAGGCATTAGGCTCACCAATAAGTTGACTTGAGTCACCAATAAATGGAATAGCACCATATCTGCCTTTGATATAGTCACTTTCAAAAGAGGCATCGTTATGTATTTTATATTCAACTAATGAATATAAATCTGTAGCACCATACTTATTTTTTTCAGTGAACCAAATCTGATCTCTGCGAAAGAGTTTATTACTGAGCAAATTGGTGTCATCAGTCATAAATATTAGTTGTGCATTATTAAAATTTATATTTTTGAAGTTAAATAATTCAACAATTGCTTTACTGATTAGTGGATGAAGCCTCGCATCAAATTCGTCAAATATTAAAACTTTGCCATATTTAAGAGTATCTATTAAAAGTCCAGCAATAGAAATTATTTTTTTAGTTCCTTCCGACTCTTGACTATCTAAATCAAAAAACTTCATAGATACATAATTACCTTGCTTATCAAATCTTTTATGCCCTGTCTTAATTGAAGCTCCCTTTATTCTGATTTGTTCAATACCTAAATCTAGTTTTTTAATTAACTGAATAATTTCTGATTTATTCTCATTATTTTCTGCTAAAGAGCTTAGTGTATAACTCAAATGATCTTGATCGTCTAAACCTGAAACTATATTCACTTGTTTTGTGAGCCAATCTAGTATTCTCTCAGCTATTTCAACGTTGAATTGAGCAGCCACTGATAGAAAAAGTGCATTGCTCCTAGTTTTTGGGTAAATATCTTCACCTTTGAATATTTTAGATAGATATTTTATCTTACGTGAATTTCCGTCATAAACTCGCTCAAAAAGACGAGTTTGGTTTGTCTTAGGAACGTAATATAGCCACTCGGAAATAACCCTTTTTTGATTAGCTTGAAACCCATATCTATACTTTGTACCATCTAAAAGAAACACAATTTCAAAAAAAGATGGTTGTGCTTCAGTTTCTGTACTTAGGTCAAACGGTTCAACTCCTATTTTTTCTGTACTTTGAGTCTCTTTAGAGGAATTGATCATAAACCACTTCATAAAGCCCAAAGCTTTTGGAAGATTACTTTTACCACTGGCATTGGCACCATAAATCACAGCCCTTGTGAGTAATTTCAGGTCATCATCTACTGCAAAAACATTGTTGTCATCAAGTTCTTTTTCTTTTGCAACAATATTGGCAGCTACCATACTAAAGGTGACTTTATCCTTAAATGATCGGTAATTACTAATACTAAACTCTATGAGCATAGTAACTTTTTATCCTAAACAGCATATTTGTGAAACGATCGCAAATATATAAGTTAAGCATAGCGGTTATCGCTCATACATGACTAGTTTGACTATGCGATGCCTACGGCGGTAAACTACGCACTTTCCCAATTATCCATGAATTGCATCAAAAAATTATTCCTGAGAATTACTTCCGCCTTCTTCGCCATCATCAGGTAAATCAATTTTCGGCTTAACTTTCGGTTGCCCATAAGTACCCAAAGTCAGTCCTTCTTCCAGATATACAGAAGAGTACTTACTCAATCCAATACGCTGTGAAGTATAAATTCCTGAATGACCCGAAAATAAGTAGCTTACAACACAGGCAATAGCAACAAATACCCCGGATTCTAGACCAAATAGTTCTATTCCCATTAGAGTCGATGCTAAAGGTGTATTTGCTGCACCTGCAAACACACCCACAAATCCCATTCCTGCTAACAGTGGTGCAGGTAATGCTAAAAGCAACGACAAAGCATTACCTAAAGTTGCACCAATAAAAAACAAAGGTGTCACTTCTCCTCCCTTAAAACCTGCTCCTAGAGTTAAAGCAGTCATACCAAATTTTGCTGCAAAATCCCAAGGAGGTAGCTGAGTGGAGAAAGAATCAACGATAGTAGGGATACCAAGTCCAATATATTTAGTTGTACCACTTAACCCAACAATTGCTGCTATTATCGCACCGCCAATTAAAGGACGCATTGGAGGATACGATATCTTTGCTTTAAAGAAGTGACTAATTTTGTGAGTTACTTGAGCAAAAAATCTCGCTACAATTCCAAAGATTGCACCTGCGATAATGGCAGAAATCAGCCCCCAAATTGTGAGCGGCGGTATAGAGGGAGCGTGTCGGTACGCTGTATGATGTAAACCTAATAGTAAAGTTACTTGATTTCCTACGATCGCAGCAATTAATGAGGGAAAAAGAGCATCGTAATGAATCTTACCAATCGCTAAAACTTCCAGACCAAATACAGTTCCAGCTAGGGGAGTACCGAATACTGAAGCAAATCCCCCACTGATACCTGCGGTTAATAAAATTCGCCGATTGACCCCTTTAAAATGTAATATTTTAGTTAGCTGGTCTGCCAAAGAAGCACCCATTTGTAATGCTGTACCTTCACGACCGGCTGAACCTCCAAATAAGTGAGTCAGGTCTGTTCCTAGTAGAACAAGAGGAGCCATGCGGAAGGGAATAATATCTTTAGGTTTATGGATTTCTTCAAGTAAAAGATTATTCCCGGCTTCTACAGTCCGACCAAATTGATGATAAATCCAACCACTCAAGAAGCCACCAAGGGGAAGAAAGGCGATGATCCAACGATGCGATTCTCGCCAATCAGTTGCCCATTCTAATGATGCTAAAAGAGCAGCAGAAGCCGTTCCAGCAAGAATGCCAACTACAAAGGAAATGGGCAACCACTTAATTAGGTGGGGTAAAGCTATAAATGGTTCAGACTGACGAAAGTGTTTCATACCGTGACTCCTTGAGGTGCGATTTGTAGACTTACACTTTCTACAAGAGAGTCAGGTAATGCATTTAGCCAAGCCCTACTCTCCCGCAGTAAGTCAGGAAAGTAGGAGCCATCAGCCTTCCAATTATTAATTTAACCTGTACTGGAAAGGCGGTTTTGGCGAGCTCCATCGCCATAAATACTATTTAATTAATTTAACAATACCATTTTTGCTTTTGTATTGCTTTAAAAGTTTTACTATTTGTTCCTCTGAATTATCAGCAATTACACAGTAGCGATGCCTATCTTGAAAAGTGACCCTCGTAAGAGTAGAAGTTCCGCCTGCATCAACAACTTTTTTACAAATTTCCTACTAGAGATAGATGTATTTTTATATATTAAAGATAAACATACTTCTGAAGAAACAAAGTATCAAAAACAACTAAATTAACATTGATAAAAGTTAAATGGGAAAACCGTACTTATCTAATAGGTTTTCTGTACCATCTATCTAAGTTTAGCTGGATACAATCAAAGCATGGCTTATATTAATGCTGTTTTCTATAAAATTTATACAGCATTAGCAGGAGAGCGAAAAGATGACAAATCAATTGAAAACAACTGCTTTGCTAGCTGCGTTAAGTGGTCTTTTGATCGCAATTAGTTATTGGGTAATTGGCGGTACTAGTGGCTTGATTATCGGGATCGGCTTGGCAGCAGTAACAAACTTGTTTTCCTGGTATCAATCAGATAAGATTGCGCTGGCAGTATACCGCGCCCAACCTGTGAGTGAAAGAGAAGCACCAGGACTTTATCGGATGGTGCAGAGATTGAGCGATCGCGCTAACATTCCTATGCCTAAAGTTTACATCGTTCCAAGTCAAGGTGCAAACGCCTTTGCTACAGGGCGCGATCCAGAACACGCTGCTGTTGCTGTCACTGAAGGCATTTTGAATATATTGCCAGATGACGAACTCGAAGGCGTTATCGCCCACGAACTCACCCATATTATTAATCGTGACACTCTCACTCAAGCTGTTGCTGCTACTGTGGCTGGTGCGATCTCATTCCTAGCCCAAATGGTTAGTTACAGCCTATGGTTTGGCGGTGGTTCACGAAATGACAACAGAGGTGGAAATCCAATAGGAGTTTTATTAACAGTCATGCTTGCACCGGTGGCGGCGACAATCATTCAGCTAGCAATTTCGCGCACACGAGAATTTTCTGCTGATGCAGGTTCTGCTAGATTAACTGGTAATCCCCGCGCCTTAGCTAGGGCATTGCAACGCCTAGAAGCTTCAGCAAAGCAAATGCCTTTAAATGCCAATCCAGCTTATGAGCCGTTATTAATTATCAATTCCATCTCTGGACAGTTTCTGGGTAACTTATTCTCCAGTCACCCGGCTACAGAAATGCGAGTTGCAGCATTGTTGAAATTAGAGCAACAACTGCCAACAAAAAGTTATTAACTTGTCATTAGTCATTAGTCATTTGTTCTTTGTGAAATAAATAAATGACTAATGACTATTAATATAGGGATAAAGTGCAATTTTTAGATGAAGCCGAGAGAAACTGGCACTTATTGATGAAAGACTTAGTAGATTTCAGCTTTCCCCTGCAAAAGGCGGCTATTGCTGCTTGGGAAACCTTCAACAATAATTACTAATTCGTAATTAAAAGGAACGGAACACCGCGCTAATTTTTTTGAAATTAGCGGTCTAAAATTCAATACGCTTGGGTTAGCGCCAAAAGCCTTAAAGTGTGTAGTGTGTAGGTTGGGTTGAGGAACGAAACCCAACATTTCCGGTGCTTTGTTGGGTTGCGCTTTGCTTAACCCAACAAAGCAATTTTTCACAAAGCCAAGCGTATTGGTCTAAAATTAGTTGGGGTTTAAATCCCTAACTAATTCAATTACGAATTATTTTAATAATCCTTACTCTCGTTAAAGAAGGTACGCGTCAGCGTGGGTGGAGTTATCTATTGTAAACATTTTTTGAATTGGTATTAGTTAACAAAAATTAGAATGCCCAAATGCTCAAATGTGAAAAACTTTGTCAGAATATAAATAAGGGTTTTAACATTTACCTATGTGTAATTAAATGACTCAAATATTTGAAGATGCGACGAAAACAGACAATTATATCCGTGTTGCTAAACTTGCAGAAGTTCAGGCAGCAGGCAGTTTGTTAGTCCACAAGGAAAAGCATACGATTGCTTTGTTTTACTCAAATAATACAGTTTACGCAATTGATAACCGTTGTCCTCACATGGGCTTTCCTTTACAAGGAAGCACTTGCAAAGATGGTATTGTTACTTGTCCTTGGCATTATGCCCGCTTTGATCTTGCTAGTGGTGGAACGTTTGACTCGTGGGCAGATGATGTTCCTTGTTTCCCAGTAGAAATCCGTGATGGTGAAGTTTGGATAAATTTAGCACCACCAGCTAACCCTCATGCTCACCACCGCCAACGTCTGCTAGACGGTTTAGAGCAGAATATTTCTTTAGTGATTGCAAAATCAACGCTGGCACTATTAGATATAGGGGTGAACCCGACAGAACCATTTCTCATGGGGCTAGAATTTGGCACTCGTTATAACAAAGCGGGTTGGAGTTCAGGTTTGACTATCCACACCTGTATGATGAATCTACTACCTTATCTTGATGCAGAAGACAAACCTCGTGCTTTATTTCACGGACTGTCGGCAGTAGCTAATGATAGTGCGGGTGCGCCACCAGAGTTTGTTGTTCACCCATTACCCAACGCTAAAGTAGATTTTGCAACTCTCAAAAACTGGTTTCGCCAATTTATTCAGGTACGGGATGCTGAAGCAGCACAAAGATGTTTAGTATCTGCTGTTCGTTCCGGAGCTAATTCAAAGCAAATAGCAGACATGCTGTTCTGTGCTGCCACAGATCGTCGCTATCTTGATGTTGGGCATACGCTTGATTTTATCAATAAAGCATTAGAAGCACTTGATACTATCGCTTGGCAAGCAGCAGAATCAATTCTGGCTAGCTTAGTTTCGGGTTTAGCCAATGCTTCGCGGATGGAAGAATCCAATTCCTGGCGCTACCCTGTAGATTTGGTGGCAATATTAGAGTCGGCTTTTGAGCAATTACCGACTGTATTAAGTGTAGGAAAATCTCGACAAGGAAGTTGGTCACAACCAGATGAACTAATACCAATTTTATTAGGTGAAGACCCACAAGCGATCGCAGACTCGCTATTGAATGCACTGAAAGCAGGTTGTACTGAAGAACAATTAGCTGGTGTAGTTACTTATACAGCCGCATTACGAATAGCTCGTTTTCACACTAATAATGAATTTGGAGATTGGAATTCAGCCCACCATCCATTTACGTTTGCAAATGCCCTACATCAAGCTTTACGAAGAGTACCAACAGTCGAACTATTAAGAGGTGTGTTTGATGCGGCGATGAGTGTGTATTTAAATCGTTTTTTGAATGTCCCACCAGCAAGGCTGCCAGAACCCAAAGACATCGTAGAAAATCCCGAACAATTACTTCAGCAGCTACCGGATTTATTAAACCGTCAGCAGCAAGTAAACCAGACAGGGCAATTAGTTGCTAATTATTTATACAGTGGTGGTAGTCCTGAAAGACTGATGGCAAAATTGGGGAAATTGATGCTGCGAGAAAACCGTGATTTTCATGTCGTTCAAGAAATAGAAGCCGCTTTTCGTCAGTATTCTTTCCTCGGTCAAACTTCGGCTGGAATTCATATACTAGTGGCTGCATCTCGGTATTTAGCAGCTCATTCTCCGACAATGCGATCTCAAGGACAAACTTATCAAATTGCGGAACGTTTACATCAAGGCGATCGCTTATTTGAGGAATCGTGATCGGCATTACACTTTTAAGACGCGATAAATAGCGTCTCTACATGAGGGTTTTGTTGCTGATTCTGAACTGTATTGAGAGATAAAGCGTGTTTTAGGTAGAACGGCGTAAATATTTGTAGTTAGGATGAGGCAGGAGGACAGCAACTTTTGACAGAAAACTGAGAAACGAAAAAGGATTTGATTTATTTGAGTAATGCTCATTTCTAAACTAAGCGATCGCTTGTAGATTTACACTTCTTTTCTAGAGCGATATCTCTGACAAGGTACGCCTACACCTTTACAATACGATCATTTCACCTCCGAACTCGGAATTGGAGGCATATAAATTGAGACATCTTTTTCTTACATATTTTCGAGTATTCGCGCCAATTCCTCTAGAGTCTCGGCTGTGAGAATAGAACGTTGAATTACTTTTAGTTGCTCGATATCAGATATTTGAGAAATTTTTGGCATGAAATTTAATCCTTCATTGCCAAATTTTACTTCTAGGCTTAATTCGATGCTTGATAGCCTTCCCTCTTGCTGTCCGCGTTGCAATATTTCCTGATACCACGGCGAGGAACGCAATACTGTCATACCCCACCTCATAATTTGTTGGACTAATGCGCTATCTAGTACAAACGTAGCAAAAAATGCTAAGACTGTTTCGAGTTGGTTAAATTGTTCATCCGCTTGCAATAAACGCAATGCTTCTCGAATTGTAGACTCTTTTTCACCACCTTTAAGAATTGGTACAAAGGGAAGCAATGAGGGTAAGGGTTGTTCAAAGGCGATGCTAACATCAACTTCCCAGAGGTTAATGACGCGGTAATCTTGGCGTACTTGTAACCCAGCAATATTGGACTCGTATCGCCTGGGTATTTCTGCGTCACTCGTTTTGAGGATATTAAGCAGTACAGGATAAGTTGGTAAGTTATATTTTTCTTCTGCCAATCCTGCATAAGCACGCATCCGTCGTGGCATTTCGGGTTTATACCGCAATTGCAATTCATTGAGAACGAGAAATTTTCCGTACTCTTTACTTTCGACGCGGATAAGTACATCGCTTTCTCTACTAATCCACTGAAACTCGGAATTGAGGATTTCGCCTGCAACGACATCAGGGATTTGTGTTACCCATTTTACCCAATTGTTGGGTGCGAGGCTAATTAAGCGTTTGGTACTGACATCGGCGGGTTTTGACATAGAGAAACTGGATGCACTTAAGGAATGCAACTTTTGATATTTGAGGTAGCATTTAACGCATCAAAGCATGAATTCTTTCACAGAACAAGTTTTAAGATGATGAAATAGTCTTTAAAGTTCGCCAATACCAGTAATTGATGTAGTTCAGTAAGGTTTAGGTGTGCGATCGCTTGTCGATTTACACTTGAAAGTAGAGCGTAGACGCTTCATCGGCGAAACACCATCATTCAACATAAGATTAAACTGGTAATACAACGCGAGATTTCATGGTGATAAGGTTTATTTTGAGCGACTATGTTGATCGAGCGATGAGCGATGTCGTATACGACGAGCTATGCCTACGCTTTTCTTTCGGCTCAATGATATACGAAAATGAATGCGTGAATTACTCAAATGAGAAAGCAAACTGGGGTTTGAGTAAGTCAAAGCTGATTTTGCTTGCGGAAAACACCAAAATGAGAAAGCAAACTGGGGTTTGAGAAAGTA
>NZ_CAXTTT010000046.1:0-43766 GCF_964247315.1 uncultured Nostoc sp.
GGACTAGGGGACAAGGGGGAATTATTGAACAAGCCTCTCCCTTGTCTCCCCCTCTTCCTTGTCTACCTTGTCTCTTCTCCATGCCCAATGCCCAATGCCTAATGCCCAATAACTTAACTTAGCGTAATCTAATCTGCTGGTCGTTGCAGGCGATAGTGCAAAAACACTTCTTGCTCAACTGTATGAACTTCTATGAGTTGTAACTTGGGAGCCAAATCAGGTAAAAATCCTTTCCCTTCTACAGGTGTGGGTGCAGTATTACCACCTAAAATCAGTGGACAGACAGTTAGCCATAATTCATCAATTAAATTTAATTCCAGCAAGGAAGCGACTAATTTACCTCCACCCAAGATCGCCAAGCGTGTTATATGTAGAGTGGCTAGATGCTTCAAAGCTGCGGAAATGTCAATTTCTCGCGTTGGTGTTTCAAAAACCAGAATCTGCTCAAATTCTGGAGGGTACTCCTGTACTCCGATTCCCAGAGTTAAGTAAAACGTCTGTAAGCGTTCTTTCCACGAAAATTCTCCTGCTGTTGTGGTGAGTAGCCAGCGTCTAACTGGTTGCTTAAAAAAGTGAATTTCCGGATTAAGGTTTGCAGAGTTTGTAATCACTATATGAACTGGTTGCCGAGGCTTCCCTCCTTGCGCCCGAAGTTCCACTAGAGTTGGATCGGTTACAGTAAGTGTTGTTCCGTAGGCGTCCAGAGTCCCAGCACCGAATAAAACGGCATCAGAGGCAGCAATTTGTTTTTCTAAGTGTGCTTTATCAACCCTTGAGCCAAACCGAGCAGGCGATCGCTTAAAATCTGCTATCTTGCCATCTGCACTCATTGCTAAAACAACTGTAGTATGAGGACGATGTTGGAACATTAAATTGATTTGATAGTTTTAATATTTACTTTAGTCGTATGTAGATTTTCAAAAAAACCATACTTGCAAACTACTGTTTTATAATTTAACCACTGTATTGATATGCAACATAAATCGCTTTTACATCTAGCATATACGAGTTTTGGTATACCACGTTTCTTTTTGAATTATAGCAATTTGTTATTTTTAAACATTGAAAATAAAATTCTGATCATTTAATAAAATGTCTCATCTAGCTGGTCTAATTGCATATCTTTGGTGTTGTAGATTGCAGGTGCAAAGTGAGACAGTCGATGACTAATTCCCGCCAATCTTCCTTTCGTCGAATTTTAGTAACGAGAATATTGCTGCTGTTTGTTCCAGTTTTACTTGTAGGCGAAATTGTTGCCTTGAATAAGGCACGTTCTAGTATATTGAGAACTGCACGGCAAAATTTAACAGAAAGCGCCATCAGTAAAGGGGAGAGAATTGGTGATGCGATCGCAATCTTAAAAGCTAATTTGCAGAGTGTAAGCAAAACGACGGTAATTCCGTCGGATTTACCTATACAAGAGCAAGAAATTCTCACGCAGTTAAGGCAACAACTTCCAGCCAGTATCGAGTGCATCCAATTAACAAATCTCCTAAACCACAAGTTAATTGCCAGTAGCTGTGGGGATCGAGAAATTGGCGAATTGAGATTACCTTTGCCTCCTGAGGGGATTAATGTCAAAGCAATCTTCTCGCCAAAGGCAGGAATGACTGGAAAAAGAAATGCACAAAATCAGCTGCAAGTAGTTTTATCTGCACCAGTCTTTGATAGCCAAAAAAAATCAGTTTACAGCTTAAGTATTCAGTCTGCATTGTACCAACAAACCAAAAATCCACCGGGATCGCTCACGGGCGCTATGGTAGTGATTGCTGAAGATGGCACAATTTTGGCACACCCATTCCCAGATTGGGTGGGAACTAATATCAATCAGCACCCTCATGCTTCCCAAATCAAAAGCATAATTAAAAATGCAATTACGGGACAAAACGATTCGATAAATTTCTCTTTTACCGAAGGAAAAGAATTAGTCGCTGGCTATACAGCAATTCCAAATCCACTCACCCAACAGCAGCAGCAAAAATGGATAGTTTTAGCTGTTACTAGCGTCGAAAATGCGCTTTTTGGTTTAGAGGAAATCAAATTAATTCTTATCGTTTTGACAGTCGGTTTGATTGGTGCAAGTTTGTTAGCATCTCTATATTTAGCTCCTTACTTGGCCCGTCCTGTAGAAGAATTGCGAGACTACGCTCTCAATATTCACTCTCACCATGCCGCACAACCAGTTCCCCACAATTTTCAAATTCGGGAATTCAATCAACTGGCCCAAGCATTAGACCAAATGGTAGAACGGCTGAAAGCTGGATCGGAAGAATTAGAAATAGCTTGGAAAGAAGCAAAAAGTGCTAACCAGATTAAAAGCCAGTTTTTGGCTACAACTTCCCATGAATTGAGAAACCCATTAAATATTATTATTAACTGTATTCGCCTGGTTGAAGAGGGCTTATGTGATGACCGGGAAGAAGAAATGGAGTTTCTCAAACGTGCCGATGAAACAACGATTCACTTGCTAGGTATTATTAATGATTTACTCGACATTTCTAAAATCGAAGCAGGTAAGCTTTCGGTCGTCTCTACACCTATTGACCTCCGACAACTATTGTTAGAGGTAATTAATTTACAATCAGTTAATGTCCAACAAAAGGGCTTGCAATTAAAATGTGAGTTAGCTCCCCAAGCGATCCCAATTAAGGCAGACGCGGGAAAACTAAAGCAAGTGCTGATTAATGTTATCGGCAACGCCACCAAGTTCACCGATACCGGAAGCATCACCATTGCTACAGAAATTCAATCTAGTAGTGGTAAATCTCAGGTGGTAGTAGCTGTCAAAGATACAGGTATAGGCATCGATCCGACTCAACAGCACAAACTATTTCGCCCCTTTGTAATGGTGAATGGCACTACAACACGTCAGTTTGAAGGTACTGGACTGGGACTAGCGATTTCACGAAACTTAATCGAACTCATGGGAGGCAGTATTACTCTTGAGAGTGCGGGACTTCATCAAGGTACGACACTCAAAATTACCTTACCTTTAATTGATATCTCGCAGTTAGCTGTTCCAAATAAAGAAGCAAATGTCGGGGATCTTGGATTATCCTCTGGGAATGAGCCAGTAAAGGCAAGCCGCTATCCCAGGCTACAGGAGTCTGTAGGAAGTTCCTCTTCGGGGATCAACAAGTCTGTGAAAATAGAGGTAGACAAAAAAAAGTTCCCGAAGTCCCAGTTGCTATTTGGAAATGAGACTTGCGAGATTCGTCTTTCGCCTCTGCAAACTATTTTGGTTAGTCTTCCAAAAGGAGGAGTTTGTGCGAATGGGACTTTCAAGAGGTAATTTATTTAAAAGTCCATATTCATCAGCACTCCTAAATAGTTATTACTTTTGCTCCTTGAGAATGCGATCGCTCAAAAAAACAGGTTTACCGCCTTGCTCAAGAGATACTGTTAAAGCAGCAAGAATTTCTACTAACTGTGCGCCTACCCAGCCAGACGAAACCTCTAAGGGAGTATTGTTGAGAATAGAGACAACAAAGGAGGAGCAAACCCGCCCCAATGGTTCTCCTGGCTTTAATTCCAGCGCTATCTGTCTTTGATTCACAGGAATAAATTGATTGCCTTGCTGTTCAAACTCACCATGTAGCAGGGTTAGAGGTGATGATATTGACATTTCATCAAAAATTAAGCTGCCAAGGCTACCTACAATCCCCAGCCGTCGCTGTTTATCAGGATTCAGCCAACACAAATGAATATAAGCTTGAAAGCCATCTGGGTATGTCAGTGTTACCCATACTAAATCAGCCAAACCTTGAGGCAAAGGAGAATTTGTATCTTTCTTGCCCTTTGGTTCCCTGCTTTCCGGCTCCCCTGCTCCCTGTAGCCACACCGTACCCGTTGCTTGTACTTGCACAGGAATTTGACCCAGCCAAGCGTTAAATATAGCAATATCGTGAATAGCTAAGTCCCATAGTGCATCAACATCTTGCCGGACAGGGCCTAAATGGGTGCGGGTGGCGTAGCCATAGCGTAAATCACCTAATTTACCTGCTTGTACTACAGTTTTTCCTCGCTCAACTGCTGGGTGAAATAAATAAGTATGGTCAACCATCAGTATCAAATGATGCTGTTCTGCTAAATGGCAAAGTTCCCGACATTCTACTGGATTGAGAGTTAGGGGCTTTTCTGCCAAAACATGATATCCCTGTTGGAGAGCGTCTTTAATTAAAGCATAGTGGGTGGTAGCTGGAGTTGCGATCGCTACTCCTGTCAACCCTGGCACTTTCTTTAAATCCTGCCATTGGGTTGTTAATAGTACATTTTCATCTAAATTAAACTGCTGCTTAACCGCCGCTAATCGTTCTGGATGGGGATCTACTACAGCAACTACATTCACTTCGGGATGTGCCAAGAAATTCCGTAGTAGATGCACTCCCCAACGCCCAACTCCGATGACAGCAATATTAATTTTATTTGTCATTTGTCATTTGTCATTTGTCATTTGTCATTTGTTATTTGTCATTAGTTATTTGTATACAAAGGACGAGGGACAAATGACCACTGACAATCAACTGATTATCCACTAATCACCCTTCTTTTAAGCTCAGGGTATTTGCGGGTTAGAAATTGCTAAAAAAGCTACTTTAGCTGCTGCTTGTTCTGCGGTCTTGATTGAGCGTCCTTTACCTTGTCCTAGCATCTTTCCGTGCAGCCACACTTCAGCCATGAAACGTTCTTGATTGCGGTGCGGTTGAGTGACTTCTACAACGCGATACTCTGGTAAAACTTTAAATTGTGCCTGAGTCCATTCTTGGAGAGCAGCTTTGTAATTAAGTCTGGCAGGATCGAGGCGAATTTCTGTTGCTAGTTGGTGGAAGTGGGGATCTAACCAAGAGCGAATCAATTCCAGATTTTGAGTACTTAAGTAAAGCGCACCTAAAACCGCTTCAAAGGCATCTGCCAGTCGTGACTCTAGACCAACTTTATCAGCGGTAGCACTGCCAGCAACTAGTAAATATAGCTCCAAACCATAAACTCTGGCCAATTGGGCGAGGATGCGATCGCTCACCAACACCGAACGAATTGCCGCAAAATCCCCCACTGGACAATCGGGATAATTTTCCCATAACACAACAGCCGACACCAGGCGCACCACTGCATCGCCAACAAACTCTAGCTGTTCATAATTTGCCGAATCAGAGACAGTGGGATGAGTTAGCGCTAAATCCAGCAGTTCCCACTTTATAGGTGCTTCTAGCGACAAACCAAATTTTTGGACTAAACTTTCGAGTTGCCGCTGACGGCGTGGATAAGCGAGGGGCATTGCATGACAAAGGGAAAGGGGCAATCGAGTGAAAACCGCTATATTACAAGTCTCAATCGTTGGGTCCAGCAGAACTTTGTTCAATATATTCAGCTTTGGGATCGAAGGGATCGATAAGCAAATAAGTTACTGCTCGACAGCTTTTTGACTGAACAATTGGACGTTGAACGAAACGACCTTGTTCCAACACTGGTGGAGGGTTCATGCGAATTGGAGAACCCCAAAAAATAACCCTCCATACAGGTTTATTTTGGATATTATCGGTAGGGTTTGTATAAAGTAAATACTCAACTGTTGTTTTGATGGGTGCTTGTGTCAACATTGCTAATGTTGATGAATTTGCAATGTCTAATGCAAGTTTTGCCGAAACAGGTAAATTGTCTGAAGGCTGTGCTGCAACAAACTTTGAATTATCCGATCCTCCCTGTAAAATTCGGTTTGCAAACTTAGAAATTGGCACAGCCACATCCGATCCAACAACTAAACTTGCTCGAATTTCTGGAGTTATATCTGATGCTACATTACGTGGAATTGTCGGATCTGAACTTTGTCCGAAAGCAGGAGAAGTCCATTTTTGCAAAGTCCTCTCACCCCAGAAAATAAACGTAACAATGGTTAAAGCAAAACCCAAAATCAACTTTAGTTTCATAGTAGATTTCCTCGAACACAAGAAGGGGAAGCTCTCTAAGACTTGTGTGTACACCGTAGCTCGAAGAGCGGGGAAGAGGTTGGGGGTGGGGTTCTTGTACCTCACAAGGGCTGAGAACCGCTATAGTTCTCGAAGTAATACTCTAACAACTTTTAACTACTTCCCTTTATTTCTATCTAGCTTCTCTTGGATAGCTTCTCTACAGAATTCAGGAGGGTTATCTTGTTGCTGCACTTCCTCTTTCATGGATTTTGTCATGCGTAAGTTCATCTTCTCAGTCAGAGATTCTTCCCTGTCAGTTTTGAAACCATAATTTTTAATATCTGGATTACCGCGATTATCTTTAGGCACTTTACGTTACTTAATAAAGCTGTACTAATGTGGAAGCATATTGAATAATGATTAATTGGTGGATGAAACTTTCTGAGGGTATGCATCCACCGATTCCCACTTTTACAAGAGGTAACTCTATTTTATGTTTACACGCACGGAATTAGAACTTAAAAGCTTGAGAGCGTTACGCGATTTATGTTTGATACAGTACGGCATCCAAGCAATAGGAAACCCTGCTGATAAAGCATCCAACATTAACGCACTCCTGACTTTTCCTGTTGTAGCTTGCAAGCAAGTATCAGAAAATAAAGGATTAAAGTCTCCCATATTCTCTCAAGTAGAAGCGCTAGAAGCGACACTAGAAGCTATGGGAACACCGACACCAGAGCAGTCAGCATTACTGAAGGTAACGATGGAGGGAAGAAAACTAGAGTACCCAGCACGGTATAGTCAAGAGAAACTGTTTGGACTTTATCGGATTAAATGGCATCTGGATACAGCATTAGAGATCCTGGGAATGCTCTAAATGATGAATTAGCGATCGCCCAAAATCCGTACAAAAATAATGGAGTACAAACCGTGAAAGGTTCATACTCCATTGCAGGGGAGAGAGCAGGACATAAGCCGGGTTCTGTTCTCTTGCGAGGGCAGTTATCTATCTGGGACGTTTGTTACCAAACGCCTCAAGCGGCTCTCATTGAGCGGAACTGGTAAAAGACCAACCGTAGTTCCTATCGCCTTGCTCCCAACCGGGGTTTACCGAGCCAGCACCTCTCGATACTGCTGGTGCGCTCTTACCGCACCTTTGCACCCTTACCAAAACAGTTGTGAGTGCTGAGTGCTGAGTACTGAGTTTTCTTTACTCAGCACTCAGCACTTGTTGCTCAACACTGGTTTTGGCGGTATCTTTCTGTGGCACTATCCTCACGATCGCTCGCACTGGACGTTATCCAGCAAGTTTGGTCTTTCGGGAGTCCGGACTTTCCTCAAATCAGTAACTATGACCGATCTGCAACCGCCTGCGCCTACTCTCTCCTTAGATCCAGTGTACCCGGTTGACACAAGGGGTTGACACGGCATTACTTTTTTTTATTCCAAGGTAGAGCGTAAGTCCAAGGTAGTTTCCTGACTGTGAAAGGACAATTGATAATACTAATGGGAGGAAAATCGCCACCTGGGGCTATACCTAAACGCACTTCAGATATCCTAAGCACTAATTGCAGAGAAAAATCCAACTCTTTTTTTCTGTTAAAAAAGTCGTTGTACAACTTTTTTTGCCCTTTTTGTAGCCCATTGATATCAATTAGTGGTTTTTTAGCTGAATAGGTTCCAGCTACTTGATCGCGCTGGAAAACATCTTCTGCTGTCACTGTTTCAGAAAGTGTTTTCCTGGGAGCAATCAGGCTAGGACTTTGGGGTACTGCTAAGTCGCGGGTTAAGTCTGGTGATTTCCGAATTACGCGGCGTGATTGCTTACTATGTTCAACAACTAAAGAACTGTTATCCCAGTCAACGTATAGGGCAACATTATCCGATTTATTTTCAATGCTAATTCCTAAATCTTTCAAATCGTCAATTGGGTATGAGGATTTGAGTTTAAAGGAAATTCCAATTTTATCGTCGAGATTGTGTTCTTTGAGTTGTTCGTCAACGATTCCTTTTTTAAACTCAAATTTAACTTGGTCATCGATGGATTCAATCATGCGGTTGAAAACATAAGAAACACCGATAATATAAATCGTCAAAACTACTAAATTCTGGTCGCTACTCCTCATAACTCAAAAATCTTAACTCCCGGTGCTAATGAATGTATATTTGACTTGTCGCTAATCTACAATTTTTAATTGCGCTTAATTTCTACAGAATTTTGCAACCAGCCTCGTCGCCAAAAAAAGAATAGCAAACCAAATGCGATCGCTAACATCACTGCCCAGCAAAGTGGATAGCCCCAATACCAATTTAACTCTGGCATATTATATGGCGATTTTTCAGTACTGAAATTCATCCCATATACTCCGGCAATAAAAGTCAGTGGAATAAAAATTGTTGAAACTATCGTTAATACCTTCATGATTTCATTCATTTTATTACTCACTGCTGAAAGGTACACATCCATTAATCCAGATGCTAGTTCTCGGTAAGTTTCCACCATGTCCATCACTTGCACTGTATGGTCATAACAGTCTCGCAAGTAGATTCGCACCTCCTCACCTATCAAATCACTGCCATCTCGAATCAAAGAATTAATTGCATCTCGCAGGGGCCAGATAGCACGACGTAGTTGCAGTAATTCTCGCCTAATATGATAAATATTTTGCAGTGTTTGTGGAGTAGGTTTGACTATTACCTCCTCTTCTAACTCTTCAATTCGCTCTCCATAAAGCTCCAGCACTGGGAAAAAACCATCAATAATCGCATCTAACACGGCGTAAGCTAAATAATCGGCTCCCTGTTTGCGAATAGTACCTTTGTTTTTTGCAATTCGCGATCGCACTCCTTCAAAACAATCATGTTCTGGTTCTTCTTGGACTGTAAGCAAATAATTTTTTGCTAATATCAAACTCACTTGCTCGCTGTAAAAACCACATGTTTTTTCCTTTGCTACTACCATGCGGGCAATGAACAGCAATTGATCTTCATAATCCTCGATTTTGGGACGCTCTGGTACATTGACTACATCTTCTAAAACTAGAGGATGTAACTTAAAAACATTACCCAATCGTTGTAATATATCTTGACTACCTAAGCCTTGTACGTCTACCCAAGTAATCGATTCCGCCTCCAGATAGGGGACACACTCCTCTGGAGTTTCTATTTGTTCGCGGATGAAATTGGTTTGGTTATAGTCAATCAAAAAAATTACTGGTGGTGGAGCATCTGCATCAACAAAAATAGTTCCAGGTATAGTCCCCGGTTGGTGATAGAACTCATCTTCATAAAACTTGGGAACTATTTTAGGAAGGCGACGTAGTTTTCGTGCCATACAATATTACCTAATAGTAATTTGTCATTGGTCATTGGTCATTTGTCATTAGTAAATAACAAAGGACATAAGGATAACTTACACGTTATTTTACAAATATTAATATAAAGACGGTAATTTCTAAATTAGGCAATTATTTAGGTTGCTAATTCGATCGTCAGCCAGATTTAATCTGAGGAATTACGAATTGGTATAACATATTGCCTCTGCATCAGCAATGCTACAAAAAAACAGTTTGCCTTGGCAAGACAAACTGTTTAAAAAATATTTATCTGGGTGAGCAGAAGTTAGAACATGCCGCCCATGCCGCCCATGCCGCCCATGCCGCCCATGCCGCCCATGCCACCCATGCCACCCATACCGCCCATATCAGGGGCAGGAGCAGCGGATTTCTTCTCTGGCTTTTCAACAACGATCGCTTCGGTGGTTAAGACCAAACCAGCAATGGAACCAGCGTTTTGTAAAGCTGAACGCACGACTTTGGCAGGGTCGATAATACCAGCAGCAATCAAGTCTTCAAATTCGCCGGTAGCAGCGTTGTAGCCAATGTTGAATTCGCTCTCGCGGACTTTCGAGACGATTACAGAACCTTCAGCACCAGCGTTGTCTGCTATTTGGCGCAAGGGGGCTTCTAGCGCTCGTTCAACAATATCAGCCCCAATTCTTTCTTCGTCATTTTGTAAGGTGTTTTTAATCGCTTCTACCGCCTTAGCTAAGTGAATTAAGGTTGTTCCACCACCAGGAACAATACCTTCTTCCACGGCAGCTTTAGTAGCGTTGAGTGCGTCTTCAATCCGCAGTTTGCGGTCTTTGAGTTCGGTTTCGGTTGCCGCACCCACTTTAATCACTGCCACGCCGCCAGCAAGCTTGGCGATGCGTTCTTGGAGTTTTTCTCGATCGTAGTCAGAATCAGTTTCTTCCAACTGTCTGCGAATTTGACCAATCCGCTTTTGTACTTCTGGCTTGGTGACACTGCCAGCGACAATTGTGGTGCTTTCTTTGTCAATGGTGATTTTGCGGGCAGTTCCCAGCGCTTCTAGAGCAGCGGTATCCAAGCTTAAGCCGATTTCTTCTGAAATCAACTGTCCATCGGTGAGAATAGCAATATCTTCTAACAAAGCTTTGCGGCGATCGCCAAAGCCAGGCGCTTTAATCCCAGCCACGGCCAGTACACCACGCGCTTTGTTCACCACCAGAGTTGCCAAAGCATCACCTTCGACATCTTCAGCAATAATTAGCAAAGGCTGACCAGAACGGGCAACTTTTTCTAAAATCGGCACTAAATCTTGGATGCTGCTGATTTTTTTATCTGTCACCAAGATTCGGGCGTTTTCAAATTCGACGATTTGCCGTTCGTTGTTGGTGACGAAGTAGGGAGAAATATAGCCCCTGTCAATCTGCATCCCCTCAACTACTTCTAGTTCAGTTATCAGAGATTTAGATTCTTCAACGGTAATTACACCATCTTTGGTGACTTTTTCCATTGCTTGAGCTAGCATTTGACCAACTACTTCATCGTTACCAGCAGAGACAGTGGCAACTTGAGCGATCGCACTTCCTTCTATCGGCTTGGCTATTTTGGCAATTTCTTGCACCAGTGCCTCAATAGTTTTGTCGATCCCGCGTCTCAAGCTAACAGGGTTACTACCCGCCGCGACGTTCTTCAAACCTTCTCGAATCAAGGCTTGTGCTAAAACTGTGGCGGTGGTTGTACCATCTCCAGCGACATCTTTAGTTTTTGAGGCCACTTCCTGGATGAGTCTTGCACCAGTATTTTCCAAAGGATCTTCTAATTCAATTTCCTTGGCAACAGTGATACCATCGTTGACAATTTGAGGTGCGCCAAATTTTTTCTCTAAAAGGACATTACGACCTTTGGGCCCCAAGGTGATTTTTACGGCATCCGCAAGGGCGTTAACACCCCTTTCTAGAGATCGCCGCGATTCCTCGTCAAATGCAATAATTTTCGCCATGTTTTATTTCTCCAGCGCTTCCATTAGACAATTTAGCACTCACAGCGCCAGAGTGCTAATCTCTCAAGCGGCTCAAGTTACAAATGGAAATAAAAAAAATTGATTAATATACAGGTGATGCTCATATTAGATACTGGCAGTAATGCTTGAATTGGGAGATGAATCTAGACAACTCCCTTAAGTCCCTTGGTATTGCCGACCCTAGCGGCACCGGCTGGTTGGCAGTAGTATTTACGTTCCTCTTGGCTTGGCTTGTAACTTGGCGTTTAATTCCGACAGTACGCAAATTCGCCTTGCGGGTAGGTTGGGCTGACCAACCCAACGCACGGCGACTCAACCGAGAACCTTTACCCAATGCAGGGGGGCTGGCTATCTACGCGGGTGTGATTGCCGCGCTGGTATTAGCTAGTCTTTTACGACCGATCGAACTCCAAAACGTATTGGCTCAGGTACTCACTATTTTGTTGGGGGGTTCGATATTAGTTCTTGTGGGCTTTATTGACGATCAGTTCGGCTTACCACCCTCTGTGCGATTGTGGGCGCAAATTGTCACAGCGCTGTTGCTCGTAGCTAATGGCATCAGCGTCAAAGTCCTGTTTGGCACTCCCATCGACTCGCTTCTGTCCATGTTGCTAACAGTACTATGGGTAGTAGGGATTACCAACGCCATCAACTTGATGGATGGTATGGATGGCTTGGCAGGAGGAATCAGCTTTATTACCGCCATGAGTTTGTTGGGTGTTGGTGCCCAATTTAACAATCGTGCCGCGGCAATCTTGGTACTGGCAGCATTGGGAGGTGCTGCGCTGGGATTTTTGCGCCATAATTTCCATCCATCACGAATTATTATGGGTGATGCCGGAGCATACTTTTTTGGCTATGTCCTGGCAGCAACTAGTATTTTAGGCAAACTGCAACAAAACACAGTTTATGCACTAATTCCTACGGTTTTATTTCTGTTGTTACCGGTGCTAGACACCACTCAAGTATTTGTGCGGCGTCTACTAGCAGGAAA
Source organism: uncultured Nostoc sp. (assembly GCF_964247315.1). Taxonomy (GTDB): domain Bacteria; phylum Cyanobacteriota; class Cyanobacteriia; order Cyanobacteriales; family Nostocaceae; genus Nostoc. Next base: position 12,229 of record NZ_CAXTTT010000046.1, read on the forward strand.
TAACCCTCTGAGTACTCCTGGCAAAGACCATCTGCACCACCGCTTACTTGCTTGGGGACTATCCCAGCGCCATGCTGCGTTTACCCTTTGGTCAATTACCTTAGTTTTCAACTTGCTAGCGATGAGAATACAAGGTATGAGTTTGGCTGTGATGCTGACAACCGCCAGTAGTATTATTTTGCTTTTGGGCTTTACAGTCTGGCAAAGGATACGCCAACAGCCCTAGTTACTTGTAGGGTGGGCATTGCAATGCTAGCCCTACTATGGTTTTTTCTGTGTGGCGCATAATTTTATACACTACTCAAATTTTAGATTTTAAATTTTGGATGTTGGTGAAGCAGCGCTCCAAAGGTTTAGTTACATTTATTACTACTGAGAAAGCCATTATCAGCATAAGTAGCATAGCCATCATTGCTATGTTTGCCGCATCATATTCTGTATAAAAAATCCAAGTAAGCCACCCAAGATCAAAATAAATGTATTATTAATCAATCCCAAAATATTAAAGCTTTCATAAACATTGAACTTAGCTGCTGATGAAACTAATTGTTGTAAATTAGGGAAAATAAATAGTAAAGACACGATTGTAGCGGGAGTAACACAAACTATAATTACATCCTGGAACACTGTAACTCTGTTTAAATTAGCTCTGAGAATAACGCAAATTGCTGCAAATGAAATTTGTACGATAAAAGGAACAAGATAACCAACAATAGACCAAGGATTGATTAGTAATTCACTAATTGCTCTCCAAAAGTTGGTAAATATACTTATAATAAAGCTTAAAAATATTAAATGAATATGCATCATTACATAGAAGATAATAGTAGATTCGTAAAATATGCATAAACTTATACAAAGTAGTAATCCAATTGAAAAATCTAAAAGCAATGGTTCAGTCATAAGTTTTAAGTCCAATCAAAATTTAAATCCATAACTAAATGCTAGTACAAAAAGGATTGACCACTCATTCAAAAGATCATTGTGACCTACACCTTCTCTTGCTCTAAAATCAGGTTTTAGAAACTGAAGTGAAGCCCAATTTCTAATCCAAAAAATAAATTATCCAAAATTATTTGTATATAAATAGGGGCGCACAACTAGCTGTGCGCCCTTATTTATGTAAAATCTCAAATTATTTATTCAGAGCAATTGTATTTATTGATTGCTTAAACTACTTACGCCATAACCATACCGCCATCGACATTAAAAACCTGTCCAGTGACGTAGGCGGCGGCGGGATCAGCAGCGAGGAAGCGCACCATGCCAGCGACTTCTTCGGGCTGACCAAAGCGACCGAGTGGGATGTATTTGAGAATATCTTCGGGGTTGTTGAGATTGCTAGTCATGTCGGTGGTAATGAATCCAGGGGCGACAGCGTTTACGGTGATACCGCGAGTAGCGAGTTCTTTGGCAACGCTTTTGGTGAAGCCGATGACACCTGCTTTGGCGGCGCTGTAGTTTGATTGACCTGGGTTGCCCATTTGCGCTGCAACGGAGGTAATGTTGATAATCCGCCCCGATCGCTGCTTGAGCATGATTTTACTGGCAGCACGTGTACATAAGAAAACACCAGTTAGATTTAGGTCTATCACTGCTTGCCAATCTTCTGGCTTCAAACGCAAAAGCAGTGTGTCGCGGGTAATACCTGCGTTGTTGACCAAAATATCCACACGGCGGAACTTTTCGATGACGGTGTTAACTAGTGCGTCTACTCGATCGCTTTTAGAAACATCAGCTTGGATCGCGATCGCCTGACCTCCCGCATCTGTAATTTCTGTAACAACTGCGTCGGCGGCAGCACTCGAACTAGCATAATTGACAACTGCGATCGCTCCTTGTGAAGCTAATTCAATTGCGATCGCGCGGCCAATTCCTCTTGATGCACCTGTGACAATTGCGACTTTATCTTGTAATAGTGTCATTTAATGTTCCTCAATTTTAGAAATACTGCGCTAATGATCTTATGGCGATTTCGGGAACATCTGAATATTGTCGGGATAATATCTAACTCTTGCGGGGTGATAATCTTGCTGTCATACTGCAAGTTAGATAGCTAATAGATAAAGTAATACGTCGTATTTAGCTAGATATAGCTATGCTGAATCAAACGCGCAAAAACAAGATCCCCGACTTCATAAAAGTTATCAAGAATCTGCGGTTTGCAATTCTCACAAATCAAATAAGATTCCTATATAACTCGAATAACAATAATTAACGTTTTACTCTGATTAAATATCTATAGTTACTTCTCTGTAAATAGATGAATAACTATAAGTAATATATAGGACTCATATCTGATTTCTGAACAAGATTTCAGATAAAACCCTGATAAAACGGGCTTTTCAGTCTCAGTATGTTTTCAGAAATCAAATCGGAGTCCTATATTTGTCTGACTAGATAAACTAGAAAGTGTTGCATCTACAGCTTTCGTAGACATTACTCTTGTGAAAGCCTCTATAATGATTTGGTTGATCGTGATAGGTTGAAATACATATTTAATCCAGATGCACAACCTAACATAATATACGTATTTTATTATAATTATTTAAGGTTTGTAGCTGGCAAATCATCCTAATATTAACTAATCTAATCTTTTACTAACAAAAACCCATAAACCTATACCGATTTTATTTTCTAAGAACTACTATTGAAACAAACAATTGAAAATCGGTGTGTGTCACATGGCAACGAAAAAGCAATTTAACAGTTTTGAAGATATGCTGTCTGCTTCTGATGTACCTGTATTAGTAGATTTTTACGCTGACTGGTGTGGCCCCTGTCAAATGATGGTGCCAATTTTAGAGCAAGTCAATGCCCAACTTAAGGATCGCTTACGGATTGTCAAAATCGACACAGAAAAATACACAGATTTGGCTACTGAGTATAAAATTGCGTCTCTCCCAACCTTAGTACTGTTTAAGCAGGGTAAGCCTGTAGAGCGGATAGAAGGAGTGATGCAAGCACCGCAGTTGGTGCAATATCTACAAACAAAGATTTAAGCTAACCTTGAAATTTTGATTTTGGTTCTTAGAGGCGCGAAATATCGCGTCTCTTTCAATAGATAGATAATAATGTGCGCCCATATTAATCAAATCACTGTTTGCTTGAACTTCTTTTGTTATCCAATCTCAAAATCCCCCAATTTTTTGGGGGATTTTAACTGCTTACTCCCAATCTCTTAAAATGTAAAAGTAGTCCGAAGTACACCTACAGTCGTAGTGTCATTGTTGCTGTTACCTTCTGGGTTAAAGAGAACAAACGCACCAGGGGTAATGCTGATATTGTCGCTAACTTGAAGGCGGTAATAGGCTTCTAAATGGTAAGGAGTCGCCCGATTGTCACCTGTGGGTGTAAGTTGAGCAGAACCACCACTATCACTACGGTAAAGCGGCTGACCAAAAAGAATTCCGGCAGTGTTTCCTGACTTGAATAAATCTCTGAAGTGAATTCCCGCCATCCAACTTGTAAAGGTGGTGGAAGCATCCACGCTATTGGAAGAAGCATCAACAAATATTGCTGCACCGTAGCCAGATAATGCTATTTTGGGAGACAATCGCCATGTTACTGTACCGCCAACAGAGTTGAGTGTAAGCGGTGTTCCAGCTGCAACCCCTGCTAAAGCACCGATATCACTACTAACTAATCCTGTAGCCAAAATATTGATTTCGTGATAACTGTGGGCATAGTTTAAACCAATATCCAGAGCCGGACTTGGCTTGAAGGTTAACTGTGTGGCAATAATACTACTACCACTAAATAAACCTGCTCCCAAAGGTGTAGTAGAAACTCCTGGTAGTGCCTCAGCCGCAGATTTTTCGGGTAAATTGGCATTTACACTGCCGTATAAAGCTCTTAAATCAAAATTTGGCGAAATGTTAAAAATAAATCCCGCCGCCGATGCTAAACCAGTACCCGAAGTCCCACCAGAAACCCGTAGCACAGGATTCAAGTTGCCAAAACGAGAAATTGACTCTTGTCCTTCACCATAAAAAGGCGTAATTGCTGGGAAAGCATCTGATGTCTCCGCCGCAGTTCCTGCAAACAAGGTTAATTTATTAGCGACAGGAAAGATATACAGCAATTTGTAAAGCTGAATACTGTTTGCGCCAACACTCGACAAAGTATTGACATTTAGCCCTGGAAATTGTGGCTCAAAACTGGTACGAGCGCTACTAGAACTTAAAAGTGGGGCAGCTAATCCTAAACTTTGTTGCAGGCTACCCTGTCCATCGACTCCACCCAAAAAGTTATAGGCTTGCAATCCAGTAATTAATGAATCTTTACCAGTAAAGCTAGTGGTGAGATTTAACCGCACTCTATTAACTAGGATGATGTTCGAGTCGCTGTTATTAGGAGCGCCGCCGCTAGCACCAACACCAGCAATAATTGCCTCACCATTGAGTTTGGTCGTAGTAGAAAACTGATTTGCTTCTAGTTCTGCTGTGCGAGCTTCTACAGCATCTACTCGACCTCGCAATGTTGCCAATTCCGCCGCAAATTGTTCTTGTAGTTTCTGCAACGTGGCTAAATCTTCTTTCTTGACTAAATCACCAGTTGCAGTCGCAATCAGTTCGTTGATTCGCTCTAAACAAGCATTTAAGCCAGCAGCAAATTCATAGCGAGTCATCGCCCGATTACCGCGATAGGTTTGATTCGGATAACCTGCGATACAACCATAGCGCTCGACTAAAGATTGGAGTGCCTGAAAAGCCCAATCAGTCGGCTGTACATCAGACAATTGCGATACAGATGTTACTTGTGCAAGTTTGTATGAGGTTGGAGATGAACTTGCAGGTTGTGGTATGATTGGCTGCCACAAGTTAACAGCAGAATCTACTCCTATATCTAGAATCTTTTGCTGTTGATTGACTGAGGATAAGTTTTTTTGAGTTTCATTAGCTATCAGCAATTTACTGGAGATATTATTTGCTAAATCGCTTTGATGAGAATAATTCTTTTCATAGCTGCCGTCATCTTGATTAACAACTACGTTTTTATCTGCAATTTCTAAACTAGGAAGGGCTTGCACAGGTGATAACCCGACAATTAAACATAAAAATCCCATCCCACTAGCAAAAGCTAGTAGATATTTTGCCATCATAACTCCCAACACCTACAAAATAGTGGAAAAATTAATTGCGATTTTCAAGTGTATTGATAAGTAAATTTAAAGTAGATTTAAAAGAAATCTTATTAACTTTAAATTTTGGATATCAGGATTTTTTTCTGAATTGACTTACCAGAACCTCAGCTTACATCGCAAGTATTAAATTATAGTAAATACTATTTTGGGAAAGAATTAACAATACATCATATTGATAGTTTTTATAATTACGATAGTAATCCTAAATGGTTTTTGAACAATGCATTACGTAAAATGTTTGATTCATAAGCCTTACAAATTTTCTCTGTTCAAATATAAAATAGGATTGCTATATTGACAAAATAATAATTTACATAAGTCTGATTTTGTGATAGAGAATATAGGTATTGAGCCGAGGATTTCGGCTCAATACTTAACAAAGAATAATTTACTCAAAGAAAATTAAGAGGCTGCGATCGCTGCTCAATTTGGGTGTAAGCTAAGATCAAGAAGAAAACAGCATATTGTAGTCCACGATTTCTCCAATTGAGATATTTCAAGAATTCAATCCCACCAATAGGCAACAACCACCGCATCACAATCCTGCTGAACATCTTCACCCCATAGCGCTCCTGCCAATCTAGTTCTCAGTCGGCGCTTCAGGCGCAAACCATAATCTTCATTCGTGCCATCACTTACCTCTACTGAATCAGCTCGCCATTTTTTGCCCAAGTCTAAAAGCTCTGACACTTTTGTGTCTTGGTTCTCTGCAAGGATGTATAGTGTATCGGCAGGATAGGCAATGAAATGGATGATGCTGGTTTCAGGCATGGGACGATAGTTTGCCATTGCAAGTAGGGTATCGACCATACCACCAAAGCTTAAACCGTTTTCATCTGGTGCAAAAATTGGTTTTGTGAACAGAAAGCTTGACCATAAATTTTTGTGGTTGGAAAGGTCAGTAATCACTTCTTCGCCATCAAACTCATTGAAGCGACGCTGCCAAACCAAAGCAGCGAAGAGTTCTTGCGGAGAATATGATTTCGCAATCGTTTGGATTTTGCCTAAATCAAGCATCATGTTGACGGTAAGTAATATTTTTAACAAAACATTTGTAACTACCCTTGCAGTTTATTTACCCAGTGCCTGCTATTCTTATAGTTACTTCGGTCTGTCATAGCAGATAGATTATCCTCAATAATGTTTTATTTGTGAGCGCTCATATACCATCGTGGTAGTGTGGGTGCTTTTACTTTATCAAGAAAGGCAGAAGGCAGAAGGAATATTGCCCTCTGCCTTCTGCCTTCTTCACGCGATGTCTGGTGTTTGGTACACTAAGCTGATAATGAAGCTTTGACTTGACCAAAACGGCGATCGCGATTTTGGTAGCTCAACAAAGCTTGATGAAATGCTTCTCGATTAAAATCTGGCCAAAGAATATCGGTGAAATACATCTCTGTATACGCCATTTGCCACAAGAGGAAATTACTCAATCGCATCTCACCGCTAGTACGAATCAGTAAATCGGGTTCTGGAGTATCTGCCGTGTAGAGATGTTGTTCTATAAGACTTTCATTCACTTCTTGGGCGCTGAGTTCGCCTTGTTGTACGAGTTGAGCTACTTGACGGCAAACTCTGGTAATTTCGTTGCGGCTACCGTAATTGACTGCAACCGTAAAGTGGATTGCTTGATTGTTCAATGTCTCTATCATTGAACGTTCTATTTCTATCTGTAGAGACTTGGGTAAAACCGATAAATCTCCAATAAACGAGATGCGTACTCCTTCTTGATGCATCTGAGCTAACTCGCGGTGTAGTAATCGCTCAAACAAATGCATCAGAAAATCCACTTCTTCAACGGGACGCTGCCAATTTTCTGTTGAAAAAGCATAAGCTGTCAACGCTTTGATTCCCCAGTTTTTGCAGCAACGTAATAGTTCTTTGAGTGTCTTTGCTCCTTGGCGATGTCCAGCAATGCGTGGTAATCCTCGACTGGTTGCCCATCGTCCGTTACCATCCATGATCACAGCGATATGTTGGGGGATTTTTTGGGGATTTAAATCGGTGGGTAATTTTGATTTGTCATTTGTCATCTGTGATTTGTCCTTTGTTTTGACTAATTAGTTTCAAATAAATTTTGCAGATAGTCTGGTGTGAGGCTATTGTTCCAACTCCACAAGCGATGCATTGTGTAAGTGAAGGTGAAGAAGAGAGTTATTTTGTTGGTTAATGACCAAGCATTCCAGTTGAGGGTACCCATCATCCGCCGGAGAGTACGCATGAGGTTGTTACGTTGATAGTTTGGCGATCGCGTTTTAATCAGCGTGCGTCCAATTCGCATCAACCCAGTATCAGGGAAAGTCCAGACCCCAAACCCCCAGAATTTGGTCATGTGGTTAATTTCGTCTTGTGCTAATTCCTCTAGAACATCCTGGAGTGCGCCAGTGGTATGAGCCATCAACCAAATATAAAGACAGGTAGCACCGTATTCTGTGGTAATGCGATGTAAGCCGTGGCGATATAAGTCTTCTTTGGCGTCATCTGTGGGGAGATAGCTTCTAACTGTCCGAAGTTTGGGGGTAATTTTCTCGCCCGTTAATTGGGTGTAGATTTTGATTAATGCAGGTGTGTGCTGACGTTCTTCCTTTTCCCACAAACCAAGTTCCAGCAGTTCGCCATCTTTACCGACTGTTCCACCAACAAACCGAGCCATCTGAGGATGCAATTTTTCCAAATACTGCCGACTGGTTTGGGTATAGCTGCGAATCGGAGCTTCTGTATCCATCGCACCGATCAATATAGATAAAAATACCTCTGCGTCTAAGCCGATAATTTGATTGCGGTTAATTGTTTGCCAGTCGATGAGTTTCCAAGGACGCGGTTGAGGATTGGCAAACTGTAACGGTAAATCTTGCAGACGCTCGTGTAGTTTTTCGACTGCAATATATTTATCTATGAGGGAACGAATGCGGCGCTGTGTTTGCAAGTAATCAGGAATAGGATAGCTTTTACCTGCTAAGTCTTCTGCAATTGGGCTAAGGGTATTAAGCATATTTTTATACTTAAGTTGTTATCTCTATGCCCAATAGCCTAAGCGATCGCACTTCGTTTTGTCAGTCGGCTGAAGTCGGCAGTTTTATGTGATGCAGTTGCAAAAGTCGGGGAAAAAGTTGGTTATAGAAAATTTGGATTTCAAACCTCGCCCTTCTAAGACGACTCTACAAAGTTAGAAGAGAGAATTGCAGAGAATGTGACGAAATTGTTAGAACAAGGGTAGATAAAAGTTGAGTAACAGGATAAATCATGAACGCTTATAAAACATATATCACTATTGCAGATCCAAAGCAGTTAGTATTATCTGATTTACCATTTAAAGCAGGACAGAGAGTTGAGGTGATTATTTTGACAGACGATAATCAAAGGGTTACTTTAGCAGAAGAATTAAAAAAATTATTCCAAGAGATACAAGCAATACACGTAGATAATCCCTTGACTGATGAAGAAATATCAGCAGAAATTGAAGCTTATAGACGGGGAGAATGAAAGTTATTAAGGTTAGTTTGTGATGTGAGGGAATAACACACCGTACAAAACTTTGTCCAATAGCCTAAGCGATCGCACTTTGTTTTGTCAGTCGGTTGAAGTCGGCAGTTTTATGTGATGGGGTTGGAAAAGTAGGGAAAAAGTCGGATAGCTGCTAATTGATTCTAGAATTCTAGAACTAAAGTACCTTGTGGCAATCTGCTCCTAAAGGTATCTAGAGGCTAATAGCTAAAATTAGCTAAAGATTACTGGGTAAATTTAACCAAGATGTGTCTCCACCACGTCTAATTACATTAACTCTCAAGCCTCTTTCTTGCTGCAACTTTTGCGTTTCTTTTTGATTGAGTAAAAGCATCGGTGTAGGATCGCCAAATTCACCCAAATAAAATTGATAGCCTCTGTTGATAATTATTTGATTTATTTGAAATGCTATTAATGATGGATCGTAACTCCCAACAATCAAATGTCTAGAACCATCTATTTCAAAATCTACTATATTTTTGTAATAACGATGTATATTTTCATCTGGAGGTAAACTATCAAAATATTTGAGTAAATCTTTTTCTGAGTAAATTTTTCCGTGACATTCATTGATATAGTAACTTGTAACTTTATTAGGTGCAAAAAATCCTCTAGATATCTCAGCAACGCTTAGTAGTTGCCTTATACTGTCATTTATGCCCTCTATTCCACAGTAATCTCCATAAATTAAACCAAAATCTATTTCAAATACTCTTTGTATATCTAAATTTACAACAAACCAATCGTTTCGTTCATCAAAAAAACGCTCGTAGGTATTTGAATAACGTTTTTTGGCTAATTTTTTAACTTCATCTACTAATTGATAATTTGAAAAATCTTGATACTGAGTAAAAAACTCTATTTTACGATAGTATATTAAAATATTTAATAACCAATTGTTGGTATCCATTATCGTAAGTTTTTTTGAAGCTATAAAAATCCTTTTGTAATAATTTAATCCTCTGGCAGTTCTCCAAATTGTTGGCGGTATTGCTCAAGTTTTTTTTGCGCTAACTCAAGCTGTTCTTCTGGAGTTTGATAGCGATTTCCTTGTTGGTCATACCAATACAAAACCTGACGCTGGATATTACCAGATACGTATTGCGATCGCCCAATTCCCAAACCAATTTCTGGCATCCAAAATGGTTCACCAATTTGTAATTGATAGCTACCATCTACTAAGCGATAAACTTCAAAAGGTTGGCGGCGATCGCGTTGCCAATACTCTGGATTATAAATAATGTAGTACAGTACCCCTAACTTGGCATAAATGTCTAATTTTTTGTCGTATTCTCCACCCGGAGTTAAAGAGACAATTTCTAAAGCCAGGATAGGCACTATGTTATTTTCTTCCCAAACAACATAGCTTTTACGGGATTTATCCGCCTTGCGGCGTTCTACACCTAAGCTCAAAAATCCGTCTGGTACAATCGGCACAAGTGGACTAACCCCTGTGATATGGTAAACGCCCATATCCACACTGAAAAACCAGTCATTACGGTTTGCCCAAATATATTGCAGCAAAAAGAGAAGCAAATTGGGAATAAAGTTCTGGTCTTCGTTATCCACAGGGGTATCGTCTGAACAAGAAAGTTCAGCACTACTAGGCAATTGACGAGGGTCTGATTTCACCATAAGTAATGATGGTGCTGATGTTACCTAATGAGTTTTATTTTAATTAGATTAGAAGGCTTTATTCGGAAAAGTCGGGAAAAAAGTCGGATTTACAGAATCTTATCCGAAAACTTCAGCAACATAACTGTAGATTGATTTATAGTTGTCCTTAAAATCTGACCTACCTCTTCGTTACACAATGGACGCTGAAGCAGCATTAGCATGGTTAGATGCCATAATTCCCCCTCAGACTGGGGAACGGTTGAGCGATTTGCAAAAAGTGATTCTTGTGCAAGTTTGGTTGGGTAGAAAATACTTAGATATCGCCCATTCTTACGGTTGTACGGAAGGACACGCCAAGGATGCTGGTTCTCAGTTATGGAAGCTGCTTTCTAAAGTACTGCGAGAAAAGATTACCAAAAGTAATTGTCGCGCTACTTTGGAGCGAGTTCTGAGAAAAACTACTGCTATATCATCAAGTCTGATTGATTACTCGCGATCGCCCCACTACACCCCAAAATTAGAGGATACCAATTTTATTGGACGAACAGAAGCGATCACTCACCTGAATAATTTGGTAAATCAGGGATCAAAAGTCATTGTTATCCAAGGTGAGGGCGGTTTAGGCAAAACTACTCTAGCGCAGCAATATCTGCAAACTCAGGGGTTTGAGTTGGTTTTAGAACTGCTGATGGCGAAGGAAACGCAAAATATCACCCCCGCCGAACGAGTAGTAGAGGAATGGCTCAAACAAGATTTCGATCGAGAACCTGGGGTAGAATTTGGGGTAACTTTGGGACGACTCAAGCGCGAACTCCACAATCGTCGGATTGGGGTGTTAATTGACAATCTCGAACCTGCATTAGATCAACAAGGTGGGTTGATTGCTTCTCACCGCAACTATATAGAACTATTACGGGTGTTGGCTGATGCTAGAGTGCAATCTGTTACCTTGATTACCAGTCGCGATCGCCTTTGTGAACCTGGGCTAAATGTGAATCACTATCGGCTTCCTGGCTTAGATCAAAGCGCATGGCAACAGTTTTTTAGCAAGCGTGGGTTAACTATTAACTCACCAACTTTGCAAATCATGCATCGCACTTATGGCGGTAATGCTAAAGCAATGGGAATTCTCTGTGGTTCGATTCAAGAGGATTTCGACGGTGATATGGCTCTTTATTGGCAAGAAAATCATGCCGATCCGTTAGCAGCAACGGACTTAAAAAATTTAGTGGTTAGTCAAATCAATCGTCTGCAAGCCCTCGATCCCCAAGCATATCGCTTACTTTGCCGTTTGGGATGTTATCGTTACCAAGATATACCCACCATCTCATCTCAAGGGTTGTTTTGTTTACTTTGGAATGTCCCACCCGATCAACATCGCCAAATCATCGCCTCTCTGAGAAATCGGTCTTTGGTGGAGTGCGAGAAAGGTGAATACTGGTTGCATCCGGTGATTCGGAAAGAAGCGATCGCACGTTTACGCCCCAGCAATGAATGGGAAATTGCCAACCACAAAGCCGCAGAATTTTGGACAACTAGTGTTAAACAAATTGAAACTTTTAAGGATGCTTTGCAAGCTTTAGAAGCATATTATCACTACATAGATATTAATGAATTTGAGTTAGCCGGCAAGGTCATTTTAAAAAGCCGAAATAATCAATTGCAGCAGTTTTTACCTCTTGGTAGTACGTTGTATCGGATGGGTTTAATTCAACCGATACTTGCGGCAATTGAGCGAGTTGTTAACAATTTGGAAGATGACCAAAATCTCAGCGAACTTTATAATATATTAGGCGATTTATATTGGATAACAGGTAAAATTAGTCAAGCGATCGCTTGTCAAGGAAAGACTATTACTTTAGCAACGCAAGCACTCAAATCACTTGTACCTCAGCCAGAAAACAAACATACAGTTTACTATCTGAGGATGCTAGAGGTAGATTCTTTATTAAGTATTGGTCTTTCCAAGATAGATTTGTGGGAACTAGAGGCAGCCGCAAAGTTATTTCAACAAGTAATTTACTTAGCTCAAAATACCGAGCATCATCGCTGGGCAGAGAAAGCTTCAGTCTGTTTAGCTTTGGTGTATTCTTATTTAGGTTTGCGTGATGCCTCGTCTGCATTAGCAGATGTAGCTTATCAAAATATTATGAATGAAAAACTGGTAGAACAAACGGGAAGATTTGTCTATTTTATGCAAATTTTAGGTCAAACCTACACCAATTTGGGCGAATTTTCCCAGGCAAATCAGATATTCCATCAAGCTTTGACTTTTGCTGAAGAAAGTCACTATATGCAGGTAAAAGCAAAAACACTCAATGGTTTAGCAGAAATCCATCGACAACAAACAGATTTTGCATTAGCTCTCGCTAATCATACAGAAGCAATCGAACTTTTGGATAAAATAGGTGCTAAATGCGATCTGGCTGAAGCTTATTTTCAATTGGGTTTAACTAATCAAAAGATGTCAAAGCCTGATGAAAGTCAAATAAATTTTGCTCGAGCGATTCAACTATTTACTGAAATCAAAGCACCGAAACAAGTTGAAAAAGTTTTAAACTGCGCTGCTCAAATTTGTGTCACCAGTCGTAGATTGCGAACGATGTAAAAATCTTTGATTTACCAGCGTTGGATTTGAAGCGGATGTACCAGCTTTCTTGGGCTTAAATATGCGATCGCTCATCTCACATCCTCAAGCATATTTTTGAATCAAATTATACAATTTGTTTAGTGGCGATCGCTATCGACTAAAGTAGAAATTATTCTGTGCCAGCAGTAACTCTGTGTGAGCAAGACTTATAATCGTAGAAAGCTGAAATGAAAAATTGAGGCGTTCGCCTTACAGCCCTTTGGGCATCTTAAGTTAGATTTATCTTGTCAAAAGAGAAATTATTATGTCTTCTGCTCAAGATTTAGGAATAATTTTAGAAGACACACCAGAAGATGTTATATTTCCTCCTGGTGATTTATACAGTGATGAACCACCTTTGGAAACAGAACTTCACTTGCGGCAAATACTGCTGTTGATTCAGTGTTTGGAATGGTTATGGCAAGAGCGTCAAGATTTCTACGCTTGCGGTAACATGACTATTTATTACAGTCCGCGTCAACGCAAATCTGAGCAATTTCGAGGCCCCGACTTCTTTGTAGTTTTAAATACCCAACGCAAAATACGCAAAAGCTGGGTAGTTTGGGAAGAAGATGGCAAATACCCAAATGTGATTGTAGAGATTCTTTCTGACAAAACATCTGCTACTGATAGAGGGTTGAAAAAGGGAATCTATCAAGATATTTGGCGGACTCCTGATTATTTTTGGTTTGACCCGGTAAGTTTAGAATTTAAAGGATTTCATTTATTAGATGGTCGTTATCAAGAACTAGAAGCAAATGAAGCAGGTTGGTTATGGAGTCAGCAATTGCAGTTATATTTGGGAGTTTATCAATCGAAGTTGCGCTTTTTCACACCCGATGGACAACTGACACCCACACCAGAAGAAGTAGCACACCAAGAACAGCAACAGCGTCAACAAGCCGAGCAGCAACGCGAACAAGCCCAACAGCAACTTGCTCAAATGGAGTCCATGCTTGCTCGGTATCGGGAAAGATTTGGTGAATTACCAGAGTAATTTTGTTTGCTATGGTAGTTGGCGTAGGTATAGCCTGTCGTAGACATCGCTCACAAATTTTACAACCTATCTAGCTACCAGCATTTTCTACTAAGGTCATGAATTGCAATCCGCTTCTATCACCCAAACTTGGCTGGGTAACACCAATATGAGTGGTGCCAAGCATGTGAGTAATGTTGACTGCACTGGTACTCGCGTCAGAGGTCTTGTTTTAGAGGATGGAAGTGTTCTCAACGACGATCACGACTGGTGAGACCATTGTTAGTTGAGAATTCGCCAACAGGGACGCATTCAATCCTAAATTTTGAAAATCAGTAACATCCATTTCAAGATTGTAAAATCACATCCATCCCCCAACTTCCGCATCAGTCAAGGGTTTCTCCAACTTACTATATTCTGTTTGAGCTGCCCGCAATACGTGTTTCATCTGCACTGGTTCCCCAGCATCGGCAGCGAGGAAAGCGGCATTTAAGGCAATGTTACGGATATTTCCCCCAGCGACATTGAGCCGTGCTAGTTGCAGAGCATTTAAATCTGCGGTTGGGGTTTCGGCTGGAAAGACGCGCCGCCAAATCTCGGCTCGTTGCATTGTATCGGGGAAAGGGAACTGCACTACAAAGCGAATCCGCCGCAGAAAGGCTGTATCAATTGCACTCTTCAGGTTGGTAGTCAAGACTGCTAGACCTGGGTAACTTTCCATCCGTTGCAATAGATAACTAACTTCTATATTGGCATAGCGATCGCGGGCATCTTTGACTTCACTCCGTTTGCCAAATAAAGCGTCAGCTTCATCAAATAACAAAATCACTCCACCTTGTTCTGCGGCATCAAATACCCGACGCAAATTCTTCTCTGTCTCGCCAATATATTTGCTGACTACCGATGATAGGTCAATACGATAAAGGTCGAGGCGTAATTTCTGAGCCAGTACTTCTGCCCCCAAGGTTTTACCAGTGCCGCTACTACCTGCAAATAGAGCGCTGATTCCCAATCCCCGCGCACTCTTGCCCCCAAAACCCCAATTGTTATATACAGTACTACGTTGGCGCACATGAGCCGCAATTTCCCGGAGAACTTGTTTCTGTGCCTCTGGTAATACTAAGTCCTCCCAATCACCAGATGGCTCAATCCGTTGGGCGAGTTCATCCAAGCGTGGACGTGCTTGCACGCGGCAGGCATCCCATAAAATGCTCGTGATATCGCTTTCTGGTGTTTGTGCTAACTGTCCTGCGGCTTCTGCACAAGCAGCACGAATGGTTGCAGCACTGAGGTTAAACTGATCCACTAAGGTTTTGACTTGCCCATTCATTTGCGATGCACTCGCTCCTAATGCATCTTGCCAAACTACACTTTGTTCTTTGCTAGTTGGTTGATGTACGTCAAAATTAACTACTAGGCGTTGTGATAAGCCGATACGTTCCCGACTCGTAACTATTAAAAAGCCCTTTGTGCGTTCAATGAAACGAGCGATCGCATTCAGCCGCGCTGTATCATTAGTATCCAATTCGTTGCAGTCTATGAGTAAGGCACTCTTACTTAAAATCGTCTCGCGAGTCCATAGACGGATGAGATTATCTAATTCGCCGGGTGCTAAAGGAATGACTTGTGCAGGCATTACCCACAAGCTTAAACCCTGAAGTTGACAAATTGTCGCAGCAATGGCAAGTTTACTGGCAGTTTCACCATTACATAACTGGACAATTGGCAAGCTATTAACCTTGTAAGCTTGTGACCAAACCGCTGCTACTCGCTCTGCTAAATCTTGGTGTGAGGGTACTAAATCGCTAACCTCTGGTAATGGCTCAATGATACCAGCTAGCCGTTCGTCAAGATATTGGATACCCGTGAGATAATGTAAAATCCGCTCGTCAATTTTCAAGGGACTGAGAGTCAGGGCATGACCATCACCAATTTGAATTAACCGCCAATGACGTAAAGGAGCATTTGGAGCGATCGCATCCCAGTGGACGTTAGGTAAAGCTGCCAAAGCTAAACCCAAAGTTGGGTAAGCTCGTTGTGAATCGTCGTGAACTATAGCACACAATTTGGCAAAATCTCCATTTAATTCCATACCTGTACACAGCAGTAACAGATCGCGTTCAAAGGATGAAAGGTGAAACATTTTGCATATTCTCTCCAATGCTGATGGTGCAGGCATAGCAGCAGCCGTTTCCTGTAGCGCTTGCTGTAAATGCTCTTGGTTGTACTCTTCAGGTTGGTTTTGCTCTTTTGCCGTGTGATTTTCTAAAATACCACGCACCACGGCAAGAGCTGCTGATAGGTAGCGGTAGTTTGCCTCATCCCAATTGTGATTAATTGTCGTAGCATTCATAAAATTGTCACCTGTGGCGAATCATATTCCTCAAACTGATTCTTTTGCAGTGGACTTTCGGCCCCATCTACCCGCACCCGAACAATATAAGTTCCTGGCTTGACGTTTTTGACCGGAATCATGATTGCATCAGTGTCTTGAGTCGGTGGTGCAGCCAAGAAAGAGTAAGCTACTGGACTATCATCTGATACCTCATTGAGTAGCAAAACTACCCGCTGTGCCTTACCTACTTTGGGCTGGAATTTAACGGTAATTTCTGCCGTGCGTAAATTGTCACCGCTATTTTCTACTTGAGTGACGAATGCTGTAATTGTTGGATGTAAAACAAAAGCCGCAACGTTTGATTCAACTAGATGATTCGTTTGCTCTGCATTGTCCATTGTTAGATGTACAACTTGGACGCCCTGAACGCTGGCGTATAAATCTGGCGGTACTAACAAACTGATTTGCGTTTCTTTGACTTCTTGAGGTACTAGTAATGTCTCCGTATTACCGAAACGAACTCGTGTGATTTCCCCGCGTAACCGTTTACCACGAATTACTAATTTTGTACCTGCAACAATCATTTGTTCAGTTTTTGTCGGAGCTATAACTTGCTCTATATTCGGTTGAGACAAGGGCATCATGTAGAAACCTTCGGGGTTGTCAGATTTACTACTTTCAATCAATACCATTGATGCTAAATAGGTAGCTGAAGGTCGATAGTGTGTTTGTAAAGCAGACCATAACTTAGAAGTTTCTTCCATGTTAAAAAACTCTGGAGTCAGTTTTATCTGCCCAATTTGTTCAGCTAAATCGGATACAGACACACTTGCTACAGCTTGGGAAAAAGCACTTGAGGTATTGGTTGTAGATGCATTTATCAAAGTATTTTCAATAATATCAGATGTGATAGCTGGTGTTTTGTGTAATAAATGCATTGCATAGCCTAGTAAAAGCTCTGCCTGAAAATCCTTGGCTCCGTAAGCTGTTAATAAGTAGTGAAGGTCAAGAGCTAGTGGTGGAGTCGAAGAACGCGGGTTTCCATTAATACGTGAATGCCTGCTCCGAAATTCTTGAGATACCCAATCGACATTGCGATTCTGCGTCACTTGATAGAGAAAAAGGTTAATTTGCGCGCGCTCGTCAGCTTCAACTGAAATTCGATCGGGCGGTAGAGCAGTTACAATCACATCACCAACACTAGCAGCGATCGGATCGCTGACTAAACCATTTTCCAGCAAGACTTTTAGTACTGCTGTCACTGCGGCTATAGAGAGCACATTACTCATCCTCATTCCTCATGGCAATAGCAGATATTAATCATGTACGCCAGACTACATTAATAGAATATATTTTGCAAAACTTTAAGTCCTGTTGTAGCAAAGACTATCAGCACGGCAGATAAAAGCGCATTGTTAACTATTAGTACAGTACGACATAAATCCACCTACTATCTCAATTAAAAAGACTCATTAATAGTCAAAATTACCTTATTAAAAGTAGGAAATTTTCCACTCCAAGCTACTTAATGTACTTAAAAAGTAGAACTTTTAAAATATACTCTTAATTAAAATTTTAAAGAATTAAAACTACGGTACCTATGACTACTATCCCAGTTCTTAAAATGATCTTCCAATTTAATTTTTCTCCCAAAAAAATGACTGAAAACAATAAAACTAATACCAAGCTTGATTTATCAATTGGTGCAACAAGAGAAGCTTTTCCTGCTTGTAAGGCTTGGAAGTAAAAAATCCATGATAACCCTGTAGATACTCCCGATAATAATAAGAAAATCATGGTTTTTTGGGATATAGCTAAGATATTAACTACGTTTCCCTGAAAAAATACAATTCCCCAAGCAACTACTAAGATGACAACAGTTCGGATTGCTGTTGCTAAATTAGCATTCACATTTTCTATCCCAATTTTGGCAAAGATAGTTGTCAATGCTGCAAAGCCAGCTGACAATAATGCATATATCCACCATGTTGTGGTCTTGCTTTCCATCTTTGCCTCCTGATTCACTAGTCAAAATTAGCAGTGTAATTTAAGAAGAGTGTTAAATTTAATTACTTGTCTATCAAGTTTGACTTGCTAGGTTCGTAGTTTGCGCTCTACCGTTTCACTCTCTTAGTCACTCAGCACTACTGAAGCTGACGATAATCGTCGAACTTGCGCTAACTTAATATCAGGAACAAATTTCAACTGCTATAGGTCTTAAGTTTAAACATTTTATCAAATTTATCGCATTACTTAAGTTACTAATATGTTAAGCTGAGTATAATTAGATAATTACTAGTAGCATATATTACTAATATTCATCTAAGTTATGAAGCAATCATATTTGTAATACTAGTATTATCTCTGAATAAAGTTAACACTTAAAGTAACTAGGATGGGTTGCGCCAGATGAAATCCCCACCTTCTTCAAATTCTTGGAATGGTCGCTTCGTAGGTGATAACCAGCGATACCGTTTGGACAGACGGTTAGGCGGGGGTGGCATGGGAGAAGTCTTCCTGGCAACGGACACCCGTGTCGGTCAGCAAGTAGCGTTGAAGTTGCTCAAAGATACGCTAGTGGCATCACAAGAAATGAGAAAGCGTTTTGAGCGTGAGGTGGCAGTTTGTGCTGCTTTGCAAAGCGATCACATTGTTAAGATTAGTGATTGTGGTGTAACCCCGGAAGGTTTTCCATTTTACGTCATGGAATATTTGCGGGGGCAAACGCTTGGGCAATTACTACTGCGCCAAAAGCGGCTGTCTGTTGAGCGGACGGTGAAGATTATGGCGCAAGTTTGTAAGGGTTTACAGCTTGCCCATCAAGGAGTGACTCTCCAACGGGATGGCGGCAAAACTACTGAACATATTCAGGTAGTTCATCGCGACCTGAAACCAGATAATATATTTTTGATGCCGACAGATTTGGGAGAATGGGTCAAGGTTTTGGATTTTGGTGTTGCCAAAATTCGTGGTGAATCTTCAGAAAATTCCAATATTACAAATATAACTAGTACATTTATTGGTACATTTCGTTACGCACCTCCCGAACAAATCCAAAGCGATCGAAACCTGGACGCTAGAGGTGATATTTACAGCTTAGGGATTATCCTTTATGAAATGCTGAGTGCAGCCGATCCCTTTGGAATCAGCATTAAGGGTAGTCATGTTAGTGAAGCTTCTTGGGTATTAGCTCATGCTTATGAGCCACCAAAACCACTGCGATCGCAACCAGAGTGTGAGAATTTACCCGTACAATTGGAAGCGGTGGTAATGAAATGCCTCCAAAAAAACCCAGCTAACCGATTTGCAACGGTAGAAGAACTAAATCAGGCTTTGCAAGCTGCTGCAAAATTTGCCACAGAATCTAATATACCCGGAGAAATTACTGGGCGATCGCAACCTTTTTCTAATCAAGGTTCAAATCACGAAACTGTTGCCAGACAATCGAACGACGACACGATTCTACGTCCTCCATCTGCATACAATCAAGGCTCAAATCACGAAACTGTTCCCAGACAATCGAACGACGACACGATTGTGCGTCCTCCATCTGCTTCCAATCAAGGTTCAAATCACGAAACTGTTCCCAGACCATTTAACCCGATTAAACAAAACCAATCTGAGCAAATTGTTCCTCCCATTCAGGCTGGACAGACCGAAGGTTCAAATCACGAAACCGTTCCCAGACCATTTAACCCAGTTGAGCAAAATCAACAAAGTCCTGTGAATAATCCGAACGCCAACAAACCTGATGTGACGTTATATCAACCACGACCAGGATCTAATCAAGGTGGTCAACAAGTACCACCAGATAAAACGTTGTATCAACCACGACCAGGATCTAATCAAAATAGACCACCAGTTCCAGCAGATAAGACGTTGTTTCAGCCGCGACCAGCATCTAATCAAAGTAGACCACCAATGCAACCAGATGTGACGTTGTATCAGCCACGACCTGCGTCTAATCAAAGCAGACCACAAACACGAACGGATGACACTATTTATCAACCAAAGCTAAGTGAGCAGCTAAATACGAGAATTACTCCCAATTTCTTGCGAATTCTGGGAGTGGTGTTGGCTATTGGGCTGACTTTAGCAGTCGTAACCTATATATATACTCAATTGCAATCCCGTAAACAGCCAAACACCCAGCAAAATTTACCTAACAGCGATCAGCGCATTTAGAACTAATCAGCTAATCATTTATCAGTAAGTCAACTGAGGGGATCTACGAAAAAATAAGCTTTTCAGCTTTTAGATGACCCCCTTAGTTTACACTTCTTAACAAATTAACTATGTTCATCCCAAACTACAGGAAAGGAATAATCTGAAAACGGCGAGAAATCACGATTTTCGCTGCGTGTTTCTTCATCCAAAACTTTGACAACTTTGTTATAAATGTCTTGTGCTTGTTGCGGAGAATCACCGATACTGGTTAATCCCACCTTGCCAAACTGCGAAAGGCAACCCATCAGATGAAACACTGTACCCGTTTCTGTACCACTATCGAAGTGTAGTCTGTGGTGAGCGATGATATCCATTAAATCATTAGGTAATAATCCCTGATAGCGCTCTTTTTGCAGATTATCAGTGGCAATGTAATATTTGGGACGACCTTGTTGACTATAAAATAAACCCGTAGAAAGGTCATAGCGGCCGTTCGTTAATAATTTCAGGGTCATGAATGGATGAGTTGTACCGCCTTTACGTAGGTTAATTTCGATCGCCTGAATATCCCACTCTCCGTTACCCTTGTCAACGGCAATAAAATCTAATCCAAATCGCTCTAAAGTGCCTTTCTCTGCTAGTTTTTTGCCAACTTGAAGTCCCAATTGCTGTAATTGCAATCGATATCTTTCATCAGCAGGAAAGCGACAACCAAGGTAAATCTGACCGTCTGGGCCTCCAAGAATTTGGTCGTGAGTTGAAAGGATTTCCACTTCGCCCTGAGGTGTGATCCGTCCTTGGACACTGGGCGATCGCTTAATTTCTCCTTCCACAAATGCTTCTGCGATTACCCCTAACTCAGGCATTTTTACCAAAAAACTATCCCAAGTTTCTTGTTTTGCTTGAAAGCGCATCGTTGATAAGCGATCGCTAATTGCTGCTATCCTTTCGGCATGAGTACCACTGTTTGGTGCTAAATTCTCAATCGGTCTAAGATCCAGCAATGCATTCCCCTCTCCAGAAATGCCCTCGTTGAGTTTTACTACTACCCGTTTTAATGTTGGTTGGCGTTCCCACAAATCAACGGTAGCTTCTGTCAAATCTTTGTGGTTCCAAACTTTTTCGCTGCCATCTGGATGCGTTACTCCGCTTTCTTTGAAGATTTGCCGACTACCACTTTTTGTTCCCCAAATCTGTAAATCTGGTGCAGCAGCATACAGTGGTACACCTAATTTTAAAGACAATTCGCCTTCCCAGTAGGAAGAGTTGTAACAGATCATAAATGATTTGTCTAGCCTCAAAGATTGATGAATCCGTTCTAGCAAACGGGGGCGTTCTAAAATCTTTTGGCTCAGAGGTTTAAAAGAGGAATCGTAAGTAGAAAGTAGCAGTAAGCGATTGCGAGCATGAGAAAAGGGAATTCCTGGCAACAGTTGCAGATAATAATCAATAATACTAGGATGCAGTGGTACTGATGTTACATAAATCAGTCGAGTCTGGGGATTCTGCAACCGAATTAAGGAAAATAGTAATCTTTCTTCATAATGTTCGCAGCCTTCGATTTTTTGGAGTTCGCCCTGGTCGATACTCAAGGAGGGAATAATTAAAATATCTGCTTCACTATTGTCAAATAGTTCGCTCGTTTTCCAGCGATCGCGCAGGGTTAATTGTAAGTGCCGAAACTTTTCAACTTGTTCTAACTCGGAAATATTTAATATTGCCATAACCCCTGCCCTCTAATGATCTCAATGTAGCGCACCACGCACCCTTTTGGAAAATGTATAGTCGCTGTGTCAAGATTCAGGTAGTTTTGTAAAAAATTTCCGGAAGTCCGCAAGGATCGCTCAAACTAAGCAACTCGCAGAATCCCGATTTTTTTAATTTATTTTCCGCCTTAAGGTTGAGCTAATTGCAGCTTAGTTTACCTCTAGGGGGCGATAAATTACAGCAACATAATAGTTAACTTGAAAGCAGATGAAAAAGATAAATTCTTCATCAGATGAGGGTTGTGTAATTATTTTTCATGGTCAAGCGTGAGAATAAATTAAGTTGTGTACAGTTGGTAGGAATAAGTAAGTTTGGCAAACATCTAGGATATAAATGCCTAAAATTGCAAATGACTAATGAGAGTTAAAGCAAAAAATAAACCTTGGGTTGAATTTTCGATCCAAGGTTTAATTATGAAATAGGGAATAGGAGAAATGGGAAAAATGAGTTCAATCAATGCTCAATGCCCCATTTCCAATGCCCAATTCAGTATTCAATTACCAAGGTAAAACAGATGGCTAAATCAAAAGAGCAAAAAGAGAAAAAAGAGCAGAAATCGCAACCGCCACAGCAACAAGAAACACCAGGTGTTGAATCAGAAATGACACCAAAACCCAAAGCCGATGATGCTCAGTATCGGGGTAGTGGGAAATTACAAGATAAAGTAGCATTGATTACGGGTGCAGATAGTGGGATTGGTCGTGCTGTTGCGATCGCATTTGCAAAAGAAGGCGCAGATGTGGCGATCCTTTACCTTAACGAACACGATGATGCCAAAGAAACAAAACATTTGGTAGAAAAACAAGGGCGTCGTGCAGTAACCATTGCTGGTGATATTGGCAATGAAACTTTTTGTCAGCAAGCCATCCAACAAACAGTTGGTGAATTTGGCAAACTTGATATTCTGATCAATAACGCCGCTGAACAACATCCGAAAGAAACTATTGAAGAAATCACCGAAGAACAACTAGAGCGAACTTTCCGCACTAATATCTTCTCGATGTTTTTCATGACTAAAGCTGCACTCAAGCATTTACAAGCGGGCAGCGCTATCATCAATACCACATCGGTAACAGCTTATAAAGGTAGCCCACAGTTACTAGATTATTCCTCTACAAAAGGTGCGATCGTTGCTTTTACTCGCTCCTTATCAAAAAATTTGGTGTCTAAAGGAATTCGCGTTAATGCCGTTGCGCCAGGGCCAATTTGGACACCTTTAATTCCCTCAACTTTTCCTGAAGAGAAAGTTGAAACTTTTGGTAAACAAGTACCAATGGAACGAGCCGGACAACCAGAAGAAGTTGCTCCTAGCTACGTATATTTAGCCTCTGATGATAGTTCTTATGTCTCAGGACAAGTGTTACATGTTAATGGTGGAGATGTGATCAATGGTTAAGTAGAATAGTTAGGAATTACTCAATTTTGGATTTAAGGTTTTGGATTTTAGGTTTTTCTTTCAACCCAAAATTTAAAATCCAAAATTGCTATAATTTGCAATCATAATTTTTTATTTTTTTATTCTTAACTCCACCCTTATGGTCATCCATTGGAGGGATGATTTAATGTGGAAATATTGATAATCTGTCTAACAGCGTACATTTAAGAAATAATAACTACGTTTATGGCATCTCTTACACCACTGCATGGCACAGAACTAGTAGATTGTGCTAGAGCAAATGCCCAGCAAGGAATTGAAACTGCTGCTCATCAATGTGGCTATGGTCAAGACCTCAACAAATTTGCCCAAGAACTAAGGCAAGCTTGTGAAGACATGAATTTACAAGTGAAAGAACTTAGCGGATTGATTACTGACCAGGACATGATACTGCAATTGGGTACTGGCGAAATTGTTGCTCCAGATACGGAATCAGAATTGTAAAAGTTAAGTTAGTCATTTGTCCTTTGTCCTTTGTCCTTTATTATTTGTAGTGTGTTATTCACTAATGACTAATCACCACTGACTCGTTTTCATAACTTTAAAATTATCCGTGCCAAATTGAAGTAGATCAAAACACCTACGACATCAACTGCTGTAGTAATGAATGGTGCTGACATTAATGCCGGATCTAAACGCAGATAGCGAAATAGAAACGGCAGTGCTGAACCGGAGATCGAAGCCAAAATGGAAATAGCTACCAAACTAGTGCCTACAGCGATCGCTACTTCCAATCGCCCTTGCAGAAAATAAGCCCAAACAGTAGCGATCGTACCTAACATTCCTCCCAATAATGCCCCAGCGATCGCTTCTCGGCCGATTACCTGCAATACACCAAGCGATCGAATTTCATCGGTATTCATCCCGCGAATCACCACTGTAGAAGATTGTGCGCCTACATTACCTCCAGTACCAGTCAACAAAGGGATAAACGCCGTCAGTGTCACCACTTTTGCTAAAATATCTTCTTGCGACTTAATAATTGTGCCCGTGACAGTATTGGTTACAAGTAAGACCAATAACCAGACAACCCGCTTCCGAGCAATTTCCAGCAAATTCATTTGAAAATAGTTGTCGCCACCCGACTGCACACCACCCAAGGCATAGATATCCTCGGTGGTTTCTTGTTGGAGAATATCAATCACATCATCCACCGTAACAATACCTACTAAAAGCTGTTCTCGGTCTACCACAGGTACAGCCAAAAAATCATATCTTTGAATTAATCTTGCAACTTCTTCTTGGTCTGTATCAGTGTAGACAAACACCACATCACGGGTCATAATTTCGCCAATAATTTGCTCAGGCTGAGACGTTACCAATTCTCGCAACGATACAATCCCCGTTAAGCGCCTTGCCGCATCCATGACATAAAGATAATAAATCATCTCACTGGCATTAGCTAAGTTACGAATTCGCTCTAGAGCTTGAGATACTGTCAAGTTTTCTTTCAGCGAGATTAACTCTAGCGTCATAATTCGCCCAGCTGTATCAGCTTCATAACCCAATAGTTGGGCTGTAGCTTGACGTTCTGCTGGACTCAGTTGTTCTAGCAAGCGATTGACGACTTTTGCCGGTAATTCATCAAATAACCTAGCTCGGTCATCCGGCGACATTTGATCGACAATATCGCAGACTTCCTGGCTTTTAAGTTCTTCAATTAACCGTTCTTGAACACTGTAATCGAGATATTCATAAACCTCTATAGCCTCATCCTTAGAAAGCAAGCGAAAAGCCAAAGCGTGCATCGCTTCTGGCAAACCCTCAATCGCCTCAGCAATATCCGCAGGCTGTACGGGTACGAGAATAGATTTTGCCCCCTGCAAGTCTCCTGCTTCTAGAAGCATTTGCAGCTGAGTCCGCACTAAATCTCGCAATTCCCTGCGTGAAAGATTCTGGATGGTAGAGTTTAAATTGTTTGTCTCAGTCAAAGTCCACTTTCCTCAGCCAGTTTGAACAAGGTTGCTGCCCCTAGTCTAGGGGAAAGTGGGATGTGCAACGTCAAACTTGTAATTTTTCTGACTTGGAGTAAATTGAAAACTTTTGTAAATCAACGAAAGAGTAGGGTTTCGGACGCTGACAATTCTTTGCTCGCGGCGTCTGGTTGGCGTAGCCTCTCATGGAGAAACTGTCGCGTAGCGATTCGCAGGATAATCCACCCGCAACAAAGTTACTCAAAAAGTACGATTATTTCTTGATTCCAGCAGATTGTGTTTCCTAGCTTAAATGCAGGAATGGTGAGGCTCTTGCAAAAGTTTTTGCTCCACTGATTTTAGGTTATTACTATATTTCTGCTGGTTCTGGTAAAAATACGTAAAGTAATAGTCAAAATGAAGTATAGATAAATATTAATTGTTCAAATCTTTAAATATAAAAATTTTTCTTTACCAAACTTTTATATAGTTAATAAATCTGTAGAGAAAACACCTTAAATTATCCGGTACTTTAGCAAGTTATATTTAAAAATCATCAAAACTTTTATATTCCTTTAAATAAAGATATATCAATGTGAAATTTAAACAAAGTTCTATAAACAAGATAGACATAACACTGCGATCTATTGTCAAATATGTATAAGTAAAAGAATACTTAAGTAATATATGTAAAGTTATTAAATTTGACTAATTACGTATGTACGTGCTTTTCTTGGGCATCGCTTGCCTCAACGAATATGCATCTACATATCAGTGAGATTAGAGGCTCTCAAAAATTCATAAGTTTGTTGAACGAAAACAAAGGTCAATATGTTCTTCAACTAATTATTCATAATTAGCAATTACTAATATATATATTTATAAGTCAATCACTGATTAGCTTATCAATATATTTATATCAAGCTTTATGATGCATTTTTTGGTGAAAATATTCATCAATATCAAACTAATCCTGAAACATTAATTATGACATCAAATCAAAACCTATCAACATCTGTAAGTTCAGTAATTACTACTAAATCATCTCTAGAAAGCATTGATCAAGGACAAACCAGCATTTCTGCTCGGTCTAGCCTACTCTCTCAAGGAGATGGACTCAAGGCAGAGTATTACGACAACATCGACTTCACCAACCTGAAGGTAACTCGTACAGATCCGACGGTGAACTTTAACTGGCGCGCTGGTTCTCCTGATCAGTTGATTGATGCAGATACTTTCTCAGCGCGCTGGACAGGTCAGGTAGAAGCCAAGTACAGTGAAACTTACAACTTTTACACCACTGCTGATGATGGTGTGCGACTGTGGGTGAATGGTCAACAAATCATCAATCAGTTTATCGATCAACCTGCCACCGAATCCAGTGGCTCGATCGCACTAGTTGCAGGTCAAAAGTACGATATTAAACTTGAGTACTATGAAAATAAATCCAATGCCGTTTCTCAACTGCGTTGGTCAAGCACCTCTCAGGCGAAAGAAATCATTCCCCAGTCCCAACTGTATAGTAATGTCAGCACACCTAGTAGTGGCAATGGACTCAAAGGAGAGTACTACGACAACATCGACTTCACTAACCTGAAGGTAACTACTACAAATCCGACGGTGAACTTTAATTGGGGCGCTGATTCTCCCGCTCCGTCGATTGATGCAGATACCTTCTCAGTGCGCTGGACAGGTCAGGTAGAAGCCAAGTACAGCGAAACTTACAAGTTCTACACTACTGCTGATGATGGTGTGCGACTGTGGGTGAATGGTCAACAAATCATCGATAAGTTTATCGATCAACCTGCCACCGAATCCAGTGGCTCGATCGCATTGGTTGCAGGTCAGAAGTACGATATTAAACTTGAGTACTACGAAAATAAAGGCAATGCCGTTTCTCAACTGCGTTGGTCAAGCACCTCTCAGGCGAAAGAAATCATTCCTCAGTCTCAACTTTATTCACCACTTCTTCAGACCACTATCACCTTAGGCTCGTCTTCGATGACTGTGAACGAAGGCAGTGATAGTGTTACCGTCAAACTACTTAGGACTGGAGATGTAAGTGGTACATCTTCAATTAAGTATGCGACTATAGCTAATACTGCTACAAAAGGAGTTGACTATGGAAGTGAAGGCATTGAAAGTGCTGGAACACTGACTTTTGCGCCGGGACAAAGCAGCACGCAGGTATCCATTCCGATCAATGATGATTCCTTGATAGAAGCAGATGAAACCTTTAATTTTGTCATCGATCAGGCAGAGGGGGCAACACTAGGAGTCCAAAGAACTCTCGCAATTACGATTCAAGACAACGATCGCTCTGGCCTCGATTTCAGTCAGCCAGTAGTTAATGAGAGTGACGGTACTGCTAAGGTGATAGTTACACGGGGCAACGCTTCGGCGGCTGCTAGCGTCAACTACATAACCCAAGATGGGACTGCTAAAGCTGGATCTGATTACCAATCTGTATCTGGAAACTTGAATTTTGCAGTTGGACAAACCAGTAACACAATTGTTATCCCCATTCTGAATGACAACGTTGGGGAATCAAATGAAACATTTGCTTTGAAGTTCAGTAACCCAGTTGGAGTGCAGCTAACTAATCAACAGACAAGTATCACTATTATTGATAATGACTCTGGTAACTTTGCTTTAGATACAGTAGCTTCTGGTTTGAATCAACCCACAGCTTTTGAATGGGCACCTGATGGTAACAGCATGTTCATTGCCCAGAAAAATGGGGTAGTGCGAGTCATGAAAAACGGTAGCTTATTGTCAACACCATTTACTGATATTAGCAAAGAGGTAAATGATACGCGCGATCGCGGTCTATTAGGCATTGCCGTACATCCAGATTTTGGCAAAAGTCCAAACGGCAACAACTATGTTTACCTGTTGTATACCTACGATCCACCAGAAACTAGTGTAAACAATCCTAATAATAATCCCAACAGCACATTAGACGATCCCGATCAGAATGGGAATCGTACTGCACGCCTAAGTCGCTTTACAGCTGACCCCAACACTAATTACACTACTGCTATTGCTGGCAGCGAAGTTGTACTACTCGGCATAAATGGCACTTGGGCAAATATCAGCCATCCAGATGGAAATAGTACAAATGTTTCACTTGGCTATGCACCATCAGGAATTCTCAACAAAGATACTGGTAAGCCGTTTACCAGCTTACAGGATTATCTTAATAATCTCGATAAAGTCCAAAATGTCCAGAATTTTATAGCTAATGATAGTGAATCTCACTCAGTTGGTTCTGTGCGTTTTGGTACTGATGGTTCTCTATTTGTGAGCTTAGGAGATGGTACTTCCTACAATGGGATAGACCCGCGAGCAATTCGCGTCCAGGATAAGAATAATCTGTCCGGTAAGATTCTGCGGATTGACCCGATTACTGGTAAAGGCTTATCAAGTAATCCTTTCTACAACGGCGATCCTAATAGCAATGTTTCCAAAGTTTATGACTTCGGTCTGCGTAACCCCTTCCGTTTCACAATTGATAAAAAGACCAATACCCCCTATATTGGCGATGTTGGCTTAGGTACTTACGAAGAGGTGAATGTCGGAAAACCAGGGGCTAACTTTGGCTGGCCATTCTATGAAGGTGGCCTTGATGCAAATGGTAATATCATCAGTCTGAAACAACCATCCTACGCTACTTTAGATGCAGCAAAAGCCTTCTATAATAGTGGCTCATCTGTTACAGAACCATTGTACACTTACAAGCATTTTGGTTCTAATTCAATCCTCGTGGGTGACTTTTACACAGGTAATACTTTCCCTGATATCTATCAAAATGCCTTATTCATTGGTGATTTCAGTCAAGGAACTATCGATGCTTTGATATTAGATAGTCAGGGCAAAGTTACCTCAGTTAAGCAGTTTGCTTCCCAAAAGGACAGGCCTAATCTCGGACTGCCTACACAAATCACTACTGGCCCTGATGGTAATCTGTATTACGCAAACTTGACTGGAGGCGAGATCGATCGTTTCCGACCTGTTTAGAGATAAATACAGTTAAGAATCAGTAACAAAACCCTGATGTAAAGACGCGATTTATCGCGTCTTTAAAGACCAATTATCCTTAACCCAAACGTATTGGTTTAGAGATGACATAAAAGTTATCAGTTATAGCAATCGCCAAGGTAGTTAGGACGTAAGTTTCAGCTTGTCGCTTCAGCCATAAGTCTATGGTGTTGCGACTGATATTGAACTGTAGCCTCGTGCTTCGCTTTTCTTCAAACCATCGAGTTCGATGGCTTGGATCACCTTTTGACGAAGGTCGTAACTGTAGGGTTTAGGCATATATAGCGATCGCTCCACAGGAAAAGGGACTACTTACAGTTTATGCTCATTTCTGCTCAAACCGCCTTGGCGATTGCTATACCTATGACTAGTAAGGAAGAATTAAGAAGTGTTGCTTCAGAAATACCATTATTTAATAATATTGAGCAAAAAGAAACATTTTTGTTTGTGATAGGGGCGTTATTTTCAAGAGTTATTAGTTTTAAAAAAGCCGCAGAACTCATGGAAATAGAGCCTGATGTCTTTCTTCAGCTATTAGATTTGATGGGGCTGAAATTTTCCTACTTGACTGAACAAGATATCGCTATATAAAAGGATTGGTAGCGTGTGTGAAGGTTGTTTTGAACTCTTCTCAATTAATCTTTTTATCACCTCTGGAATTTCTCGATATTTTTCTAAATTCTGCCGATGACTTTTATTTACCAAATTTTGTTGCAGAAGAAATCAGTGCTAAATCTGATGCAGCGAGTCAACAGGTAAAAACTTTAATTGATGCCGAGAAAATATTAGTCAAATAAATTCAATTACTTTCCTTAGCCAATCGTCTAAATATGCGATTAGGAAAAGGAGAATCGGAGGCTATTGGTTTAGGCACTGAATTACAAACAGATTACATAATTTTAGATGACTTCGCAGCCAGAAAAGAAGCAACTCGACTGGGATTAAATGTTAAGGGAACCTTAGCAGTCATTAAGAAACTTCAGGTAGATGGCAAAATCACCATTAGTAGCACAGACCAATTGTATCAAGATATTCTGGCAATGAATTTCAGAGTCAAGCGTTGGCGTAGCCCGCCGCAGGCATCGCTCTTTGATGCCATTTTTTCAGATTAGATGCAGAGTTGGCGGGAGTGACTTCAGGGTTGACGTTAGTGGCTTCAGGGTTGACGGTAGTGACTCCAGGGTTGACGTTAGTGGCTTCAGGGTTGACGGTAGTGACTCCAGGGTTGATGGAAGTGGCTCCAGGGTTGACGGTAGTAACTCCAGGGTTGACGGTAGTGACTCCAGGGTTGACAGGAGTGGCTTCAGGGTTGACGGAAGTGGTTTCAGAGTTCGTTATGATCGCTTAATTATAAAAACTCATTGCCAGCAAAGCAATCTTCGATAAAGAGCGATCGCTCTTGAACACCATTTTTTCAGACTAGATGCAGGGTTCGTCTTTGTTTGGTGCGATCGCTTAATTATAAAAACTCATTGCCAGCAAAGCAATCTCTAAGTCTTGTGAGCTTTACTCGCTCTGACAAATAAATCTTTTTGTTTTGCCTATAGACGCAAAGAAGACCACAAAACAACTACTTTTAGTCGAATAATAATGTAAAAAAAGTTTACAAAAAGTTGCATTGCGGGATTGTGTTGAAGTAAAAACGCAACCCCAAAGTATTCACTTCGCTGCTTCTGGTGGTAAACCAAGCTTGGCAAGAAAATCAATCTTTGTCGTATTTTGTATACTCCCCGTTTTTAGCAGATTGAACTTGCTCAGGAGTCAGCTTTTTGGCATTCCTGAGGTCGGCATTGCTGAGGTCGGCACCGCTGAGGTTGGCATTGCTGAGGTCGGCATCGTCGAGGTAGGCACTGCTGAGGTCGGCACCGTCGAGGTTGGCACCGCCGAGGTAGGCACCGCCGAGGTAGGCACCGCCGAGGTTGGCACCGCTGAGGATGTCAAAGATGAGGTTCGCAAAGATGAGGTTGTCTATGATGAGGTTGTCTCTGATGATGATGTCACTGAGAAG
>NZ_CAXTTT010000046.1:43776-53501 GCF_964247315.1 uncultured Nostoc sp.
TTTTGCTAATCATTGTTTGTCATCTCTTTGCTAGGCACCGCTTTTCTACGCAGCCAGTTGGTTGGCACCGCTGAGGTTGGCATTGCTGAGGTCGGCACCGCTGAGGTTGGCATTGCTGAGGTTGACAATCCTGAGGTCGACATCACTGAAGTCGGCACTGATGAAACTGCTGACGTTGACATTTCTAAGGTCGGCACTGCTGAGGTCGGCACCGCTGAGGTTGGCACCGCTGATTTTGGCACCCCTGAAGTTGGCAATGCTGAGGATGGCACCGCTGAGGTTGGCATCGCCGAGGTCAGCATTGCTGAGGTTGGCACCCCTGAGGTTGGCACCGCTGAAATCTTTCTTAGCTAGACTCTCACCAGCTTGGACTAGTTTTTCAAGTGCTTGAATTCTTGCGTTACTATCCTTCTTTCCTCTAGCAGTATCAACAGTTTTCCAAAGTTGGTTTATCCTAATCGGTTTTTCAATAACTATGCCCAAACCCAGCGGGATAATTAAGAAAACAGCAATTGACCGAAAGCGATTATTCCGTCTTTGTCTGACACTTGCTTGAATAAACTCAATAGCTAGGTCAGATAATCTTAAGTTCTCAGTTTTTTGCTTATGAAAATCTTCTACCTCTCTTAACCGCTTTCCCTGAAAGAGATAATCCTTAACCCTTCGCCTATCTCGCCATTCAATAGCTGCCGCTTCAATTTTCCGCTTTTGTCGCAGTATGTCCCGACTTTCCTCAATCCATTTGCGTAATAGCAACCAATGGCGAATTAGTGCTTCATGTGCCACATCTACCACAGCAATTTGATTAGATAAGGTACTGGTGACAACTAGCTTCTCATCAGCTAACCGTTGAATTATTCTATTAATTACACCTTCTGGATGCTGTGAAGTAACTAAATCCCCTTGCAAAACTTGTCTGCGGGTATCTTCTGTTCCTTCTCCCAACTGCGTCAATTCTAAAAAAATCCGCTTTGTTACTTGCTGTTCCTCAAGTGATAATGACTCATAAACTTCTGTAGCGCGTGTTTGCAGGGTTCCCCTGACTCCACCTAGTTTGCTATACATAGTCAGGGTTAATCGTTCTTCAGTTCTTTGCTGCCATAGTTCTGTCAGCGTGTACTGTAACAACGGTAAACTCCCTGGTGAATCTTCTACATCTGCAATCATTTGAGAAACTAATTCCGGTTCTACTGCTAAGTTCATATATTCAGCAGGTTTGATAATTGCTGTTTCTAATTCCTCCCGATTCATCGGTGTTACTGTTACTAAATGCTCTTGAATTTTCTTAGCTAGTCCGCCATACTCTTGTTCCAGACATTTGCCAAAAAAATCAGCCCGCATTGTAATTATTAGGCAGAGTTTATTGTCATCTCGTTGCAAAGCACCTAGCACACATTCAAAAAACTGCTGTCGTTTTGTAATGTCTTGACATTGAGTAAAAGCTTCCTCAAATTGGTCTACCACTAACACGATGCGCTGAGTTTGACTAGCAGTAATCAACTGTCCTAAACCAAGTGCGCCTTTAGCTATTAATTCTTCTGCTTTTGCTAATTGTGATGCGCGTTCAATATCTGATAATTCTGATTCTACAAATGCCAGTGCTAAATTTTGTAAGGGGTTAATCCCTGGTCGAAATATTTTCAACTGCCAAGTATCGCTACCTGATAACTTGCGTCCTAACTTTAATTGATAAAGTAAACCTGCTCTGACAACACTAGACTTACCACTTCCTGATGCTCCCAACACAGCGAGGAAATTACCGGAGCGCACTTTTTCTAATAATTCGTCGGTTAACGCAGTTCTGC
Organism: uncultured Nostoc sp.; assembly: GCF_964247315.1. GTDB lineage: Bacteria > Cyanobacteriota > Cyanobacteriia > Cyanobacteriales > Nostocaceae > Nostoc. The sequence continues at coordinate 45,582 of NZ_CAXTTT010000046.1, forward strand.
CATAAAATAAGTTAGCATCTGCTTCTGTGCAATCAAAATAAGACAACCCTTTGTAAGGACAAATAGCTGATATCTGTACTGTCGAGTTAACAACAGAGGAATTCCATTTGCGGGTGAGATTAATTGCTTCACCAGAGTTAGCAAAAATGGGACGCTGGGGGAACGGGTGATGTTCTTGATTGAGTAAGTCTACTAAAGTGTAATTACTCACCCAACGTTCTTGTTTTGGTTCCAAACCTTGAAGCAGTGCAGCAGTGAGAACGCTGTGTTGGCTGTTAATCTCTTCAAAAGCTACTTCAAAATCACGAGAAGCCGCAATAAAGCATCTGTCTCTACCTTTACCGCGATCGCCTGGATCTGCCTCTGCAAAATTTAGCACTTCTCCGCTATAGCAGCAATCCAAAATCACAATTTGTTGTCTGACTTCACTTTCTTGCAGCAGTCGTCGCAGCCATTGTAGAGATAATCCCCAATTACCCGCATCGGGGTTGACTTCACTCGTCGCTAAAAAGCCTTCCTGAATTCCTAAATTTTTCCGCAATCCATGACCAGAAAAATACAGTAGCGCTGTATCTGGCGGCTTACCATCTGGCTTAAACAATTGAACGATCGCTCTTTCTAATTGAGTTAAACTAACTTTAGTTTGCTTACCAATGCGAATCGTCTCATTTTCCTTGTCTTTGACTGCTGGGAGCCGCGTTACCCGAAATTCACCATATTGTTGTAAGATTTGAGCGATCGCTTCAGCATCCGTAGCTGGTGCGTTGAGACATTTTAAGCGGTCATACGTATTAATTCCCACCACCAAAGCGTCTCGACTCATCTTAGAAAGCCCTATGATAGTTGTGCCGAATTATTTCCAGCTTCTACAAGAAATTTACCGCATTTTCCGTAAAAATTTGTAGGTTAGCACATCTGGGCCACCCTACAGGCAATTCTTTCAGGCGAGATTTATCCTATGACTCAACTCACACCTATTCAGTTAGAAGATGGCACTATTATTTACATTGAAGCTACAGATAATGTAGATGCTCCACCAGTCATTACCGAAGTTTTTCCAGAGGGAGAAGAAGCACTAATTGATAAGGGATGGGATGCTGATGCTGCACAAAAGCAAATAGTCCAAAATTTCCAAGCAATTGAAGGTACAATTCGGGCTTACACTGTTTATTCACTTAATGCTTTTAAGAAAATCCCTGTTGCCAATATTGATAAAGTCACTCTAGAATTTGGCATCAAAGTTGGCGGTGAAGCAGGTATACCTTACGTAACTAAAGGCACGGCTGAAAGTAATCTTAAAGTAACAGTAGAGTGTTCATTTCCTGACCAACTGGAAAAACAAACTCAGCAATGATGAGTCAGAATATTGGTGCTGCTAAAATTTCGATTATTATTCCAGTTATTAATGAAGCAGGAAATATTAAAGAAGCAATTGCGACTACTCAACTCAGTACAAATATAGAAGTCATAGTAGTAGATGGTGGCTCAAAAGATAACACACTAGAAATAGCTCAGTCATTAGGTGTCAAAGTTCTTTCATCATTTTTCCCTGGTCGTGCTGTGCAAATGAACGCTGGTGCTTTAGCGACTAGCGGTGAGATTCTGTTATTTCTCCATGCAGATACCCGTTTGCCAACGGGGTTTGATGAGATGATTCGCACAGCATTACAACAGCCTGGGATTGTGGCTGGTGCTTTTAAGTTGCGGATTGATGCGTCACTTTTAAGTTTACGATGGGTGGAGTGGGGAGTAAATTTGCGATCGCATTTTTACCAAATGCCCTATGGCGACCAAGCAATTTTTTTAACAAGGGAAGTATTTCAGCAAATAGGCAGTTTTCCCGAATTGCCCATCATGGAAGACTTTGAATTCATACGTCGTTTAAAAGCGAAAGGACGTATTGCAATTATCTCCACACCAGTTGTTACCTCAGCTCGTAGATGGTTGCAAAAGGGAGTATTCAAAACTACGCTACTCAATCAAATAGTAATTATTGCTTATTTACTTGGCGTTTCACCTGAGCTAATTCGTCGCTGGTATCGCCGAGAAAAACTTAAGAGGGTTTAAGCTGTTTCTCATGTAGATAATATATCTTGAGGTCATTGGATTTGAAGTGTTGAGCTTCGGTGTTGAGTCTTTGAAGCTGAAACTTCAGGTTTTGAACACGAAACTTATAAAAATGAGGAAGCCTGACTCCCAAGGAGTCGCTTTGCGATCGCCAAACCACATCTGTGTATTTTTACGTTAAAGCATAGGTGCAAAGAGTACCACTAACCAGCGAACTTGAAAGTCAGTCAAAGACGGCAAAATTAAAACCATATACTGCCTATGCTGTCAATTATATTTGGCAGGATACTGTAACTAATTTAGCTGATATACGCCGTACTAATTTAGCCTCGCGGGTACTTGGTGATAATTGGGCTAATTTGTTAACAGCAGTTGGCTTATCAGAATTTGCCTGTGCGCCTTTGTTTTGCGTTATGGTTTGGAAAAATAATTGCGATACAGCTAAAGCGGTGGATAAACAGAAGATAACTCAATACTGACAGTGTTAATGCTGGAGGTTGATATTAGGAAATTTGTGAATGCTGGGAAGAGGGCCTTGTTTTGTTTGTTAACAATCTCATCTGTGATGCTAATTGCTAGGTAAAATCAATAGTGGAAATACTCATTTATCCGGGAGTAACGAACGTGGCAAATATTTACGGCACCTCTGGAAACGAGGATCTAGCTGAGACTCCAGCAAACGATAAAATATACGGCTATGAAGGCGATGACACTCTAATAGCTGGGCCGGGTAAAGACTACTTAGTGGGAGGAGATGGTAATGACATTCAGTCCATCAGTAAAAAACGTCCTCAGACAAACGATGGGCTAAACAACGATGACCCATGCCCTCCTGAGGTCGAGCCGACAAAAGTATTAGTTTTAAAATCTTTTGAATGCTTGCACAGTTATGCTGGCGGAGGCGACCCAATATGCCTGAGAGTCAACGACACAAATTTTTGGTGCTCTCCTTCTCCTATGAGCCCTCCACAATCTTACTCCCCCCTTCCTGGGAACGTAAACTTTAATGAAAATATTACGGTAGAACTATTTACTGGGAATATGAGTCTTGGCAGTGATACTATTGATGCAAACAGCACCTCGACCTCGTACCGATTCGATAGTGTTTACCCAGCTGACTACATCCTGACATATTACGTATTAAATCATTCAGATTAAACAATAACAGCCGAAACCCTAGTTGTCACGTAGCGGCAATTCATGAATTGCCGCTATATCGTGTAATGTTACTCCCGTTTTAATAATAGCTCTGCTCATATAGCGGACTTATAAATAGAGCAGTATTAGAAAACAGCATCAGAGTGAGACGGAATGTCAACAATTAAAATGCCTACTAGCCTATCCAAGGTTTAAGCAAAATTGAGGCAATTGTATTGGTTTAAAAAGAGTACATTCAATCACCCATTTGCTTGTTAATAGTGCGCTTAATCTAAGCAAACGGCAGGCACTAGCCTAATTCTTAATTATTCTCAGTTATCAATGAAACAGCACACTCACACATTCTGGCTTACAGGTGGGATTTTTCTTTTATGTCTAGTCGAGTTCAGTCCTACCCAAGCACAAAACGTCCCGGTTGCAGATACGACCTTGCCTACTAATTCCGTGGTTAACTCCTCTAACAAAAACAATATCAGCATCACTGAGGGAACCGTGGCGGGTCACAACCTGTTCCACAGCTTTCAGCAATTCAATATTGACGAAGGACAAAAAGTTGATTTCGTTAGTCCTAGCGTAGCTATCAAAAATATTTTAATTCGGGTGACGGGTGGTAGCCCCTCCCAGATTATGGGAACTCTCAGCACCTCTGGTTTTCTTAATCCTAATCTATTTCTAATTAACCCTAAAGGGATTGTTTTTGCTCCGAATGCCAAATTGGACATTCATGGTTCGTTTGTAGCAACGACAGCCAATGCCATCGATTTTGGAAATCAGGGCTTTTTCAGTGCTTCTGCTCCTAATAATCCTGAATTACTGACGGTGAATCCTTCTGCTTTTCTATTCAATCAAATTGCCAATCAGCCGATTAATTCTATTCAAGTAAATAGAGCATCTCTATCGGTTGATAACGGTCAGAATTTGTTGTTAATGGGCGGCAATGTCACCTTAGATAATAACGCAAATTTGAACGTACAGGATGGTCGAATTGAGTTGGGAGGAGTCGCAGCATCGGGAACAGTAGGGCTAAATGATGAGGCTAATACTCTACGTTCAAATTACCCTGTAGAAGTGCAACGAGCAGATGTATCACTTACGAAATCTCAAGTTAATGTAATAGGCAAAGGAGGAGGTAGTATTGCAATCAACGCACGAAATTTAGATGTTTTGAAACGAAGTAGTCTTGAGGCTGGGATAGGAAGAGATATGAAGTCAGATGGTACTCCAGCAGGAGATATTACGCTTGATGCTACAGAAGAAATAAAAATTTCCTCCGGTAGCCTTATCAGAAATGACGTAAATTTTAATGCCATAGGTAATTCTGGCAGTATCCTGATTAAGGCAGGGTCGCTCTCCTTAGCCGACAACGCTAGACTCAGCACCACCATCAACGGTGACGGGGAGACTAAAGGTATATTTATACAAGCTAATAAGTCTGTATTTATTGCAAATAGTTTTCTTACTACAAGTCCAAATGAAGAAAAAGGCATTGGCAATTCTAGTGACATCAACATTAAAACTGGGTCATTATACTTAACCGATCACTCTACACTGAATGCCACCACTTCTAGAGAAGGGCGTGCTGGGAACGTGATTATTGATGCTCAAAATACCGTCTTTGTTGAGAATAGCAAAGTCTCTAGCGGTACTTTTGGGTTAGGAAATGGTGGCGCGATCAATATCAAGGCTGGGGAACTTACCTTAAGCAGGGGTGGTGTAATATCGTCCACAACCACTGGAGAAGGAAATGCAGGCAATATTAATATCTCTCCCGTCAATGCTTTTAGCTCTGTCAACATTTCTGGGGTTAATGCAGATCCAAAAGTGGCATTCTCTAGCGGCTTGGTGACTTCTAGTGAGAAAGAAGGCGCTGGTCAGGGTGGCAATATTAATGTGACTACTGGGAAATTGCGCCTATCAGACGGAGGAGTTTTGACTGCGCGAACTAGAAGTGCCTCCCCAGGCGGTAATATCACTGTTAACGCCAACACTCTTGAGGCTACTAATGGCGGACAAGTCATCACCAGTACCTTCGGCACCGGACGTGCAGGTGACATCACGGTAACAGCCACTGATAGCGTCAAAATTTCTGGGATCGATCCGACTTACTCTGATCGGTTAAACCAGCAAATCAATCCGACTATAGTTGATATAGTTGATAATGATGGTTCTGCCAGTGGTCTGTTTGCTCGCGTACTAGGTGAACAAACTGCTGATGCAGGTAACATTTGGGTAAAGGCTCGCTCTATCAACTTAGACAACCAAGGAAAGATTTTAGCTACAACCACATTAGGCGAGGGTGGTAATATTAAGTTGCAACCGCAAGACTTTTTGCTAATGCACCGTGGCAGTCAGATATCCACCAGCGCAGGCACTAAAAGGGCTGGTGGAAACGGCGGCAATATCACCATCGATGCCCCTAATGGCTTCGTCGTTGCCGTGCCAGATGAAAATAGTGACATCACTGCCAATGCTTTTACAGGCAAAGGTGGGAGAGTGGATATCAAAGCTTTTGGCATTTATGGTATTCAGTTTCGTGAAAGTCCGACTCCCTTAAGTGACATCACTGCTAGTTCAGAATTTGGTACACAAGGCACTGTAGAACTCAACACCCCAGATATTGACCCCAACAGTGGTTTAACCGAATTGCCAACAACACCAGTTGACACCAAAGTAGCCCAAGGTTGTTACAGTCCTGGTTACGCCCAAAACCGATTTGTGATCACTGGACGCGGCGGTTTACCACCCAATCCCAAAGACATTCTCACTCCAGATGCGCCACAAATAGATTGGGTATCCTTTAAACCCCGTAACAACAACCGTTCCTTACCACCTGTTAGGATTGAATCAACTACTTCCACTCCTAAACGCATTGTTGAAGCAACAGGTGCGACACTAAACGCATTTGGACAAATAGTCCTGAGTGCTAATTCACCCACCCCTACTGCTCATACTTCCATACAGAACCCAATTCAATGTTATGGTAGCTAAAATTACTCATATTTTTGTAGCGTCCTGCTTACTTATCTTATTGAGATACTAACCCAAGTTGCTAGTTATTGATTCAGGCGATGTCTACGACGGGCTACGCCTACGCTTTGTGCAACAAAATCTCCTCCAGATGTGAAAAACTACGGGGAATATTTTCTTATCGGACGCCATCTCTCACAAAATTGGGCTTGCCAACAAATGAACAAATATCCTAAATTTCAAGCAATTAATTTAGCAGTTGCTAACGAAGGGTGGAAAATTGTTTTGCTAACTCGTCTATTTCCTGTCTTTCCTTTCAATTTATTGAATTACGCTTTTAGAGTTACACAAGTTTCTCTCAAAGATTATATATTAGGTTATTTTGGCATTATTCCTGGTACTGTAATGTACGTTTACATTGGTTCTTTAGCTGGGATGAGCAACAAAGCCCTCATGTAGAGACGCGATTTATCTCATGTAGAGACGCGATTTATCGCGTCTAAAAGATTAACACGTTAAAAAGACGCGATAAATCGCCGTCTCTACAGAGCGCAATCAAAATTATTTTCTCATTAAAAAATAAAAACTGGTATGCACCCTTTCAGACTTCAGTGCATAAGTTCTAGGAAAATTAAATTTACACAGCGCTTATGAATAAAAAATAAAACACACCTTATAGTACTTTCGCCAGTTTAAATTAACCTAGACGCAGACTGAGCAAATCAGATGACAGATGTTTTTATCTCCTATTCGCGCCGGGACAAGGAGTTTGTCGTTACTCTCCAAAACGCCCTCAAAGCTCAGAACCGTGAAACCTGGGTTGACTGGAAAGATATTCCTTTGACTGCTGACTGGTGGGCAGAAATTGAAGCGGGGATTGAAGCAACTAACACCTTTGTCTTTGTAATTAGCCCAGATTCCATTGCCTCTAAAGTCTGCCATCAAGAGATTGAACATGCAGTCAAAAATAATAAGCGTCTCGTGCCAATTGTGCGGCGAGAAGGCTTCGACATGGAGCAGGTTAATCCTGCCCTTGCCAAGCACAACTGGCTGTTCTTTCGGGAACAAGATAATTTTGACACTGTTTTTCCCCAGCTAATTAAAGCAATTGATACTAATTTAGAATATGTGCACGGGCATACGCGCTTGCTAATTCGGGCGCTGGAGTGGGAGAACAAGGGACGTAACGACAGCTTTTTGCTACGTGGAACTGATTTAGACGCAGCAGAGCAATGGCTTGTCTCTAGTGCAGCTCAACAACCCCAACCAACCCAACAGCAGAAGAACTACATTAGTAAAAGCCGCGAAGCTGAAGCAGCGTATCAAAGATTGATGAAAGCTGGACAGCAGGCAAGACAGATGGTTCGCATTGGTTTTGGCGTGCTGGCTCTGACATTGGTATCAGCAGCAATAGCTGGAGCCTGGGCAAACAAAACTATTCAAGAAGCCCAAGAAGGCACAAGGCTAGAGCGAGAGGGAGTTGCAGCTCAACAGCAGTTTGAGTTGCAATCAATAGAAGCTTTACTCTCAGCTATGAGCGCAGCACAAGGGTTGCAGTCACTCGTTAAGGATGGTCGCCCTTTAGAACAATATCCAGTCGCCAGCCCCATATTAGCTTTACAAACAATTTTAGATGGGATTCAAGAACGGACGCAGCTTACAGGGCATCAGGGTTCAGTCAGAAATGCCAGTTTTAGCCCCGATAGCAAGCTGATTGTCACTGCAAGT